>CAYTTQ010000008.1:31831-48799 GCA_964440795.1 uncultured Desulfobacterales bacterium | reverse complement strand
CTTGGCGATGCCGGACTACTCTTCGGTAAACTGATTATCGGCTTGTTTATCGTTGCCCTGCTTTGGCGGATTTGTGGGTTTCAAAAACACATCTCCCTGGTCACCGCCGGAATCCTGACATTGGCGATTACCGTCATTTCTCCGGCCTTCATGATACGGCCGCAGGTATTTTCATTGCTGTTTTTTACCCTCTTTGTCTTTTTGTTTTATCTATATCTGGAAAAAGATACGGATCGGCTTTGTGCGCTGCCCTTCTTGATGGCCCTGTGGGTCAATCTCCACGGCGGCTTTCTTATAGGGTGGGCCATTCTCCTGGCAGTGTCGGGATGGATGACAGTGCTTTATTTTACCTCCGCCTCTATCGGCTACCATAAAGTACGCAGGCTTTGGTTATGGGTTATCCCGACCAGCCTGGCCACCCTTTTGAACCCTTATGGCTACAAGCTACACCTGTTTCTTTTAAATAGCCTTTCTTTGCCGAGACAGATCAGTGAATGGGCGCCGGTCGACCTGTTTGACCTGTCTTTCCTGCAGTTCAAACTCATGGCGGTGTTGTTTCTCATCATGGTTGTATCCAGGAAACCCAAAGGGGACGAAACCTGGCAAATCGTCATTGTTTCGGCATGCCTTGCAGCTGCCGTGCTTCATCGTCGCCACATCCCCTTCTTTGGAATCACCGCCTGCCCTTATCTCTCTTTCCGGGCTTCGGGTCTCGTTAAATGGATGGAATATCGACGAAAAGACCTCAAACTGACCCGGAGCTCCGCAAATCTGCTGGCCGTCCTCGTCACCCTTTTGGCGGCATACCTTCTCTATGGGGGCGTACGACCGTATGTGGCTTCCGGATGTCGAATCATTGTCGATCCTGCGGAATACCCCGTGGGGGCTGTCCATTTCCTCAAATCAAACCAGATGCACGGAAACCTGCTTGTCCCCTTTGACTGGGGAGAATACGCCATCTGGCATCTCTACCCCGATTGCCGGGTCTCTATTGACGGACGGTTTCGGACCGTCTATCCCGAATCCGTGATCAAAGAACATTTTGCCGCCCAGGCACATCCGGCAAATTGGAAACGGCTGCTCGACAGTTATCCCGCGGACATTCTCCTGGCACACCAGATTCCTTTTTTTCAACAAATGATCAGAGACCCAGGACCTTGGGTTTATGTCTACTCGGACCCCGTCTCCATTGTTTTCTTGAAGAATAATTCCAATAATAAGAAGGTGTTATCAGGCTTCAGGGCCGGCATGGGCAAATATGAGAAGGGGTGGAACTTCTATTTTCCGTAAAAACGAGGCCAGGATTAATTTTGGTTTTTTACGATTTCATCAATTTTAACCAAAGAATTGTTTGCTTTTTTAAAAAAAGGTATTATATTGATTGTAATCAGTAAAGGGTCGTCCATATTGATGGCCCGGTTTCGTGTTGAGGCAGAATCCATTTGCAAAAGTGGCAACCTCAAGTTTGGAACCATGAGAATTTTGTGGAAAGGAGGGTGTCACGATGGCAGAAGGAACTGTAAAGTGGTTTAACGACCAAAAAGGTTACGGCTTTATCGAGCAAGAGGACGGACCGGACGTATTTGTTCACCATACAGGGATCAACGCTTCGGGCTTCAAGTCTCTTAATGAAGGTGACAGGGTGACCTTTGACGTTGAGCAGGGCAGCAAAGGCCCCGCCGCAACGAATGTAACGGTCGTCTAAACGGACATACCAAAAAAGAAAAAGGGCATTTTCGCTTATCCGGCGAAATGCCCTTTTTTTGTTCTGGGTCCAAGCTGGGAAAAAGGCGCCACTCATGACATTCGTCGGGTGAAGGGCTACCTCGCCGGTTCAATGCGCAGCTTCCGGATCGCCCGTTCCGTCGCCTCTTCCACAGTGAGTCTATACCCCGACTCCAGAATCGATTCACCCTGCTTGGGAATATGCCGTAATCGCGCCATAATCAAGCCCCCGATGGTATGGGATTCAGAGGTGGGAAAATAGGCGGAAAGGATTTCGTTGGCCTCTGAAATGGGCAGACGGGAGTCTACGAGATAGGCACCGTCTTCCAAGGATTCTACGACCCACTTCCGACGGGGAAGATATTCTTCAAAATCGTACCCCACGTCAATCTCTCCCACGACCTCTTCCAGAATGTCTTCCATGGTAATCATCCCAATGGCCGAACCAAACTCGTCCACGACAATGGCCATGTGATCGGCTCGACTGCGAAGCACCGGCAACAACTGATCTATGGTCTGATTGGCGGACACATAATGGGCGGGCTTCATCCGGTCCAACAGATTGGCCGCTTTCAGCTGCGAATCCATGAGATCCCAGGTGGTCATCGTCACAATACCGATGATATTGCTGATATTCCCCTGATACACCGGTAGCCGGTTGTATCCCCGCCGCCGAACCAAAGAAATCGCCGATTTCATACTCCTGTTGCCATTGATGGCCGTCATATCCCCTACCGGTATCATGGCTTCACCCACCGTCGTTTCCGCAAATCGAATGACCCGTTTAATCCGCCCCCTATCGAAAGCGTCGATATTGGACCCTCTTTCGGCCATCTCTACGACGGAACGAACCAACTCACGGGTAATAAAAAGGCTCCTATCGGCTTTTCCCCCGCCGATCAGGCGTGCGGCAAGCCTGGCCACCCTGGCAAAAATAAATGTAATAGGAGAAAATAAGACCGAAAAGACTTTGAGTGGGTAGACGATGATCGGCGCCAAGACATCCGACTTTTGCTGATATATGCTCTTGGGGACGACCTCTCCCAAAATCAAAAATATGGGCGTATACACGATAAAGGCATAGAGGTCACCGAGACGCCCAAAAACCCGGATCATCAATATGGTGCCCAAGGTAACCAGGATGACCGTCACGATATTGGTGCCCACAAGGGTAGTCACCAATAAGACGTCCGGCGCTTGAAACAACTTGAGTACCAGTTTGGCGCCCGGATGGCCTTGGCTGGCCTTGTGGTGCAATTTAATCTTATCCGAGTTGACCAAGGCGATCTCCGACCCGGAAAAGAAGCCCTTCAGCAACAACAAGATCACCATTATGGGTAAAATGATTAGGATATCCAATGGGCTTTTCCTTCCTGTTCTTTTTTTTCAACCCGGACTCGCAGGCCTGTCAGTCCACGGGAAGCGACGCCGAATCACTGTCATTATCTTCTCGACCCGCACCTCGCGTTGCCCGAACCCGGGCGATACGATGACCGTCCATTTCCAGGACGGCAAGTCCGATACCCTCTACCACAACACGGTCTCCAACCTGGGGCAATCTATCCAAATGCCGAAAAATCACTCCGCCTATGGTCGTCATCCGGGGGTCTTCAATGCCGAAGTTGGTCAGGGTGTTGAAGTCGGTCAGCTTCATGGCACCCGGCACTTCATATTCATTGTCGTCTTGCTCTTGGTAGAATTCCTGGCCGGCGATTTCGCCCGAGATCTGGCCGAAAATGAAGGTCAGTACATCTTTCATGGTCACGATACCTTCCACACCCCCAAATTCGTTCAGCACTGCCGCTGCACGGACGTTGTTTGCCTGGAAAAAATCAAATATCTCGTCAATCTTCTTGGTCGGCGGCACAACGACCGGCGGGTGCATGATGTCCACAGGCCTCAAAATCGCCAGTTCAACCCCATCCATAACCAGCCTCAGTATATCCTCCGCATGGACGAAGCCCACCAGATTGTCTCTGTGGCCCTGAAAGACCGGCACCCTGGAATGTCGATATGATTTGAACTGCTCCACCATGTCCGGAACGCTCGTATCCAAATTCAGGAACTTGGTGCGCGTTCTGGGGGTCATTATTTCTACGATCTCCGTGTAGTTGGCCTCCAGCAACTTGTATATGAGTGCTCGCTCCGTAGCATCCAGCTCCCCCTCCTCGGCGACTTCTTCCACAAGACTCCGAAATTCATCCACCTGCAATATATTCTCGGCCGTGGCCTCTTCTCCGACCATCAAAGTAGTAATACGATCCGCCACGCCCCGTATGACCCAACGCAACGGGGCCACCAGCTTCACCCACAGGCTCATAGGCGCAGCAACCACCCCCGTAGTGACGCGGACGGGATCCGCAACCGCAATGGTCTTCGGCGTCACCTCCCCAAACAACAGCAACAAGGGGACCATAACCAATGTGGTGATCCACCCGGCCTTTTCCGCTCCATAGAGGTGAACCAAGATGCCGGCCATGTTGGCTGCAGAAGCCACATTGACCAGTTCATTGCCGCAAAGAATAGAAATAATCAACCGGCGCGGCTGATCCAGAAGGGCGTGTATCGACTCGGAATACGGATTGCGCTCTTTGCGAAGCCGTTGAAGATCGAGGCGGGAAAGAGAAAAGAGGGCCGTTTCAGAACATGAGAAAAAGCCGGAACCAATCAGGAGCAACACCTGAACGACGAGGCGAATAATGATATGCGGGTCAGCTAAAACCGTCGGGTCCAGGACCAGTGCTTCCCGTAATATCACCCAGTGACGTAGGATCTCGTCGAATACGCCGTTCACCATATCTCAACCGGAAATGCCTTCGAATAAATGTTTTCACGTACACCGTTGCCTGGCGTTTAACCCCTGACTTCATCCAACTAACTCTCATCCTTGCATAATCGATCGATGAAGGCCAGGGCTTTTTTGAAAATGGGCCTATGTCTCCGCATCTGTCTTTCTATCATGTCTTGTCATTTCCAGCGTCTTAATCGAATAGCGATCGGCCTCCAGGACCCTTACCGTCAAAGAACCGTCGGTGAAAGACTCGCCTTTCGAGGGAATCTTCCCAAAACGGTACAGGGCATACCCTGCAACCGTCTCAAAACCGGCCTTTTCAATTTCAATTCCGGTAACGCTTCTCAGGTCATCGATATCCGCCGTTCCGTCGACATGGTATACCCCGGCGCCTTTGTCTTGAATTTCCGGCCTGGGATCCTCATGTTCATCGGCAAGCTCGCCAAAAATCTCCTCCATAATATCTTCCAGCGTGATAATACCGAAACAGGCCCCAAACTCGTTTACCACTACGGCAATACTTTCCCGTTTGAGCTGCATCTCCACAAACAATTTGTCGATCTGCTTGGTCTCCGGAACCAGACGGGCCGATCGGATGTAAGGCCGAATATACGTCTTCTGCGGCGTGTCATAAAATAGATCGAAGATATTGACAAACCCAATGATTTGGTCGATCCGCTCTCTGTACACGGGCGTTCGCGTATGCCCTTCATCTCGAACCAGATCCATGAGTTCTTTTGTAGACGCCGTCTCCGGAAGCAGGGCTACTTCCGAGATCGGTACCATGACTTCCCTGGCAATGGTGGTGGCATAATTCAGAGCCGATTCAAGCATTACCTGCTGATCTTGCGGCAACCCACCGCTTTCGACAGATTCCTCCAAAACCAACTTTATTTCATCCCGAGTCGTCGAATAGGCGGGCTTTCGGCCACTTCCAAGTAAGCGGCATACGATCTTGGTAACCAAATTGATGGGCCAGATGATAGGAGTAGACAAGACGAGAAAGACTCGCCAGAACATACTGCTTTTGGAAAGAAGTCGGTCGGCATGGTAGAGAAAAAGTGCTTTGGGTACGATTTCGCCGAACACCAACAATAGTGACGTAACCACCACCGTGGCCACCACCGCCCCGGCAGGCCCCATCCACTGTTGACACATCATCGTCGCGATAGCACCACAAGAAATGTTGAACAGATTCGTGGCGATGAGAATGACCGCCAAAGTGCGATCCTTTTCCGCAATAAGATTCAGGGCACGGCGGGCGTTGTGCACCCCTTCGGCCGCCAATTGTTGGAGTCTACGCCGGCTTGCCGAGACCAAGGCAATCTCAGAGCCCGACGAAAAGGCGGAACCCAAGACACACACGGCGAGGAGGATAAAATTAACGGCCATTCAGTAATCCCTCTGACTCCACACGTTTTACGCGACAGCTGACGATTCGCCCTCTTTTTGATTCAACAATGCTAAACGAAGCCCCACCCCGCTCAATAGTTTCGTCAGGCACCGGAATCCTTCCAAATTCGTTAGACAAATATCCATTCAAAGTAACAGATTCCCCCTCCAAAAGAGACAAGCCGCAGACCTTGTTCACCTGTTCAACCGGTGCCCGCCCCAGAACCAACCACGTATCTTCGGCCTCGCCACGAATCAACTCTTCGGCTTTTTCATATTCGTCGTAGATCTCACCGACGATTTGTTCCAGTAGGTCTTCCATGGTAACAATACCCGCAGTGACACCGTACTCATCCACGATGGCGGCCATATTCAATTGGTTCTTTTGCATATACCGAAAGATATGGTGAATTTTGGCTCCCTCGGGAAATATACCCACCGGGTTAACCAGTTCACTGATCTTGCGCTCCGAATTCAAGAAAAACTCCTTGGCACCGACAAAGCCGACAATGTAATCGAGGCTTTCTTCGTAAACGGGGATGCGGCTATGACGGGCCTCCACCATCGTCCGTTCCACTTCCGACCGAGAGCTGTGTAGGGATAGGGCAATAACATCCACGCGGGGAGTCATGATTTCCTGTGCCGTGGTCTCAGAGAAGCGGAGGATATTACCGGCGATACGTCTTTCCTGAGGGGTTATGGCCTCCTGGTCCGCCTCATCGAACAGAACTTCTATCTTCGACGGGGTAAGGGCATCCTTGGTTTCTTCCGGAACCCGGAGCAGTTTTAGGATGAGGCGGGCCGAACGATCGAAAACAACCACCAGGGGCCTGGAAACCAAGGAGAATGCCCTAAGGGGGATCACCACCATCCTCGAAAAGGTGGGGGCCCTGTTTACAGCAACGGTTTTGGGAATAATTTCTCCAAACAGGAGAACCAGGGCGGTGTCTACGACGATAGCCACCCATAAGCTGTGGGTGTGCATCACCCTGGCGAACAGTAAGGCGGCGGTAGCGGATGTGGCCACGTTGACCAAGGTGTTGCCAAAAAGGAGTGTGGAAAGCAAACGGCGGGGACGTTTCAATAAGCGAACGATCAGCCTGGCACGCTTGGAGTCTTCGCTGACCAAACGACGACGGTCAACACGGTTCAGACAAAAAAATGCCGTCTCTGTGGCTGAAAAACACCCGGATAAGACCAGCAACACACCCAATAGTGCGATTAGAATCAGCGTTACCGAGGAAGGATCGTCCAACAGGATCTCCAAAAAAAGAACCCATGAATATCAGGCATCATTTCGGACAGCTTAGGGCTCTCGCAAACCCTTAAGAGAGTAGAGACCTCTTATATATACATATATATAATTTTAAACAAAAACCGGACCAGGTCAACCTAAATCCACGATTCAAATCGGACTACCCGGCCCAAAGCCACAGAACCCGTCGCCTACCGGTTTCCGATTCTATCGGAAAGCAGACCCACAGCCAGGGCAAAACTATGAGATCGGTTCCACTTCAGCAATACCCGGTAGTTATTGTATACCATGAAGGTCCTCCCACCGGCCCCATCCGGCCGGATAATCGATGCCGTCAAGTCAAAGGCGGGCAAGTCAGTCCCGTTGAGGCGCCTTACCCCTGAAGCCTGCCAATGGCTAATCGGCTTTCGCGTTTTCAAACCGATCATGGCCGAATCGAACCCCGTGGGCAATTGCACCTCTCTGCCCCAGATTTGATCTCCCTTCCACCCTGATTTGGCCAGGTAGTTAGCGGCGGAGGCAAAGATGTCCGGCCGCTCCGACCATATGTTCACACGGCCGTTTTCATTAAAGTCGACGGCAAACCCCTGAAACGTAGAAGGCATGAATTGCATTTGGCCCATGGCGCCCGCCCATGAACCGGTCATCCGTGCCACCGAAATATGGCCGGCCTCCAAGATCCGTAACGCCTTGAATAGTTCCCGACGGAAAAAGGTACTCCGCCTGCCGTCATAAGCCAACGTGGCTAAAGCACCAATGACCGGAAAGCCCCCCGTAAGACGGCCGAAATCGCTTTCAATACCCCACAATGTAACCAGATAGCGCGGCTGCACCCCATAACGAGCCGATATTGTCTCCAGCAGGTCCCGGTTTTCTTTGAGTTCCGTTCGGCCCTTGGCCACCCGTACAGTCGATATCATGAGGTTCAAGTATTCATCCAGCGTCAGTTTCATCTCTGGTTGATTGCGATCCAGCTCGATCACCCGGGGAATCGGCGCCACTTTCCGGAGCGCCTTATCCAGGGTCCCTTTTGAAACCCCTCTATCCAAGGCCTCCTTCTCAAAGGCAGTCAACCACTCTTTGAACCCCGCACTCTCGTCAGCCCATGCGGGATATAAAGCGATGAGCAGCCCGCAGAGGATGAGGCCAGCGACCCAACCCCACATTCGGGGCTGACGTTCACCGCGTTGCATCCCCCGTCTCAGCGGACCAGCGACATTAGTTGGAGAAGAATCAGTCTTCATGCCACAGCCTTGTTTTTTAATATGTCATAGTAGGTTAAAATCCGTTCCACATACCGCACCGGTTCGGTCCCTCTACAATACCCGTATTTTGTGTTTTTGTAGTACTTTTTTTGGCGGAGCAAGGGAAGCGTCTTCTTCAAAGACGCCCATTTCAACGGATCGAGGCCCTTATCCCGGGCGATCTTCTGAGCATCCCGAACGTGGCCGTAGCCGATGTTGTAACTCGCCAGGGCAAACAGCATCCGATCCAGGCCTTCGATCTCATCGAATCTGTCGTATATTTTGCGCAGGTACTTCACCCCCCCCTGAATGCTTTGCGCCGGGTCCAGCCGACTCTCAACCCCCACTTCTTTCGCCGTCGTCAGGGTCAACTGCATCAAGCCGCGGACACCCTTATAGCTCCTGGCACGGGGATCCCAGTGAGACTCTTGATAGGCCACTGCAGCGACAAGCCGCCAATCAAAGTCGTGCTTTCGGCTTTCCTTTTTGATGATTTCATCATATTTTGGAAGTCTTGTCCGGATGCGCTGATGAAATTTTCTCAGATCCACATAATCGAATATGTCCACATTGGCGTAATACTTTTGATAAATCTTGCCGAATTGACCATCCGCTTCGATAGTATCAAAAAACGCATCCACCTCAGCCAATAGCCCGTCATCCCCCTTACGGACCGCCCAGCCCAGGGACTGCTTCTCTTCGATCGGAAAGGCCATCCGTACGGCAGGGTAATACCGCCGGTTCAACAAGGCGATATTCGAGTCGGCTACGGTAATTTCAATCTCTTTTTCAGCTACTTGCCGAATCAGCTCTTCAGTGGGTACGTTATCACGCAAGACAATCTCAATATCGATACCGCTGTCTGCAAGTTCTTTTAACCGGACCTCGTACGAGGTCCCCCTTCGTACATGGACCGTTCTCCCATTTAGGTCATCCACGGAACTGACCTCATGGTTGTGCTTGTGGACGATTACGTGTTGCTGCACAGACATGTATGGGTCCGAAAAATCAGCCCTCTCTTGCCTAGCGGGAGTAACAGTAAGGCTTGCCGCAATCAAATCACCCAGGCCGGTGGCCAGGAGGCCGAACATGTCATTCCAATCCGCCGTTATTATTTCCAATTCAACACCCAAGTAATCGGCAAACGCTTCGGCCAGTTCATACTCGAAACCCATGGGCCGGCCCCTATAAATGTAATAACAATTGGAATTATTACGCGTAACGACCCGAATCTTACCGGTTTCCTGGACCCGCTCCAACCCATCGACTTGGTTTACAGGTCTTGCTGAAAGCCAGAAAACCAACCCGAGGACCGAAACAAGCCCCAGCACTAGTAATAATGGTTTTATGTAACGCCCTTGGAACTCCAAACCGATTCTTTCTTTCTATGGGTCCGCCATGCGCACCCTTCACAGAAGCGCCGACCTACCGTGATTTTTAACCGACCGGAGTAGATCGTCGTTTGATTATACAGCGAAACTCCCACCATTTGTCAAATAATCCCCAGAGTTGCATAAAAGATATGGCAAGATATCTACAATACAAGTAATGGCCTAGATTTGCGCTTCCTATTAACGATTTCTTGGATCCAACTGTCGGTGACATCCAGCGAAACATAGAAAAGCCGCCATATCTTTTACCCGCTGGAAAGCCGATGACACCGCATCTGCTACGTTGTCAAGGGATCGGCATAGTACACTATTGCCTCACCCTTGACGCCTTGCATCTGCGGCATCCTCGACTTTTGCAACGCTGGGGTAATTACAAAGTTCTAAGAGCCCAAAATTGTGATAACCACCGTTCGAAGACATCTGCTGTCCCGCTATGAACAAGTAGGTTTCAAAACTGTTCTTGTATGGGAAGCCCCGTATCATTTATGATTCATAGTCTGCCCGATCCGTTCTCCCGGTCGAATGCTTGTTGCTTGACAGCCACTCCGGTACTTTCCGTAAATCGCCTTTGTGGGCATCGTTTCGGGCCTTTTGCTTTTGTTCTCAAGGGTAATTGGGGTAAGATTTCAGCCATGCGATACGTCATCCCGGTAACGGTGCCGGCCATTATGTTTTTTGCATTGCTCGCTCAGGCAACGGCAAGCGACAGCCGGGCGGGCATGTACAGGCTTGAACTGGTCAGGTTTACCGGCATTCAGGGGATATCCAAAACGGAACTGGCTCGCACGCTGGTCGCCCAAACGCCACCCCGCTGGCGGTTTTGGGAGGATAAAACGGTGGTGACGGAAGCGGATCTGAAGGACGATCTATTAAGGATTCAGCAATTCTATAGGGCGAAGGGCTACTATCATACGAAATCGAGCTACCAAATTGAACCCGCCGAACCGGCGCAGGAGGACCATCCAGAGCGTACAGGAAGGCGGGCGGAGGACTCTGCGAAGGTCAGCGAAGATATCCCCCCCACGGTGGTCGTAATCTATAAGATAGATGAAGGGCCTCCGGTAATTATCGAACACGTGGAGATGACTATAAAGGACGCAGATGGTGCGCCTCACGATCTTTCCCGGGAAGATCTGTACGGGCAGATGGCCGTAGAAGTCGGCGGGATTTTTCAGGTTGACACGTACAATGAGACGAAAAGAGCGCTCCTTAAACATTTGGGCAACACCGGATACCCTATGGCCGAGGTGGAGGGTCTGGTCAAAGTCTATACGAACGAAAATAAGGCCCACGTTTCATTTCATTTGACTCCCGGTCCGCGCTGCCGTTTTGGAAGGCTCCTCATATCGGGAAATGACGAATACGTAGAGACAGCGATAATCGAACAAGCAATGACCTTTAAGGAAGGGGAAATCTACTCCGCCAAAAAACTGGAAACCAGCCAACGTAACTTGTTCAATCTGAGCATCTTTAGCGTGGCCCGGGTAAGCCCGGAGACACTTGGTCGAGACACCGCCAAGGTACCAATCCGGGTCCAAGTTAAACCCCGGGATCGACAGAAAGTCCGACTCGGCGTGGGTTACGGAAGTGAGGATGGTGTGCGGCTCAAAGGCGCTTGGACCTATCGGAATCCTTCCGGCTGGGCCGACCGGATCTCCCTAAGTGCAAAACGGTCCGATCTCCTTCGCACCGTGCAAGGAGAATATGATATTCCTTATTTTCTGGATCCGAAAAATACGTTTAGCGCCCTAGCCGGTTTTAAACAAGAGTTGCTGGAAACCTACGAAAACCGCAAGACCTTTGCCAACGCGACAGTAACCCGGTACCTCTATGAAAATTGGTCTGCAACGCTCGGCTATAACCTTGAAGCAAATGACCTTCGCGAGGTGGAAATCAGCGACTCGGAAGCCCGCAACTCGGGGATCTCCGAAGAAAACTATTTCATCGCTTCCATAGAGTCGGGAATTATCCGCAACACCACAAACAGCGTGATCAACCCCTCAAACGGATCTGTGTCTTCCCTTCATGTCGAATCGGCTTCGGACCTCCTGGGTTCGGAGGTCAGCTTCTTTAAGCCTACCTTCAGACTCACTAAGTATCAGGCCGTCTCTGCCGATCTCGTGGCAGCGGGACGGATACGGCTCAGGGCGATTCAAGAAACGGAAGGCACTCGTAATATACCCGTATTTAAAAGGCTTTTTTTGGGTGGCAGCAACAGTGTTCGGGGATACGGCTACCAAAAGTTGGGCCCGGTGGACGAAACCGGTACGCCCCTTGGCGGTTTGAGCGCTATCGATGCAAACCTGGAATTGCGGTATCCCATATTCGGGAAGTTTTCGGGAGTCGTGTTTCTGGATGCCGGGCTGGTAGACCCAACCGCATTTCGATATGAACTGGACGATATGCGATACAGCTGCGGACTCGGACTACGCTATCATACCGTCATCGGTCCGATTCGAGCGGACTTTGGTTACAAGCTGAACCCGCCGAGCAAGCGGGACTTTGGAAAATCGGAAAACCCCGATGAGGCGGTTGAAGACCGCTGGAAGATTCATTTAAGTGTCGGCCAAGCATTTTAGGCCCCCATAGACCGGATCCGTCTCATGACAAAACGAGAACCCACAAAAACCAATCAGCCGGCTGACACGACAGGAAAAAAGCGGCGAAAGATCCTACGGGGCGTGATCTTTTGTCTGCTCATCGTTGTTACCATAACCCTGGCGGCAGGCGTGTTGATACTCCAAACCCGGACCGTCAAGGAAAGGATCAAAACATATGTAGAGGAAACGGCTAAAAAGAAACTCGACGGTACGCTTGAAATTGGCGCACTTTCGGGCAATCTGTTGTCTCACGTTTGCCTGAAAAATGTAAAGTTGGCACGAGACGGAAAAGTCATCTTGTCTGCCGGGGAAATCTGCGCAGACTACCTCATCCCTTTGCTTCTCGGCAAGGTTTTGTATATCCAGGATTTTCGCATAAAAGGCCTTTTCGCCGACCTGGTCAAAGAATCCACCGGCACATGGAATCTGGTCACCCTCGTCAAGGAAGCCGACAAAACACCCAGCCGAACAAAACACCCGTCGTCGTTTCAAATCGCCATGGAGCATGTGCATATAACGGATGGGCAGATCACCGTCACGGACAGCCAAGAAAACCAAAGCCGCCACTTCAAGGATGTCGAAATCCTGGCGGGCGTTGAGCTAGGCTCCCGGATCACGGCCGAGATTATGCGGGGAAGCTTCCTCTTAGACCGACCCCGTTTTGCCTTACGCAGCCTGCAGGGCGAAATCTCTTATGCCCCAAAGACAAGACGGTTCAACGTGCCGCAAATGCGAATGGAAACAGGAAACTCCGAGCTGGCTCTCTCGGGCCATGTCACCTTTTCCGAGCAAGGGCCACAGGTTGACCTGGTGTCACGGTTCGATCGGTTGAAAATACAAGAAATGCTCCAATGGATCCCCATGGATGACTTGTCCCCCCAATTTCCCCAATCTATGGTGACAGGGCGTCTGGAAGTCAAAGGCACAGGAAGACACTTCTCCCATGAACTTGAGATAGACATGGATCAACTGTCAATTCGATCGAGGGGACGTGTGGATGTCACGACCTCGGCGGGCGTCGCCCTGGACATATCGACATCTATTCGCCATCTCAATCCTGCCGCCCTGCCCTTTCCGGCACTCAAAGACGCAAACGGAGATATAGGGGCCAAGATCAACATCAAGGGCAGAAACCTTGCCGGGCCGGATCGCCGGGGGACTGCCTCCATAGTCCTTACCCCCTCCCGGTTCGTTGGATATCAGGTTGAAGAGGCCAAAATTACCACCCAGTTCAATGGCGCTGACGTAAAGATAACAGAAGGAACCTTGGTGGGACCTTTGGGACGGCTCGACATGGAAGGTGCGTTGGTCGGCATATTGGATGGAAACAGCGATACCGTAGCCACATTATTACTGACCTTGGATGGTTTCGCCCCGGAAAAACAGAATGTTTTGCCTGGCCTCCGTGGCCGGGCGGACATTGAGGTTCGCGCCGAAGCCGTAATGCCACCCTCCATGGAATTGGGAAAGATGACCTCACAGACGATGCTCAATATTACCTCCTCCGATCCGGATGTCCCCTTTGACATCTTCGGTGTAAAACTCAAGAAGGGACATGCCTCCGCCGGTTGGGACAAAGGGCGCCTTACCATTGATAATCTGGATGTGACGGCTTTGCACGGTCGCCTGACAATGAAGGGCTCTGTCGTACCCAAAAACAAAGAATGCGACGTCAAGCTAGACATAGAACTGCCTTCTCTGGGTCCGGCAGTGGCTACAGCGGGGCAATACGGCGTTATGTGGCCCCACGACCTGGGTCTAGCCGGCAGGGTGTCGCTGACGAACCGGATCGAGGGTGCCTGGAGCAATGCCCGGATAGTTACCACGATGGACGTCGATGACTTGAAACTGGAGAGAGCGACTGTAAAAGGGCTAACCCTGGCGTCCACGGCCAGGATTTACCGCGACAAAAAAGCCGTTGTGGATGGCGGAAAAAGAGATCCGTTGCAGCAGCGGGGAAAATGGGGGTTCGACATCACCTCCACCGCCTCCATGGAAGGAATCGGCATAAACGGGCATTTTTTTCCAAACCTTCGTTTCCACGTGGAAGCCACGCCTGATCGGGCCCGGATGGATTTAAACCTAAAACATGAAAGTGAATCGAGCCTCTTTTTGGCGGGCAGGATCGACCCATGGCAAGCCTCAAGGAAAAATATCACCATCGATCGTCTCAACTTGGCCATTCCCGACATGCCCGATAGGATGATCACCAACGAAGGTCCCATTCGGTTAACGGTATCCAAATCGGAAATGACCCTATCTTCACTAAGCCTACGGTCGGGGCAGGAAGCGTTGGCCATGGAGGGCCGGTTGGATCTGGACGGCGACATTGCAACGAACAGGCACCGCTTAAAGGCAACCCTCACGGACCTGGACCTCGAAAGATTTGCCCGTTTTTGGCCGGACAAGCCACGAATCGACGGAATCGTATCGGCAGACCTCTCTATGGAAGGCACTTTTTCGCAACCCTTTATTGAGACCGATGTTTCACTCAGGCAATGTGAGGTTTACGGTTGCCCGTTTCCCCGGGCATCCCTCACCGCTTCCTACGGAAATGAAAAAGTCAAGG
This sequence comes from uncultured Desulfobacterales bacterium, assembly GCA_964440795.1. Classification (GTDB taxonomy): domain Bacteria; phylum Desulfobacterota; class Desulfobacteria; order Desulfobacterales. The sequence continues at coordinate 33,832 of CAYTTQ010000008.1, read as the reverse complement.
CCCAGGCTACCATTTACACCGATGACCGGAAATCTTTGGGCCTTTCAGGCACTATGCACGCCGCCTTGACCTTGCAGCCCTTTTCATTCGTTGTTCAAAAAGAGGGCCTCGATGCAACCCTGGAAACAAACGATCTCAGTCTTTCCCAACTGCCCATGCCCACAAAAAAAGGGGTGACCTACGGGGGGCGCATAGATCTTTGGCTTCAGATGACCGGAGACCCAATCACCCCAACGATGAGAGGGCATCTGCGGCTGAAAGATGGGCATCTCGATCTTTCGAAGCCCCCGCTGACCTACAAGAATGTCCAGGGATCGGTTCGCATCATGCCGGACCGGTTGATTGTGGAACGTATCGAAGTCAAAGATGAGGGGGGAGGGAGCTTGTCGCTTAGCGGTACCCTCAGTCATCAAGGACTCAGACCGAATGCCTTCAACGTTTCCCTGACGGGGAAGGATTACTATGTGCCCTTTCACCGGGCGATTTATGCGAGAGTGTGGCCGAACCTGATTCTGTCGGGCACTATGGACGCCGCCACACTGAAAGGAGAGCTTGAGGTTCGTGAAGGAACGGCCGATATTGACCGGCTTTTTCAAGACCAACCGCGTGAGATTCAAATAGTCAGCGACCCACAGCAAGAGGCGGGTGTAATTACGGTTAAAAAAACAAAACCGGAAAGATCGGTCTTTATGAACGGTCTCACAACCGATGTCGACTTACGGGTTCCCAGAAATTTTTGGATCAAGGGCCGGAAGAAAAACATTGAGGTTTCCGGGTCTGTGAACTTGAAAAAGGCCCCGGAAGAGTCCTTTACCTTCCTGGGTTCCGTAAACACAGTTCGAGGAACCTACGAGTTTCAGAACAAATTGTTTACGATCAGCCGGGGCCAGGCCACTTTCATCGGACTGGAAAAGCCAAACCCAAACTTAGATATAGAAGCCCTTACCCGTATCAAGGAGGTCGATATCATTTTACGAATCGGCGGGACGGCCAAGCGGCCGGAATTGACTTTGGACAGCAGTCCCCCAATGCAAGAGGCCGACATCATCTCTTATCTTGTTTTCGGCAAACCGACGGACAGCGCAACGACGCAGCAGGCTTTCAAAGCGGAGGAAACGGCCTTGAATATCAGTGGAAAGTTGGCCGCAGGAAAACTGGAAGAAATTCTTGCAGAAACGTTTCATCTCGACGCCCTATCCATTGAACCAGGCATGGAAGAATTAACCAAGGGCACGGTATCATTGGGAAAATATGTCACACCACGTGTTTTCGTCGTCTATGAGCACCCCTTCGAGGAAGGGGAGTCACCGGAACTCGACATCAGCTACGAAATCAACCGAAACTTTGAAATAGAAACGCAAGTGGGAAATGAACGAACGACCGGAGTCGACCTAATCTGGGAGCATGAATTCTGATGTTGGACAGGTCAGACCCGGCAAGCGGTAGATTTAGGTTCACTAAAGGTCTTTACAAAAGGACGAGAATTTCGTATAAGAAACCGACATTTTGGAAACCGGGAGACGGCGGATTCCAAGTACTTGGATGCTAAGATACCGGCAACAATGAGAATACCGCGTCATCAACCGGTCGCTTTGGACATTGGTCTTTAATTAAGACATCCGTTTCATTAGGGGGACTCATGGGACGCAAGACACTGTTGCAATCAACAAAAAAGAAATCAGGTGCTAAGAAAAAGGATGAAGAGGAAAAAAAAATGGTAGGCACAAAAAAGACCTCATCATCGAAGTCAAAGACAGTTGCCGCAAAGGGTAAAAAGACAAAAACCGCCGCCAAGTCGAAAAAGGCCGCCAAAAAGACCCCGACGACAACGGCCAAAAAAACGGCCAAGACAACCGCCAAAGCCGGTGGATCGAAAACCAAAAAACCCGCTTTGAAAACCCTGCTCTTTAAGAAATTCGATTCGATAATGCCCGAGTCGCCCCCGCAAAGCCCGTTTGCCAAAAAGGCGGATAAAAAACTGCCTGAGGCGCCTCCGTTTAT
>CAYTTQ010000008.1:28877-31731 GCA_964440795.1 uncultured Desulfobacterales bacterium | reverse complement strand
AAGGACCTCCTGTTTAAAAAATTCGACTCCGCTATGCCCGAAAAACCCCCGAAAAGCCCGTTTGCCAAAAAGGCGGATAAAAAACTGCCTGAGGCGCCTCCGTTTATCTCCGCCGACTCCGAGGAAGAGACTAAACGGATGAAAACCCTGCTCTTCAAGCAATTCGACCTGTACGGGCAATCGGCTCCGCAACAGCCGAAAGAACGTGTTGCCCCTCCTGCCTCCCCGGAAACAACCGAAGGCCCGCCGCCGGGCTCTCCGGAAGGTTCTCCTCCGGTATCGAAGGGGGTTATCTGGGGAATCGGCTTGGCGGCCTTTTTGATCGCCGTCCTACTGTGGGCAAGTGCGTCGAATACAAACAACTTCTATTTGAAACCGACTGACCAGGGCATTCAGATATGGCGGGGGAAATTCGCCCCAACGGGCTCTGAAAAGGTGGTTACCATTGAGGGCATGCAAGCTCCCAAGCCCATAAAGGAAGTATACTCTAAACAAGAGATCTTCCCGTTGGTTTTTGACTATTTTCGCAACCAGGCGGATGCCGCCCTGGCAGCTCAACAAGGACCGGATTTCGCGGAAATCAAGCAGTATCTTCGTCAAGCGATGGCTTATGCCCCAACGGAAGCCGAACGCCGGCAGATACAGTCACGCCTCCGGGACATCGACTTTATGCTTCTCTTCCACCGGGCTGAAGTGTCTATGGCCAAAGGCACCGAAGAAGACCTCCAACGTGCGAAAGAATATCTAAATCAGGCAAGCACTATGGCAAGCAGTGACTACCAAAGAGAATTGGTCAAAGAAACCCGGCAAGCCATCAGCAAGGCTGGAGCAACCCCAAAAGAGAAATGAAAGACGAAAACGGACTCTACTATTACCCGTTTCCGCAAAACAAGCGGGTTCGTATGTATGTTCGGGAAAAAGACGGCACCATCTGGTTCCGGTTATGGAATGCCGAGGACCCTCAAATGTGGGCCGAACATGGATGGGTGCCCTACGGTGCCATTAAGAAGGCAGCGACGATGGCCAAAAACAAGTCGTTTGACCCCGATCAGGCTTACGATATTGACGCCGCCAAGGCACTGTTAAAAGAAACCCATTAAACATGATGGCGGAAAACGCGACTTTTGCAACGCGTCACCCTCATAGAAACCAATCCGCCGCTGCCGGGCTTCACCCATTTCATCGGTGCCTGGCTTTGCTCCGGCCGGCCGACCATGCTGGTCGACGTGGGCCCCGCCAATACCGTAGCATCTTTGATCCGAGACCTGTCTGCATTGGATGTGGAGCACATCGACTATGTGCTTCTCACCCATATCCACATCGATCATGCGGGCGGCTTGGCCCGGTTCCTGGACCATTACCCTATGGCGAGGGTCATATGCCACGAAAAAGCCGTCAATCATTTGACGGACCCGTCCAAACTGTGGAAGGGAAGTCGACAAACTCTGGGAAAAATCGCGGATGGTTATGGCCCGCCGCAACCGGTGTCGCATACGCGGTTGATCCCCCACACTCAGGTCACAATACCCGATTTGGCGGTCATCGAAACACCGGGACATTCAAGCCATCATCTCAGTTTTTCTTGGCGGGAGAAACTTTTTGCCGGCGAGGCGGCGGGCAATTACTATTCCCGGGGAAATGGCGAATACTTGCGGCCGGCAACCCCGCCCCGTTTCTTTTTGGAACTCTTTTTGAGCAGTGTCGACCGGTTGACGGCGTTGGCGGATCAACCCATTCACTACGCCCACTTCGGGAAAGCGCCCAGCTCTCGGGACATGCTGACAAGATTTCGGAAACAAGTTCTACGGTGGTACGAACTTGTCCGAGACACATGCGGCCATCAGGATAAAGACCCGATATCCGCATGTGTGGACAGACTATTGGAAACCGACCCGGAGCTGGCAGCCTTCAATAACATGGAGACGGACGTGCAAAACCGGGAGCGTTATTTTATCGGAAACTCCGTGAAGGGATTTATCGATTTCCTGCGGCGATAGACGCCCACGCTGCATGTTAATATATTACACAATTTCAACGAGTTGAATGTCAAAATTGAGGTCTTTACCTGCCAAGGGGTGGTTTGCGTCCAAGGTTACGTGCGTATCGGACACCTCAGCGATGGAAACGATCAGCGTTTGATCTTCCGGGGTTTTCACTTGAAGCTGCATACCGACTTGGGGATCCAGATCCGGGGGAAGCTGATTTCGTTCAACAACCTGTTTCATCTCTTCATTTCTCGGCCCGTAGGCCTCGTCTTGAGGAATATTGGAGGTCTTTGATTCACCCGGGTTCATTCCGACTAAAGCCTTCTCAAAACCGGCAATCAATTGCCCGTTTCCCAGCGTGAACTCCAACGGTTCACGACCGTCTGTGCTATCGAAAACCGTGCCGTCTTCAAACTTGCCCGTGTAATGAACCTTCACGGTATCGCCATCTTTTGCTTCTGCCATTACTTTCCTCCTCATTCGTAGCCTAAATTAAATAATTGTTTTCGGCCCCATCCCAACTTGCGCGCCGGGACCATCACCTTCTTGCCGACACCATGTGCCGATCTCACAAAAAGAAAAGGCATCTTCCCGATAAAATCCGGCAAGATGCCTTTTTGAACCGACAAATGCCTACCAGCGCATCACGATGGTGGATATCCATCGCAACCCGACATTACAATAACTTAAAACAGGAACGCCCACCTGTCAAGGCGGCAAGGCAGAAAAGCTATTACTCTGAGGCAAACCTAACCATGATCCTCGCCAACCCGCGCAAACAGGGCGTCCAACTCAAATTTATGAGTGAGAAGGGCGCCGGAATACGAGGCTTCAGCCTATTTATCATTACTTGTCGCAAAATCAACCCC
>CAYTTQ010000008.1:0-28777 GCA_964440795.1 uncultured Desulfobacterales bacterium | reverse complement strand
ACCCCGAGAAACTTCAATTCGTGGCCTGTCATTATCCGAACAGCGTAATGGCCACCACGCCGAAGAACATCACAGATGCGCCCATAAGGCGGTGACGTATCTCGATCTCCCTAAACACAAGCCATCCGTAAACGACACCAAGAAGGATACTCATGCGCTTTACAGCAATCATATAGACGGCTTCCACCATACCGATGGCCAACGTATGACACAGGACATGAAAAAAGAGCATCAACCCCACCAACAGGCCCGGCGTATACATGGTCAGAAGTTTTTTCCATCGGACTTTTCCCAACAGCGGGAAGACCCCAAGGGTGATCAGATTAAGGGACGTCAAGAATAGGAAGCCGAAAAAGGTCGGCGAGGAATGCAGAATGGCCATTTTCCCCAGAACCGCCATAAAAGAGAACATAACGGAAACAACCAGCATAAGTAGGGAACCCGGTTCGGTGATGATGGCCCCAAAAGGGGCCAGGTATCCGTCTTTTACCTTATTTACATTGATCACATAGCTTCCCGCCACTACGAGAAGAATCCCCAGTCCTCCCCACAGATTGGGCATTTCACCCAAAATAATAAAGCCGGTAAAAACCATGAACACAGGAGTAAACGACAAAAAGGGAATGCAAAGAGAGAGGGGAGATATCTTGATTGCCTTCATGTACAGATAGAACGCCGTCACGTCCAGTGGCGCCAAGACAAGCACCAAAAGCCAGAAAATGCCGTCCAGTTCGGGAATGGGAATGAAATAGAAAGCCGCGATGGCAAACGGCAGGCTGAATAGAGATTGAACAATGGCCATCTCCCGGGGCGAAAAACGACCGAAGAATTTCTTCACGAGCATGTCACCGGTGGAAACAAAGAATGCCGTGGAAAGGGCTAGGATAAACCAATGCAAGGGAATCTACCTCGGCGGCTTCGCTCGACATACAGGGTTTACCCTAACGGCAGAAAGCCGAGTCCGATGTATGCCGTCGCTATGGCCCCGAATAAGCACACGGAACAATCGGAGAGAAAATCAATAGTCGTTCTTACAGTGGCTGGACGTATGGGTTTTCTCTTCCAATATACGTTTAAGCTCGCGGGCGGTGAAATAGGGATCGTCATTCCTCAAATAGGGGAGCAAAATCTTCTTTCGTCGTAACGGGTCCTTAGAAATCCGTGTAGAAATACTATCGGTTTCATAGAGTCTGGCCTTGGCAATATTCTGGCCGAAGGGATTGATAATTTCGCTCCCCCCCCAAAATCGATACGGATTTTCCCCTTGCAAGGATGATGCGCCTTCTCCCGGCAGCCTCTCGCAGGCGTCTTCGGCACCCAGTTCTCTTCGCTCCGGACAAATCTCTTCACCGACCCGATTGGCACAGATATTATAGATTCCGAATATCCGGGAATAGAAGACATCAATGATTTGCCAGCTTTCGATATTACTGAACTCGTCGCCCATGGATCCCTGAGAGGAATTAAAAATGGTGACAAAGATGTCTGCCTTTTGAACCACACCCAGATAAGGCAACGATGGATGCCACAGATCGTTACAAACAAACACGGCAATGCAGAAATCATGGAGCCTGAACACGGGAATCTGTTTTCCGGAAGCAAAATATTTTCGCTCCTCAAACACCCCATAATTGGGAAGGTTCAGTTTTCGGTAGGCAAAAAGTACCTCACCGTCAACCAAAACCACAGCAGAGTTATAAAAATTCATTGATTGGGACTCTTCGATAAACCCCACCACGGCCGCCGTGCCTTTCGTGGCCTTTGCCAAGGACCTTATCTCTTTGGAATTCATCCGGAGTGCCGCCTGGTGGTATTGATGCTCGACAAAGTACCCGGTCAATGCCAACTCCGGGAAAACGATTAATTCGGCCCCGTCTTCCTTTCCTTCATGAATTTTGGATATGACATCTTCCAAATTGGCTTTGACATCAAGCAGAACCGGACTGGTTTGATAGACCGTTACCTTCATTTCTCGTTCGTACCTTTCGACTATGGGCCAGGGCGCCCAAGGATGAAACATCTAGGACCGGCCCCAGCTGATGGGCCGTATTCGCTCAAGGAACACCCCCGGCGCCTTCACGCCTTCAGGTGCATGCAAAAAAAGGACCTAAAACTCAATTCGAAGAATAGAGATTGCGGCCGCCATCGTCAAGGACAAAGACGGCCCTTTCGACGAAACAAGGGATTGGTTCTAAACAAGGAAGGTCGTTCCAGGGGGGTGTTACCTAATAGAGAAAGGACCTTCCCGTGTTTTTCAACGTATGGTCGTCCCTCATATAGTTGGCATTACTTCCATTGCGCCGGATGGCATCAAGCCCCTCCGGATCGTAGGGCTCCAGTGCATAGTCCGGTGCCTGATCCGCAGTGGTTTCGCGACACAGAACAATGTGTCGTTCCAGCTTGGCGATCGAAAAGGAGATGAGTTCCTTTAAAAAACCAAAACAGTGCCGCATATGGTGGAACCCATATTTTTTCATCAGGCCATACCCATTGACGGCATCGGTTTCGGCCCGGGCATTCGGTTTTTCCTGATTCGTCGTGCACGCGGTCTGAATGGAGGGAAGCCCCAACTTTTTATTTACCTTTTCTACAAGGAGGTTGGCCACGTTGTGAGAAACCAACCCCAGGTCTACGTTGTAGTTCTTCTGGATATTGGCAATAGAGGGCAAACCGGCGTGAACAACTACGACACCCGGGTTGATGAGCTGCGCCAAAGTAATACCGAACAAAGCTTCAGCATGGGTCAGCGCCAGAAGCCCTGACATACAATACGGGGCAGAGAGTCCCGCCATCGGCATTGTGGATACATAGATGGGGATACCCGCTTGCACGCACTTGATAAACGGATCGATCATGGTGTCAATCACATTCAAGGGGGTGTTGATTATGGAAAACTGCACGGTGATCTTCCCCCTGCTTTCGTGTACCGCTCGGGCCCGGGCAATACCTTCATCGGTCACCGTGGCCACGTATATCGGCTTGTCACAGTGTTCAATGATGGTGTCAATAACTCCAACCTCCTGGTTCCTGATCAATACCCCTCGGGCCATGAATTGAACCACATCGGCATCGTTAACAATTTTTGCAATTCGAGCCAGGTGTTCATAGGTGGGCTCGATCAGCTCACCGGTATCGTCGTCGTACACAAATGGTGCGGTTCCTCCCACGCCGAAGGCATTTTCCGGAATCCAATACTGATCCCGCTTGGGCGTCGTTGTCAGCGCTTGGTCGACCAGAGGGGAAAGAACGTGAATATGCCCGGTGGACTCATCAAAAGCGGCCATTCCGGTTTCTTCAAATATCTGTCTGACTTTCGGCAACGTGCACCGCACGCCGACTTCCTCCAAGATTTGCAGCGCATCGCGGTGTACGGTTTCCAAAAGCTCACTGTTTTCTAAGTCCATTGCAATCCCCGCTTCCGATATCGACCTAAATAGTTACCTGCATGCCGTCATAAGCAAAACGAACGTTTTCGATTTCCTTTTCCAAAGCCACGTAGTCGTCGTGACTTCTGTTCCAGTACTCTTCCAGATGGACGAACAGGGTACGATCGGCGTCCAGACGTTTTGCCAGGGCGACCGTTTCCTCAAAGGTATAAAGCGTACGCCTCGAAATATGGTCTTCCTGGTAAACGAAGTCATGTTTGAGACCGTCTTCAAAGATCCCCGGCTGAATGATGAGCAAATCCGCCCCTTGCAGCTCACTGCGCCCTTCGGGGAACGGCTTGATGTCACAGGGGGCATAGACCATCTTTCGGCCACCGCTTTCAATAACGTATATGAACGACACTTGCACCCCGTGATTTACGGAAACGGCCGTAATCTTCACCTCTCCAATTCGTATCTGATCCTGGAAACAGGTCCGTCGGACAAACCCCTGTTGCTCATAAAAATCGATCAGCGGGCCGTAGGCGGATTGGATATTACCCAACCGATCATGCAACTCGGCCGGCACGGTGACGTCGATGGAATGATCCTGATAGGCCTTCCAGGTCCGAAAATCAATGGTCGCCTGTTCGACGACCCGAAACCCTTCCACGTGATCGGGGTCCAGATGGGTAAAAAGGAGATAATCCACTTGGTCAATCCTCGATCGGTTCAACTGACGAGAAATTTCGGCAGGCGTATCAATCAGCAGATTTTCGTCATGAAGGAACGCCGCCGGACCCGTCCTGGCATAGGGAACCCCCTTTCGTCTGGCCTCTTCACATACCCGACACCGACAAAGCGGTTTCGGAATGGCCATACATCCTCCGGAGCCGAGAATAGTCAAATCCATTTCTGTTTCCTAAACCTCCAAAGCAATCGGCATCAGAAACCCTAACTCCAAGGAAAAGGACTATTGGAAACCGGATGGAGTTCTCCTTTGGCGTAGCGGTCAAACCGGAAGGGTTTAAGAAGTTCCTGCTCGTGGCCCAAAACCTCTTCCGCCACCAGCTTGCCTACACCGATCATCTTATATCCATGATTGGAATCCAAAATCATGTAACAGTTTTGTTTGAAGACATCAAAAATCGGAAAATTGTCCGGGGTAAAGGCACCGATGCCGCCGGAAGGTTCGTTCTTGTATGCCGTATATTTGTCCTCGTATCGCTTTTGACAGTGGGCCAGTGCCGACGTCCACATATGGACGAACTCGGGGGTTACCGTAAAGTCCGGCGAATCAATTCCGTAAGGATCAACTTTCACGTCACCTTCTACGATGTACGGCGCAGCCCCCCCCTGAACCCCACCGAAGTGGAAGTCCGGCTTATAGTAAATCCCCCACATCTTGTCGGTTATCAAAGAACCATCTTCGCTCGAATATAAGGGGGCGTCACTGTCCACATGTATAACAGGCGGCATATTCCCGTGATTGTCCATGGCATATTCGGGCGGCACGCCGAGAGTCCCCTCGACCAGACACCAGTAGGTCCACATCCGGCAACCTAGGTGACATATGCCTTGTTGATCCTTTACTTCGATCTTATTGGGAAGCTCAAGCATATCCCAAAAGCCCTTGGCCCAAGGCCCGGCACCGACAATCGCCCAGTCGCATTCGATATCGCCCTTGTCGGTCTCAACAGCCGTTACGGCGTCGCCATCGGACTTAAACCCCGTAACCGTAACACCGGTCAAGATTCTCACCCCCTCGGCTTCCGCCTTATCGGCCAAGCGATAGAGGGACTTGGTGTTATGGGCGTACCCTCCCTTCTTTTCGTGCAAGACGGAGGTAATATTTTTGGCCTGCCAGTCATGGAAGATGTTTTCCTGCATATATTGGAGGCAGTCCTTGCCTCCCTCGATAAACACGGAGTCGTAGCCGATCTCTTTTTGCTGTTGGTATATCTCCGACACGTTCGAATGCATGGGTTCCGGAGAAATCTGCATATACCCAACCGGGCGATAGCCGTACCCTTCGGCATCGTCTTCCCACACCTGTACACTGTGGGCAATGAGCTTACGCATGGCCGGCTGATAATAGTTGTTTCGGACCACCCCACAGGCGATCCCTGACGCACCGGCACCGATGGCCCCTTTGTCGACCACCAGGATGTCCTTACCGGACCCTTTGTTCTTTTCCTTAAGTGCAAGGGCCAAATGCCAGGCAGTACTTAGCCCGTGTATCCCGGTACCGATAATTACATACATAGACTTTGTTGGAAATGACATACATTCACCTCATTGGGTAGTACCCATCCACGCGTGGAGATGCTGGATGGTACGATTCGACCGGTCCTCACATACGGAACCGGCACTTTCCATGGTCGTCACGGGGAATCCTATTTGAATGGATCCCACCGGATGGTCTGCTTTTCATAGGCCGGCGGGTAAAGCCGTAAGAACTCATCATAATAATAAAGCTCTTTAAATGAGGCAAACGGCAATCCATAGGCCGCTTTGGGTCTCTTTTCGAATTCACCCGGGTCAATCTTGGCCGCGATGATGTCGTCCATGACATCGTCCATACCTGTTCCCATGGCAAAGCGAAGTTTTTCCCGGTTGGCGATTTTTTCGGGCAACATGTCCCTAAAAGCCTCTCGAAGGACATATTTTTCTATCTGGTTCTCACCGTATATCTTCCATTTCATGGGGATCTTTTGGCTGAAGGCCACCACTCGGGGATCCAAAAAGGGCGTCCGGTATACAACACCGTTGGCCTTCCATCCCCGGTCCAATCGTCTCAAGGCCGTATTGTAAGCAATCTCCAAAAGCTTTTGCGCCAATCGCTCCCGCTGCTCTTCACTTTTCACTTTCGGATTCTTAAGGACCATACGGTACCCGCCGAACAACTCATCGGCCCCCTCTCCCACCAGGACCAGATCCGAAAATTCTTTCACCATCTTAGAAGCAAAATAATTGGAAATGATGCCGGATATGCAATCTTCGTCAAAACTCTCCATATACCACACCGCGTCGGAGAGGATATTATCGATATCCTCATCGGTAATTCTGTACACATGGTGTTCCAGCTTGAGAAACTCGGCCATGAGTTTTGCGTTCTCCAGGTCCGGCCCCGGCGCTCGGTCGACGGTGGCCGTAAAAAGCTTTATGTCGGGATCGAATCCCTTGGCGATGGCCGCGACTATGGAACTGTCCAGCCCTCCGCTTAACGCCAGAGCATTTACCCCGTTCATTCGCGTTCTGACCGCCTCTATCATCAGCTCCCTGAGATCCCGGGCGGTTTGTTTAAGGTCGTCACCCACCTCGGGCGTCTCAGGAGAAAACGCCTCGAACTCCCTCATCCCCTTCTTGGTACTGTAAATATGCCCCGGGGGAAGCTCGTGAATCTCAAACTGGACATGATCGATGAGCCCCTTCATTTCCGAACTCAAGTAGAAGACGTTGTCAGTTGTACCATAGAATAAGGGTCTGGCCCCCACGTGATCCCGTGCCAGAATCACCTCGTCGTCCTTCTCCACGATGGCGCACGCAAAGCTGCCGTCCAAGCGGGAAAAACATTTCTGTTCGTACTTTTCGTAATACTCCTTAAACAAATCGATGTCCGTCTGCCCTTCCGGGCGTTCATTGTACAACTCGCCGTCAAGGAGGATAAACGGGGTTTCCTCCAGGGCCGTACAGTAGGTTTTTCGGGAGGTTAGATGAATCTCGTTGGCCCCCAACGCCCCCCTGTCATCCCGCAGCGTCCGCACGATACTGTGGTCCGGGCCACGGTGCCGCATGAGTCGAAGCATCTTTCGCAACTGTTCCGTGGTATCATCTTGGATTCTGCCGTGCTGTGATACGATTCCCGCTAGGCATGCCATGTAACCGCCTCCTTTTCGTCAATATGCAAGAACTTACGCCGCTTTGGCGCCGTCGTCGGTGGTCTCCTTGTATTCGTGCTTCAGATCGCCGTCCACGGTACCCCGCACTTGTTCTCTTTCCTCCGCAAAATCGAAACCCGTCCATATACCGATGGAGCCAAGGATGGAATCCTGGGGATGAGACTGACGGAATATCTTAAAATAATAGGCGGCCTCTCTGCTGTGTATTCGGGCGTCCGGGTTTTCCGCCTTAATCCGTTCGTACTCCTCCCGACTCATTTCCTTCCTGGCTATTCGTTCCCCGAGACTTTCACAGCCCGCCCCCTGCGTGTACTGCACCTTGTATCGCCACAAGATGTCGTCGGGTAAATACCCCGTGCCCTCAAAGGCTTTACGGAAAATCCATTTTTCGATCTTTGCCCCATCGTGTTCCCGGATCTTCAACTCCGGTGGAATCTTCATGGCCAAGTCGATCATCGACACGTCGAGAAAGGGCACTCTCAATTCCAGGCTGAAATACATTCCCATCCGATCGGCCCGTTGAAGGTTGATATTGTGAAGATTTTGAATACAACGCCTGCCTTCGGCGTTTAGTTTGTCCATGGGAAAGTGTTTCATATATTGATAGCCCGTAAAGAGTTCGTCCGCCCCTTCCCCGGTGAGAACGACGGTTACGTAGTCCGCCGCCAGCTTGCAGGTGAAATAACACGGCACGGCACAGCGAACGAGGGAAGGATCATAACTTTCCAGTTCGCGGACCACTATGGGCAAAGCCTCGTAATAGTCGGACTCGGTGAACAAGAGTTCATGATGGGTGGAGCCGATATGATCGGCGGCAATGCGCGATGCCTTTACATCGTCGCTCACCTCCCCGGATTCGTCACGCATGCCCACCACAAAGGTATGCAAGTTGGGTATCTCTTCCGCGGCGATGGCGGCGACCAGACTGCTATCCAACCCCCCACTGCAAAAAGAACCGACCGGAACCTCGGGATCGGCCAATAAGCGCTTCTTTACCGCCTTGATGAAGGTGTCGCGAATGGCTTCGCAGGCCTTTTCGGTGTGGGAAAGAAGGTGGTCCCTTACCTTAGGCAACTGATAATACTCCACGAATCCGTCTTTCGGCGTGAAATAGTGACCGGCCGGGAACTCCTTCACCTCGTCGACATGGGAGTGACTCATAGCCCCAAGTTCAGAGCTGAAATAAAGCTTTCCGTTCTTGTACCCGTAGTAGAGCGGCTTTATGCCGATGGGGTCTCTAGCGAGCATAAAATCTTCGCCGTCCAAGACGGCGAATGCAAACATGCCGTCCAACTCCTTCACACACTGAGGACCCTTTTCCTCATAAAGGTGCAATATCGTTTCCGTGTCGGAGTTGGTTCTAAAATTGTGCTTTCCGGACAGCGTCTCCTGAATCGTGCGGAAATTGTATATCTCACCGTTGCAGATAATGGCGCGACTTCCCTCATTTAACACAATAGGTTGATGCCCCCGAGCCACATCGACGATAGACAAGCGGGTGTGTCCGAACACAAAGTCTTCGTACGTGTAGACTCCCCTGTCATCCGGGCCGCGGTGTGGAAGGGCGTCCAACATCTTATTCACCGTATCCAAATCTTTTGTACCAATACATCCTGCTATACCGCACATGGGTATATCTCTCCTTTCTTTGGGGTCCCATCAAATGTTATTCGACAAATAGTTTTTCAAGATTGGCTGTTGTCAACGGATCTTCCATATACATCCCGATACCAATGCGTTGAATCGACTCCATTCCCCTTTCATCATACGTCGCCGGTTCTATTTCAGGGGCATCGTCAGGTGTTACTTCTCTGGCGTTCTCTATGGCCCTTTCCAGCTTTCCGATGGAAAAATCGATCAAATAGCGGAGAAACGAGAAGGAATGTCGCACCATGTGAAATCCGTATTTCAACCAGAGGGCGCGCCCCATTTTGGCATCCGCATAAGCCCGTTCCGTGGGATGTTCTTCGTGGGTCGTACCGCCACTTTGAATGCTGGGAAGGTCAAGCATCAAATTCAGGTGACTCATAAGGATATTGAGGTAATTATGGCTGATAAGGCCATAATTGGGATTATATTCTATTCTGGGATCGGCAACGGTGGGGAACCCGGCGTGAACGCATGCGATTCCGGGATTAATGAGTTGCGCCGTACAAATACCGAAAAGCACCTCCGCATGGGTCATGGCCAGTACACCATTATAGCAATACGGGGCGCTGATACCCGCCATGGGCATGGCGGAAATGAACAGGGGCAGGCCGGCTTTAATCACCTTTACAAAGTGTTCGGAAAAATTCTCGTTTACCTGCAGTGGCGGCCGGGTAACGCAAAAGACGATCATGATGTCTTTTCTCGTTTCATATAACTTTTCGGCATTGGCCAACGCCGCATCAGAAGTAACTGCAAAATAAAGGGGTTTGGAACAATACTTTGCCATAGTGTTCATCTGCTCAATCTCGTCTTTGAGCTTTACACCCCTTCCAGTGCCTGCAATCAGGTCCGTTTTGTCGGCAATCCGGGCAATCCGCGCCACATCATCGACAGTGGGCATTTTGCCCCCCTCCCCCTTCTCGTCGTCGTAAATGTAGGGAGCCGTACCACCGACGAAAAAGCTGTTTAAGGGGACAAAAAAGTCGGCGATGCCGGGGGTCTTGGCAAGACATTGCTCCACCAGGGCGTTGGTAACATACACCCTTTCGTCATAGACCACGGCCAGCCCTTGGGCCTCAAACTCCTGGAATGCCTTTTGGATTTCCGGTTGTTTACAGCCCACACCCAGATTCTCCAATATCCACAACGCATCCTCATGGACCCGCTGTAACATATCCACCGTTTCATTACCCAAAAGGGACCTTGATTTTTCAACCTGTTCGGACTTCACGTATTCGTCTCCTTCTCGTGATAAAAGCGACCCGGTTGGGCCTGGTATTTCTACCTCACTCGGTCGGCCGCCTACGAATCAGTGCGACCCCCAAGACTACCCAAACGAAGCGATCTGGATACCGGCTAAAAAAGGAAGTTGGGAAGGATCCAAGCAAGGATTAACATAAAATATTCGTAATGTTGTTATGTCATCTGAAATTATTTGAATACGAACATTATGCACACACTTTTTCCTTTGTCAAGGATCTTTTTGAACCGCTTCAAGAACGCCGACCTAACGGTATCGGCCTCTGAAATTGTCTGTGTGCTTATTCGACGTCCAAGTCCTGAACATCCAACATGCAGGTGAGCATGCTGAGCCCGTCAACGATCTTCTTGATCTCTTCCTGAGAGAGCCTTGCCAGCCCCTCAACGATCTTTTGGTGCAAGGGCGGCGGCGCCTTTTCGGCGAGGATCGTTCCGGCCTCAGTCAATTCCACGGTAACCACGCGACGGTCGGACGACCGCCGGACCCGCTTGACGAAACCTTTTTGTTCCAGACGATCGATAATGCCGGTAACGGTACTCGATTTCAGGACAATATACCTGGCGATTTGGGAGGGCGGCAAAGGCCCGTGTTCATACAAGGCCATTAGACA
The DNA here is from genome assembly GCA_964440795.1 of uncultured Desulfobacterales bacterium. Taxonomy (GTDB): domain Bacteria; phylum Desulfobacterota; class Desulfobacteria; order Desulfobacterales. The sequence continues at coordinate 17,989 of CAYTTQ010000008.1, read as the reverse complement.
ATTGAGCTGGGGTGAGCTCACCTGGTATTTTCGGTTAAGCTCCTTCGTATGGAGGTCATTGGCCTGAATCAGACGCCTGATTTGATAGATGATGTCACGAACCCGATCTTCCGGGACCTCGATCTTGGGCGTAAGAGAAGGCTCGCCTGTATATCTATTCGGCATAATAATTTTCAGCACCAGTCAAATTTCCAACACCAAACAATTGAACAGCAATAGTTGGAGTTGAAACCAAACGTACCATCAGATGTGTCGAGTGGCAACACTTTTTTAATCATTGCCCGAAAAAGATCAGAGCGCTTGGGACCCGTCCAAAGGGCGAAATTCCATTGTCGAGTGAATAACCGTACTGGGGAGTTTCCGCGGATTGCTCACTTTTTGGTCAAGCAAGCAGGTCGATCACGGTTTGAGTCATTTCTTCGCAGGTCTGCAGGGTCTTTAGATTGGCCTTATGACCCTGTTTTGAAACGATAAGACTTCCTGTCTCTCTTGCCAAGTTGACATTGGAGGTCTCTCGTAGTTCACCACTTCCGTCGCCGGTGTCAATGACCGCCCCGGGGGTATCCACCCGATAGACCTCTGCCCGGACACCGCCGGGAGCGGACGCTTCCATGACCACCCGATTCGCTTTAAAACCATCCGTATTCAGATTGGCCACGTTGTGGGCCGTCGTTGCCGCCTTACGCTCAAAAGCCCTTATCGCCGACAGAGCCGTTCCGGTTGGATTGATCACTGTCTCCTCCTTGCCACGTTGATGTTATCAAGGAAAACCGCCCCGGTGCGGGAAGGAACTCCGCTTCATTCGGGCCTACAAATCCGTTAGGTGGTTCCCGAAAGGAAGGCGGACTTTATCCGTGTAGGCCCTCGTTCAGCGAAATTCCTTCCCGCACCTTCCTGCATATTGGCGGGTTGGCGGGTGCAAAGTCCCGCGTTGGAGGCACTCGGGTTAAAATAGGGGATGCGACACTTGAGCACGTATTAACCCAGAAGGTTAATAATTCGGCCGGCACCCTCTTCCGCCCCTTCTTCCGGCGCAGCCTGCCGTTGGGAGTTGGACTCTTCGTACATATTCTCAGCACGGTTCGGCGGACTCACTTTTCCCTTCGCCACATCGTCACCTGACCCACGCACAGGCTCCGTTTCTCCCTGTACGGCCTGGGTACCCGCATAGTTAGCTGCTGCAAGCGTTCCGGCACCTTCAATCATTTCTTCCTCCTCTCCAAAAACAAAAGCCCATCCGCTTTAGGAATGGGCTCGTTCGCAAATTTGATCCGTTAATCGGCAACCCCGCTATCCCGATGCATCCGGGACCGGAGGCTTTGCGTCCCACCCTTTCGAGCGGTTTGCCTTTGTCACTTTTTTTTCCCTGTTACACGTATCGGAAAAAACCACTTAAACCTAAAGCTTTTTTTGGCGTTTCCTGGCAGGTTTCTTGCAAATCACAGCTCAGCATTGATTCATTATGAACGAAGGCCCGTTGTTCAACACCGACATTTTTAATCAACCATTGGAAGCCATTTTCTAGAGACCGGAGCCAAACAAGATGCACACACACCAACAACCTGGGGAAAGAAGAAGGCATCAGCGGTACCGAATCCATGCAGATGCCTTTGCCATGGTTAGCCCCCTATCAGCTAAACGACTGGAAATCATAGACATAAGCAAGGGTGGCTTGGCTATGCGGTATGTGCCGGACAACGAAAGAGCGAGGATCTGTACCGACGTGGACGTCTTTTTGAATATATTCCTCAGAGACCTAAGCTTTTGCCTGCTCAGAGTCCCGGCCAGACCCATTTCGGACATCCACACAAAGGAAACGGAAACCGACGAAGTCATTCACCGCCGAAGCGTCGAATTCGGGACCTTGAGTGAAAACCAAGCGCTCGAATTGGATGAGTTCATTAATAACCACAGCGTCCTTTAGGTAACGACCGGGTCTGTCCATCGAAACGTCGCCCCGGGTCAGTACCGGTTAAAAAGGACCACGTAATCGACACAAGGATTCATTTCTGGACCCGAATGAAAAAGGTAACCGTCTATGAAGATCTTAGGTAGCGGCGATGTAGCACACTACATCCGGAACAAAGTCCTGACGGAAAATGCTCCGGTCGTAAATTCCACCCCCCGAGCGGAGGATACGCACCGGGAAAACAGAATAACCAAAGTCAGTCTTTCGCAAAAATCAAAAGACGGCCTTAAGGCCCGAGAAACTATTGGGCAGCTGTCCGATATTCGAGAGGAGAAGATCGAATCAATCAAAGAAAAGCTCAAAGCCGGAACCTACGAAGTCGAGGCGGATCAAATCGCCGACAAACTGCTGGAACATCATTGAACCAACCCCACCTTCCAACGAACTTGACTCGTCCTGTTTGAGAAGGTCGTGCGTTGGGGCCGCTTCAAATTTCAATGCGCCTAAAACTCTTGGTAAATCCACATGGCTTATTTGGTAAACCCGGCCGCAACGGAACTTAGGGACTCTTAAGGCTGAGTTTTAGCCCCATTGAAATCTGAGACCGTCCTGAACCTTATGCAACACCTAACACCACGGTCAATCAAGTTCGTTGCCGACAGCAAGCCGCGGGGCGGCTTAACCCAGCTTCCAACAAATTCTGCAAGCGGTGGTGGATTTGGGTTTCTCTTGACTAATCGGCCCGGATCCACATAAATGCGTTAGGGAGAAATATGTTAAGTTCGTGCATGGCTTGCTTAATCATGTTATAATTTTCATCCTATGCCACGCCCCGATAATGACAACCAGCCCGTCTCTTCAGAGCGCTTAGAGGGAGCCAGCAGACTGGCCGGCGAGCTTGCCCATGAACTAAACACCCCCCTCGGGGGGATCCTCATGTACAGTCATCTCCTTCTGGACGAACTTCAGGAAAGCGACCCCCACCTGGACAAAGTAGTTAAAATCAACAAGCTGGCCCACCGATGCAAAATGATTGTAGAAGGCTTGCTTAGCTTCGCCCGTCAAGAGTCACATCCCCTGGAGGAGGTACAGGTCAATGAAACGTTAAATAACGTACTCGGTTTTATGCGGGATCATGTCCTTTTAAGAAACGTCGACATCAATACCCGTCTGGACCCTCAACTGCCCCGCATTCGCGGCGAAGAAAACAAATTGGAACAGGTTTTTATTAATTTGATTATCAACGCCGCGCAGTCGATGACCGGCCGGGGCCAACTGAACTTACAAACGGCATTCGATGCTGAGACCAAAAGGGTAACCATTCAGGTAACCGATACGGGCTGCGGCATAAGAAGGGACCATAGAAAGAAAATCTTTGAGCCTTTTTTCACTACCAAAAGCAAAGAAAAGGGAACCGGCCTTGGGCTTTCCATATGTCACGGAATTATAGAGCAGCACAACGGATCTATTCAGGTGGAACGTTCCGACAAAACGGGCTCAGTGCTGAAAATCGAACTTCCGACATCGGCCGATACGACTCATTCGACCGGGCCGAAGTAATCTCGAACTGCGCAGGGAAGGATCATCCGGGATAAGGGAAACCTTGCCGACATGACCAACGGCTATAACATACTCGTCATCGACGACGATTCATTTATGCGAGACGCATGCTATCAGGCGCTAACGAAAAACGACCACGCCGTGTCACTGGCCGACAGCGGTCGACAGGGTTTGGCGCTACTTGAAAGGTCCACATTCGATCTCATATTTCTGGACCTCTATCTGCCCAAAGAGGACGGACTCTTTGTTCTAGCGGAAATCAAAGACATGGACCCGGAGGCCATCGTTGTCATGATCTCGGGACATGGCTCTATTGAAAAGGCCGTCCAGGCCATTAAACTCGGTGCCTTAGACTTCATCGCCAAACCGTTTACCCCGGAAGAACTGCGACAACTCGTTAAGCGGGCGCTGAAAAACCGGCGTCTGTCGACCGCAGATAGTCTGAAAGGCCGTCAAGTAGAGGCGCCGCCCGGTAATAAGCCAATCATCAGTAAAAGCCCTGCCATGGCAAAGGTGAAGGAAATGGTATCCATGGTGGCGCCCACGGACAGCACTGTACTTCTTCAAGGAGAAAGCGGCACCGGGAAAGGGCTGGTGGCACGCAGGCTTCATGAATTGAGCAAACGGCGACGCTATCCCTTTATTTCCGTAGATTGCGGCTCTCTGGTTAAAACACTGTTTGAAAGTGAATTGTTTGGACATGTCAAAGGGGCATTTACAGGGGCCGAATCAACGCAGGAAGGGAAATTTGAACTGGCCCAAGGCGGAACGCTTTTTTTCGACGAAATATCGAATATCAATCTGGACATCCAAGCCAAACTGCTAAAAGCGGTGGAAGAAAAAATCGTCTCCAAAGTGGGAGATCACAAGGTTGTTAAGGTAAACGTCAGGATTATTTCAGCTACCAATCGTAACCTGCAGGATGCGATAACAAAGGGGATCTTTCGTGAAGACCTGTTTTACCGACTCAATGTGGTTTCCTTATACATGCCCCCCCTTAGAGACCGAAAGGAAGATATTCCCATTCTTGTGGACCATTTCCTTGACAGATACACGCAAAAACAAGGCAAACACGTCGAAGGCTTCACCCCGGATGCCATGAAAGCCCTTACCGAATATACATGGCCGGGAAATGTCCGTGAGCTGGAAAATACCATCGAACGGTTGTCGATATTTGTTCAAGACAGGGTAATCACGACCCAAGACCTAGTCTATTCGAATACCGTCCTGTCCAAGGTGGTCGACTCGGAACCTGTTCGATTGGAGGAATTGGAACGGGAACACATCGCCAAGATAATGACCAGCGCGAGCGGCAATAAAACCAGGGCCGCTGAAATGCTCGGCATCGACCGCAAGACACTCCGAACAAAACTAAAACGCTACGACATCCCCACCGACAACGACCCCGAGGAGATGTCTTAGGATTATTTTTGCGTGAGCCCTTAGCAGGCGGTATCTTTCCGCTGCTTGGCCGCCTCGATAAGTTCGACCAAGGTGGTCATCTTGTCCCGCGGGGGGGTATTGAAACACGCTTCCCATTCATCGTCGCTGAGCCGATCCTTAAGGTAGGCCTGCACGGGGAAGTGGGTCTGCCAGCAAAGGATGACGCGGGAACAAGGCAGCTCTCCCTGTTCCCTTCGGCAATAAGCAAAGGTTACTTCTCCCCCCAGTTTCGGACACCTGATGCGGTAAGCATCCGGTTCCGCTTCCCTGTTCGGCATTTCCTTCCCTCCGCTCCAGCTTCCAACGAACTTGACTTGTGCTGTTTGAGACGGTCGTGCGCTGGGGCCGCTTAGTCCAGCCTTTACGGCTTCGGAAGCCCCTCTATCGCTTTGAGTGCCCGTGCCAACTCCTCATCCGACATCTCATAGTGCTGCAACCCCCCCGACAGGTAGGCGTCATAAGCCGCCAAGTCAATAATCCCATGGCCGCTCCAGTTAAACAAGATGGTTTTTTCTTTGCCTTCCTCCTTGGCCTTGGCCGCCTCCTGGATAACCGCGGCGATGGCATGATTCGTCTCGGGGGCGGGGATGAACCCTTCCGTTTGGGCCCATTTGATACCGGCTTCAAATGTCCGAAGCTGGTCATACGCCTGACACTCTATAATTTTCTCTTTCGCCAGATGGCTGACAATGGGCGCCATCCCGTGGTACCTCAAGCCACCCGCGTGTATCGGTGCGGGAATAAAATCATGGCCCAAGGTATACATTGCCAGAAGGGGCGTCGTCTGTGCCTTATCGCCAAAATCATATGCGAACGGACCCCGCGTCATGGTCGGACAAGACGTCGGTTCGGCAGCAATAACAGTCAGGTCTTTGCCATGGATTTTATCGCGAACGAAGGGCAGACACAGGCCGGCGAAATTGCTCCCTCCACCGGCACACCCCAGCACGATATCCGGATAAACACCGATTTTCTCCAGTTGCTTTTGGGCTTCGAGGCCGATAATGGTCTGGTGTAACAGGACATGATTCAAAACACTTCCCAGGGAATACCGGGCGTCGGGATCTCCCACGGCATCTTCGATCGCTTCGCTGATGGCGATACCCAAACTGCCCGGTGAATCCGGAGATTCGGCCAAAACGCTTCTGCCCGCCTGTGTCTTATCACTCGGACTGGGTATGCAGTTGGCGCCCCAGACCTTCATCATCAGACCCCTAAACGGCTTCTGTTCATAACTGACCTTGACCATAAAGACTCGACACTCCAAGTCAAACATCCGGCACGCCATACTCAAGGCACTCCCCCATTGTCCGGCACCGGTTTCGGTGGACAAGCGTTTTATTCCAAAGGCCTTATTGTAATACGCTTGCGCTACGGCGGTATTCGGCTTGTGGGACCCGGGAGGACTCACTCCTTCATTCTTGTAGTAAATCTTTACCGGCGCATCCAATACCTTCTCCAACCCCCGAGCCCGATAAAGCGGGCTGGGCCGCCATAATGTGTAGACATCCAACACTTCTTCCGGAATATCAATCCAGCGTTCGGTACTGACTTCTTGTTCTATTAAGTTCATGGGAAATACGGGTGCCAAGTCATCCGGACCTACCGGTTGTCCCGTACCCGGATGAAGTGGGGGGCTCATCGGCGTGGGCAGGTCAGCCAAGATATTGTACCACTGCCGTGGCATCTCACTTTCATCCAAGAAGATCTTTACCTGTTTCATCAGTGCGCCTCCTTTTTATAGTGGCCTCCGTTTTATAGTAGGCTCCCTTTTTACAATAGCCTCAGTGGACCCCGCAGATCCGACTGCGACAACAAATCTAATTTTTATAACAAAGAAAGAGGGTTATGTCAAGTTTAACCTTTCCCGGACATTTTATCCATTTTACAAATCGGCACCGTTTTGGTAGAACCTCTCTAAATTACACATTTATGGGAACCGGAGAAAATCCCCGTGGCGAACACTCACTCAGGCATAGCCGATTCACATATCCCCGCCCAAAGGGCGAGGCTTCATTATCAAGTGACGATCATGTCGCGTTTGATTATTGCATATAGGCCTATCGCCGTCGTCGTTTTGTGCTTCCTTGTGTTGCCCGCATGTGCACGATTGCCATGGTATGAAAAACGGGAAGTCGAAATGTCTCCGGAAACCGTTCGCGCTCTCCGTCGCTTCGAGGAAGCGGATCGTCTGCTCAAGAAACGATCTTACCAAGCGGCATTAACCATATACACCGATTATCTAGAAGAACATCCGCAAGGACCCCTCGGGGACAGGGCATGGATGAAAACCGGTACCATATACATGGGCCTTGAAGCTTACAATCAAGCACAAGAGGCGTTTCAACGCCTCTTGACCGATCACCCCACCAGTTCCTTTACACCCCAAGCGGGCTACCAACTTACTTTGGCCCATTATCGGGCCGGAGAGTACGAATCGGCCGTCACGCAGGGCAAATTGGCCCTGAATCTTGCCGAAAACGACACCCAGCGTCTTCGTATTCACGACTTACTGGGAAGCATCAATCGCGCGGCAGAAAAGTTTTCCAACGCCATTATGAGCTATATTCAGGCCTATAAACTTGCCCCTCCCGGCAAGCAACCGGAAATATTGACCAACATGAAGGAGACAATCCCCTCTGTTGAAACGGCGGACCTGGAATCCTTCGTGGAAACATTCCGAGAACACCCCCCCGGGGGGTATTTGCATTTTTACTTGGCCCAGCGGTACGCCGATGAAGGACGTATTGAGCCCGCCCTGGAAGTCCTTTCAAACCTTTTCAAGTTTTTCCCAAACCATGAGAAACTTGAAAACGCCCTGGCCTTCAGGGAGGAACTCAAATCCCGCGCTTTAGTGGATCGATTCTTGATAGGGTGCATCCTACCGCTTAGTGGACCCTATGCGGCTTTTGGAGAACGGGCTCTAACGGGGATAGAGCTTGCCTTGAATCTCTTCAATGCCCAGGTTCACACCCACCCGGTTCAGCTTGCCGTAAGGGACTCCAAAGGAGACCCCCAAGAAGCCGTAGCAGCCCTTAAAGCCCTCGCCCTCAACGAGGGGGTTATCGGAATCATCGGACCGATGATCACGTCTGAGTCCGTGGCTTTGGAAGCCCAAGCCCTCAAGATTCCCCTCGTCACGCTCACCCAAAAGGCGCAAATTCCAGCACTGGGAGATTATGTCTTTCGAAATTTTCTGACACCGCTGTCTCAAGTCGAAACAATCGTTTCCTACAGCATCAAGGACTTGGGATTTGACCGTTTCGCCATCCTCTATCCGGATGAACCTTACGGCATCTCCTTCATGAACAGTTTTTGGGATGCACTGATACGTCACGGCGCACAAGTGGTTGGTATAGAGTCATACACCCCTGAGCAAACCGACTTTAATGAGCAGATCCGCAAATTGGTAGGGCTATATTACCCCAGGCCGGAGCCGGAAGAAAAGGCACGGTCCGAGGGCGAAGTAGCACTTTGGAACACCCTGCTGCACCTTCGCTGGCCCCCCGCTCAAGCAACGGAACCGGAAACACCCGTCGACCCTGACGAAGCCACGGTTTTTGAACAGGAACCGCCCCGAGACGAAGACGCCGAACCGGATCCCATCGTCGACTTTCAGGCCGTATTTATACCCGACAGCTATGGCAAGGTGGCTTTGATTACTCCCCAACTCTTATATCACGGGGTGGAGGGCGTTCGCCTCCTCGGTTGTAATCTATGGCATTCCCCGGAACTGATTCGGATGGCGCACGAATATGTGCAAGACGCTGTCATCGCGGAAGGCTTCTTTGCCCAAAGTCCTCTGCCCCGCGTTGTCAACTTCGTCAGCAATTACAAACGGATTTTTGAAAGTACGCCGGGCTACCTGGAGGCCCAGGCCTATGACACTGCCTGGATTTTATGTCAGGCGACCAACACCCCGAAGGTAAACTCTCGAATGTCTCTAAAAAAGACCTTGACCGGGTTGGCTGATTTTCCGGGAGTGACGGGAATCACTTCCTTCGATGAAAGCGGGGAGGTAAACAGGGATACGTATTTACTCAAGATTCAGGGCAGACAATTTATCCAAATTCGGCCTTAAACAAGAACCAGGGCTAGGTCCCGGTGTGTCCAAAACCGCCGTCGTTTCGAATGGTTTCGTCCAGTGTGTCCACCTCTTCCAACCGCGCCTGACACACCTTTTGCACAACGAGTTGCCCAATGCGATCACCCCGTCGAATCGTGTACGGCCGATCGCCCCAGTTGATCAACGCAATCCTTATTTCCCCCCGATAGTCGGCATCGATCGTCCCGGGACTGTTGACAACGCCGATGCCGTGCCTGAACGCCAATCCACTCCGGGGACGGACCTGAACCTCAAAACCTTCCGGAATGGAAACGGCAACCCCCGTAGGAATTATGGCTATAGCGCCTACCTGGAGAACCCGGTCACTTTCCAGGGCACAACAAATGTCCATACCGGAGGCGTGAGCCGTCATGTAGCGCGGCAAGGGGATATCCGCGTCCTTTTTAGGGGAGAGTCGGCGGACACGAATGGTCGGGCAAGACACGTCACTCACTGCACATCACGTCCCGGAAGCGTTTATATTATCAAGGCCTGCCAAAAAAGATACGATACCGTCACAAAGTTGCCGGGGGTACTCAAAAATCGAGCATTGCGTCATATGAAGCCTCTCCATCGATTGGCCCCAGAAGGGTCAATGCCGCCGATTCCCTCCGGAAAATATCTTCAGCCAGGGCCTCCACATCCTCGGCGGTAACCCGATCTATTTTTTCTTCTATCTCCTCCAGAGGCACAAACCGGCCAAAGTTCATCTCACTTTGAGCGATACGAATCATTTGGTTTTCCGTACTTTCAGCGGCAAGACACATCCCGCCCTTCAAGTACTGCTTGGCGTTCGTCAGTTCCGACGAATCCACTTTCCTGCTTTTCCCTCCGGCCATTTCATGGGTAATCACCTCCAAGGTTTCCTTTACCTTGGATTGATCCACGCCGACGTAAACGCCCCAAGTACCGACGTCCGAGTACGTGGACAGAAAGGAATAGACCGCGTAGGCCAACCCCCGGCGCTCTCGAATCTCCTGAAAGAGCCGGGAACTCATATTCCCCCCCAATATGACATTCAACAGCGCCCCGGCATACCGTCTCGGGTCGGTGGTCATCACCCCTTTGGTACCCAGGCAAATATGGACCTGCTCCAAGGATTTGGGATGAACCTCGATGGAACGATTGAGAACCGGCGGTACGCGTTTCGGAAATCCATCGCACTTCCTGACACTTTCAAAGGCCTTCCCCGTTAGCGTCACAAAGGCGTCGTGCTCAAAATTACCGGCGGCGGCAACGATGATGCGCTCCGGCTGGTAGGCTCGTGTAAAAAACGCCTTGAGACTCTGCGAGTCAAACGTGCCCACGGTCTCCGGTGTACCCAATATAGAGCGCCCGAGGGCATGATCTTTCCAGGCGGCCTTGGCCAAAAGAAAATGGACATGTTCATCCGGCGTATCTTCCAACATCCGAATCTCTTGAAGGATTACTTGTCGTTCCCTCTCCAGTTCCTGCGGGTCAAAGACGGAGTTCAAAAAAATGTCGGATAACAGATCCACCATGGTATTCAGGTAGATATCCATCACCTTGGCGTGATAGCAGGTGTTCTCCTTGCTGGTAAAGGCGTTGCATTGACCGCCGATCGCATCAAATTCTTTGGCGATATCGAGAGCGGAGCGCCTTTCGGTCCCTTTAAAAATCATATGTTCGATCAAGTGACAGATGCCGCTTTCTTCAAGAGGCTCATCGCGAGCGCCGACGTCCACCCATACCCCCATGGACACGGAACGGGCCGACGGCACCCGCTTGGTCACGATTCGGATACCATTGTCCAAAACGCACTTGCCACAATCACTCTCCACGAGCAGCCCCCTCCAACACCGCCTTCCGACTCAGCCGGATTTTGCCGTCTCGATCCACTTCCAAAACCTTGACCTTGACTTTGTCACCTTCCTTTAACACGTCAGTGACCTTGCCAACCCGTTTTGAATCGAGCTGGGAAATATGAATCAATCCGTCTGTCCCCGGAAATATCTCCACAAAAGCCCCAAAATCCATTATCTTGCGAACCGTTCCTTCATATACGGCGCCCACTTCGGCCTCTTGAACAATGTCTTCTATCATCTTCAAGGCTTGGTTTCCCACCGTCTCATTGTCGGCCACAATCTTCACCAGACCATCTTCTTCCACATCGATTTGAGCCCCTGTTTCCGCCTGTATGGCACGAATCACTTTGCCACCGGGGCCGATGATGTCACGGATCTTGTCGGGATTGATCTGTATAGTGGTAATCTTGGGGGCATAGGGCGACAGTTCCGCTCTGGGTTTGCCCATTGTTTTTTCCATAATACCGAGTATGAACAAACGCCCCTTTCTGGCTTGTTCCAACGCCTCCTGCATGATCGGTTTTGTCAACCCTTGAATCTTTATATCCATTTGAAGGGCGGTAATACCTTTCTTCGTGCCCGCTACCTTGAAGTCCATATCTCCCGTATGGTCTTCGTCACCCAGTATGTCGGACAATATAAGAACCTGTTCCCCTTCTTTCACCAGTCCCATGGCAATTCCCGCTACCGGGTCGGTAATGGGAACCCCGGCGTCCATGAGTGCCAAACTGCTGGCACACACCGTCGCCATGGAAGAAGAACCGTTTGACTCCAGAATTTCCGAGACAATACGGGTCGTGTAATCAAATTCTTCCTTGGGCGGCAAAACCTTTTCCACTGCTCGGGTAGAAAGTCCACCATGCCCGATATCCCTGCGGCTGGGCCCGCCGAAACGTCTCACTTCACCAACGCAGAACGGCGGGAAATTGTAATGAAGCATAAAGGGCCTGAACTCATAACCGTCCAGGGTTTCAATCCGCTGTTCGTCACCGGCCGAACCGAGGGTAACTACGGCCAACGCTTGAGTCTCTCCTCGGGTAAACAACGCCGATCCGTGGGTACGGGGTAGTAAGCCGACTTCGCACTGTATAGGCCGAATCTCATCGAAAGCACGTCCGTCCATCCGGCTGCCTTCATTTATAACAAGATCACGAATAACCCGTCGTTCCACACCGTGCAGGATTTCGTTAACCTCGCCGCCCCGGTCTTCGTAGTCGCCGCCCAGCTTGGACATCACATCGCTCTTGACCTTTGCCAGTGCATCTCGTCGTTCGAGTTTACCCTTAATCTTAAGCGCCTCCTTTACAGGCCCGACAGCCATCTCTTGTACCTTTTCCACCAATGCCTCATCCACTTCCTTGACCGGCGGGGGGTTCTTCGTCACGCCGATGGCCTCCCGAAGTTTCGTCTGGAGATCGATGATCGGTTGCAGGGCCTCGTGACCAAAGAAAATGGCGTTGAGCATGTCTTCTTCTTTTACAAACCGTCCTCCCCCTTCTACCATCACCACGGCATCACGGCTTCCCGCAACAACCAAGTTGATATCACTGGCCTCCAGTTCTTGTCTCGTGGGGTTGGCCTTAAACTCTCCGTCTATGCGACCCACACAGACACAGGCAATGGGACCGGAAAATGGCACCGATGACATTTCAAGGGCAGCGGACGCCCCCGTCACAGCCAACACGTCGGGGTCGTTTTCGTTGTCCACCGACAACACCTGTGCGATGACCTGTGTTTCTTGCCTGAAGTCTTTTGGAAATAAGGGCCTGATGGGCCTATCAATAATCCGGGCGGCTAAAGTCGCCCTCTCTCCGGGGCGTCCTATTTCCCGGCGAAAATAGTTTCCCGGAATCCTTCCCGCAGCATATCCCTTCTCTTGATACTCGACCGTCAAGGGTACGAAGTCGATACCTGCACGTATTTCGTTGGATGCGACAGCCGTGACCAGTACCCGGGTATCCCCGTAACTAACCAACACGGCCCCGCTTGCCTGCCTGGCAAGCCTTCCTGTTTCTAAAACGAGCGTCTGCCCGCCCACCTCGCCTTTTACAGATACTTCCATTTTTTTCTCCTTAAATCTATTTTCCGTGAGCGTTTTACTCACAACCGATTGTTTGATTATTCGATCCTCTAGACCCTGGCCCCGGCCGACTACTTCCTTAACCCGAGGGCCTCGATAAGGGATCGGTAACGATTGACGTCTTTGGCCTTAAGATAGGTGAGCAACCGCCTGCGCTGCCCGACCAGCTTCAACAAACCACGCCTCGAATGATGATCCTTCTTGTGTACTTTGAAATGCCCATTCAGATAGTTGATACGGTGGGTCAATAACGCAATCTGCACCTCCGGCGATCCCGTATCCCTCTCGTGCAGCTTAAACCGATCAATCAATTCTTTTTTCTCTTCTGCTGCTAGCACCACTTTTGCGACCTCCTGTCTTCATCAATTTTCATTCAAAAAAACACACATATACGGTAATATGTCACCTCGCTTCTCTGCATCGAGGACGGCCAACAATCTGCGATTGACATCCGTAACCTTTAACCACGGAGCTTCTTTCCGAGGAACTTCTTTCCGAGGAGCTTCTTTCCGGCCGGACAATCCGATATCCCCTTCCGTAAGTGGTGCCCCTTTTCGTATCTTCGCAGCGGTTCGATTTCCAACCTGAACCTCGGGAACCCCGTTCAAGGCCTTTTCCATGGGGATAAGGCAATCGTGCGCCCTCTCCGTCGACGCAAGCGACTTGAGAGCATCCAAAGACACCGCATCTTCAAGGGTGAACCCGCCGTTTTGGGTACGACGTAATTGGCTCAAATGACCGCCACACCCCAAAAACTCACCGATGTCGGCACAAAGCGTCCGGACGTATGTTCCCGGACTACAGATAACCCGAAAGTGCACAAACGGATAATCGATGCCCAGCACGGTTGCATCATATACGTGTATGGAACGTGGGGCCTTTTGTACAAAGATGCCGTCTCGGGCCAATTTATAAAGGGGTTTCCCTTGATGCTTGAGTGCCGAAAACGCAGGTGGGGTCTGCCGGCTCTGTCCAACCAACCGCTGAATGGAAGCCTTGACCTTTTCCTCCGTTACACCGGCAATGGATCGTCTGGATACAACCTCCCCTGTGAAGTCCTGACTATCGGTACACACACCGAGATGCATGACCGCATCATAGCCCTTCCGGCCGTGGGTAATAAACCGCGCCAATCGAGTGGCCCGGTTCACACAACAGACCAAAACCCCGGTGGCAAACGGATCGAGCGTTCCGGTATGACCGACCTTTCGAGCCTTCAAGGTCCGCTTGACCGTGGCCACCACCTGGGCGGACGACATCCGGGCCGGCTTATCTACCACAACAACACCGTCCATCTATTCCCCTATCCGGTCCCCCATCCGGCGGCCGACCGTCTCCTTAATCACCGGGTTCGTCCTCGTCATGGATTTCCTTTATCACCTTGTCTAAGTGTGCAGCTCGATCAAACGATTCGTCATAGGAAAACTTGAGTTCCGGAACAAACCGTAACTCAAGCCGAGCACCCAATTCGCGCTTTAAATAACCTGCTGCACTCTGGAGGCCCGCCAGAGCAGACTCCTTACGTTCGTCCCCTTCCGCAACGCAAAAGTATAGCCGGGCCGACCGTAGATCATCGGTTAAGTCGACACCCGTAATGGTCACCAACTCGAGTCGCGGATCCTTGGTCTTTGTTGCCAAAACATCCGACAGTTCTCTGTGAATCAGGGCCCCGACTCTGTCCGCACGTTTGGCCTGAATCATAGATTCATGATCTCCATGTCGGTATCCGTGATCTCCGCCACCTGCAGGGCTTCCACGAGATTCACCATCTTGTCCAATTTAGAATTGATGACTCGACGATCATTACCCACCAATGCGAACCCGATCTCCGCACGTCCGAGGTTATCATTGGCCCCCACTTCGGCAACCGATACATTGAACCGGTTCCGAAGTCGACCTACCACCCGCTTGACAATGGACCGCTTGCCTTTCAGCGATATGTTGCCATGCAACCGAAGAACCACTGTGCCAAGACCTACCACCATTTACTGTATGCACCTGATCAACCACCCCGGGTGGTGGTTTGGGCCACTCCGCCCGATCTGTGTCCCTATTCCAAAGACGGTTTAACCTCTTCTACCTGATAGCACTCAATCACATCACCCACTTTGACGTCATTATAGTTTTCAATGCCGATGCCGCATTCATACCCTTTCTGGACTTCTTTGACATCCTCCTTAAACCGGCGCAAAGAACCCATCTTGCCGTCAAAAACAACGACGTCATCACGAAGCAAACGCACCGGTTCCCCCCGCTCTATCTTACCATCCGTAACATAAGAGCCGGCTACGGTTCCCACTTTGGCAACGTTAAAAGTTTCTCTCACCTCCGCCCGTCCCAGCAAATGCTCTTCATATGTCGGTTCCATCAGCCCCACGATGGCTTTTTTGATATCGCTCACGACGTTGTAGATGACATCATAGAACTTGATTTCCACGCCGTGCTCATGAGCCAAATCTCGCACTTTCGGATTGGGCCGCACATTGAACCCAATGATAATGGCATTGGAAACCGTCGCCAGCATGACGTCCGATTCGGACATGGCCCCCGCAGCGGAATGGACAACGTTTACCTTCACCTCTGTGGACGGCACACTGCGAACCGCTTCCGTAAGGGCCTCAACAGAGCCCTGCACATCCGCCCGAACAATCAGATTCAAATCCTTGACGACTCCGTCGCGCATCTGTTCGTAGTATTTTTCCAAGGTGAGTGTACTGCTCTTGGCCAAATCTTTGACCCGCTGTTTTTGCACCCGGTGCATACCCACTTGCTTGGCGACTTTTTCGTCGGCTACCACGACGAATTCGTCACCGGCCATGGGTACACCGGAAAGGCCTTGGAGCTCCACGGCCATGGACGGTCCGGCACTGTCCAACCGGTTACCCCGATCGTCAAACATCGCCCTGATTTTTCCATAGTGGGGGCCACACACGAGAGCATCCCCCGTATGCAATGTCCCTTCCTGTACGAGGATGGTCGCTACGGGTCCCCTTCCTACATCCAGCTTGGCTTCGACAACGCGACCCCTGGCCTGCTTGTCCGGATTTGCCCTCAACTCCAAGAGATCCGCCTGTAACAGGATCATCTCAAGCAACTCCTCAAGGCCTATCCGTTCTTTGGCGGACACATGCACAAACACCGTATCCCCACCCCATTGTTCCGGGTTGAGGCCTTGTTCCGCCAATTCCCGCTTTACTCGGTCCGGATCCGCCTGGGGCTTATCGATTTTGTTTACCGTGGCAAGCACAGGCACCCCGGCCGCCTTGGCATGATTGATGGCTTCTATGGTTTGGGGCATGACCCCGTCATCGGCCGCCACGACCAAAACCACAAGGTCCGTCACATCCGCTCCCCTGGCCCGCATGGCCGTGAAAGCTTCATGACCGGGAGTGTCCAGAAAGACGATCTGTCTATCATCCAAGGTAACACAATACGCACCAATATGCTGCGTGATACCGCCGGCTTCTCCGTCGATGACATTGGTCCGCCGAATGGCATCCAGCAAGGAGGTTTTACCATGGTCCACGTGACCCATAATGGTTACCACCGGCGGCCTCGTTTTCAGCTTGTCCGGGGTATCTTCTTGGGCACGAACGATGCCTTCTTCTTCAAAAGCGGCCCTTTCCACTTCGTAGTCAAATTCGTTGGCCACGACGGATGCGGTTTCAAAATCTATGGCGTGGTTCAAAGAGGCCATGACGCCGAGACGCATCAACTCCTTAATGACCTCGCTGGCCTTAATCCCCATACGCTTGGCCAAATCAGACACCATAATGGCGTCGTCTATCTTGATGCGGCGCTTGATGGCTTTGGGTGTCGTTATCGCGGTCTTCTTGCCTTTTATGGACACTTTGCCCTTACGGGGTTTTCGACCCTTGCGGCTTGCAGCCAACTTTCCTTCATAGAGATCGGATTTTTCCAACACCTCTTTTTTTCGGTAGCTGATCTTTTTCTTAAAGAACCCCTTGTCCGCAGTTTCTTGGCCGGGCGTATATTTTCGCTTCTTGCCTTTCTTGTCTTTGACACCGGCCTCGGCTTCTTCAGGCGGCGGCACCACCTCTTGAGGCGCCGGCCCACTCTCGTCCAAGCCGAGTTCCGGCTCCAGGCCGGCAGGCGCTTCCGATTCCGGAATATCCGCCACACCCTTTTCCGGAAGGCGAATAATCTTGGCCGGCTTTTCTCTTTTCTTCCGTTTAACCTTTTTGGAGGGTTTTTCCTCCTCGGTTATTTTCACCTCTTCGTCGGTTGCCGCTTCACTTCCTTCCGGAGACACCCGAGCTTCTTCTGTTGTTGCCTCTTCCTCCAAAAGCGCCTCGCTTTCGAGGCTTGGTTGGTCGGAAGACTCTACGGGTTGTGGGCCTTCCGTCGGTCCGGCCTCTTCTTGTACCGGCGCACCGGATTCCGCAGGCTCGGAAACGGCAGCGGTTTCCCACTCGTCAGCGACTGATGTTTCTTCCACCTGAACGGGCTTTTTGACCACCTTTTTTCTCCTCCTGATCACTGTGCCCCGAACGCGACGCTCTACCACTACTTCCGCCTTGTTGCCGAACAAGGCCTCCTTCAGGAGGGGAACAACGGTTTCCTCAATCCCACTCATATGACTCTTCACAGGAATATTCATTTCCCTTAGCTTTTCCAAGAGAACCTGATTGGTCGTATTGAGCTGTCTAGCAAGCTCATATACCCGGATTTTAGCCATTCATCCCCCTATACTCGATTTACACATCCTCTGAAGATGCGTTTGGCTGATTTTCAATCTCTGTTTCTGTCGGCACTTCTTCTTTTTCACTTTTATCTTCCGCTTCGCTTTCATCTTCCGCCGGTTCCGATGCAACGGGTTCTTCGTCGCTATCGGACGCCGCGTCACGCGCCACAATCGCCTCTTGAACCGCTTCAAGCAAGGACTCTGCTTTCGTCTCCCCGATGCCGTTTATTTGCATGAGTTCTTCAACCGTGGCGTTGGCAATCTCATCAACAGAATAAAACCCCTGCTCATAGAGGGCATCAGCGGTACTCGACCCCATTCCGGGAAGCTCCAACAACGATTCATACCCCGCCCTCATGGC
>CAYTTQ010000007.1:9157-64748 GCA_964440795.1 uncultured Desulfobacterales bacterium | reverse complement strand
GTGAGACCATGTGGGCATGTCCGCCTCCGGCAAGAACAAGGTCTTTTTTCATCTTCCCTCTATTGAATCCGACAAGGTTTGATCCGCTTTGGTTCCTTTTCAGTTAACCCTACGGCATTTAATGGATAACACGCTTTCTTAAAGTTCTTCGAACAACTTCCCCAGGTGCTCCAAATGGGCAAGTTCTTCATTGGCGATCTGCATCAGCGCATGCTGCCTCGCCTCGGAAGAAGCCCGGTCAGCAGCACGCTGATACAGGTCAAGGGCTTGAGCTTCAATGCCCATGGCAAGAGAAATAACTTCTTTCGCGTCTTCCAAGTCGGTTGGATACAGTTTAAGGTATTCTTCGGTTGTAAGACCACCTTCCATGGCAGGGGAAACCACTTGTTTTTCAAATTCATTCCGACTCAAGTCTGAGCCGGTAATCTTGATATACTCGGCAAATATACGATCTTGATGTTTTTCCTCGATAGTGGATAGCTTTTCAAAAAGTTGTCTGGTTTTGTTGTTTCTTACTTCAGGAATCATCGATAAGTAAAAATCTTTTAATCCTTCCTCAAGGGAGTAGGCAACGATAAGTGCCTCCTGCGGCGCTTCTTTTCCTGAAAAAAGATCCAGCCCCAAGTCCTCCGATCCGACGGCTTTGTTGCTCTGCCACGCCTTAATACCCCCGGCCAGGTTAATCACTTTCTTGAAACCTGCACCGGCGAGCATTTGCGCAGCCGCTCGGCTGCGCCCGCCCACCGCGCAATAAACGAGTGTCACCTTGTCAGAATCGATTTCACTCATTCGCTTGTTCAAATCCGGCAAAGGGATCAACTTCGCGCCCGGGATATGCTCGGATTCGTACTCTTTGGGCTGGCGTACATCAATAAGGTCAATTTCCTCTGCAGCCGACTCGTCCACTACTTTTTTGGCCGCGAGTGCATCGAGTGACTCCACCGGAGTGAAGAACTGTTTCCACCGCATAGTCTTCTCTCCTTTTCTATCTACATTGAACGTTTCCGTAAACCGACCGTCGCTTTGATACTTGACGGCGGCATTTTAACATCTTTCTTATATATCAATTAAGGCATCGGCATCACCGGACGGCTCACCCTTCCCCTTTGATCCGCTTGATGATTTTTGGAATGAAAAAGGAAAACACAAACAGCCCGACGGAAAAGAAGACCTTGAAAGAAATGAGCTCTTCCCAGTTACCGGAAACCCAGACTTGTTTGAGCGTTCCAATAAAAAACGTCAAGACGAACGTCCCCACAATAATGCCCAGGCCTGTTCCCGCCACGTAATCCCAAAATCGTACCTTGGTGAGTCCCATGCCGAAATTCATGGGCGTGAACGGAAAATAGACCAGCCGCAGGTAGAGTACGGTTGCAAATCCGTTTCGTTCAATGGCATCATCATATTTTTGGAGGCGGTTCCCCACCAACGAGGCGGCAAACTCTCGGCCGAGTGTTCTGCCGATCCAGAATGCGGCGCCGGCGCCGAGCATGGCGCCGATCCAGACGAAGACGAACCCCCGATAGGGGCCGAAAACAGCAGCACCCAGTCCGGTCAGTAACGTACCCGGTAAAAACAGGCATACTCCGACTGCGTAAATGACGATAAAAAACAATGGTGCCCAGAAACCAGCCGCATCCAAGAACTGGCCCAGCGCTTCCGCCTTCAGATATGCCCTGAGCGGCGTGTAGCGAACAATGACAATGGCAGCAACGACGAATATCGCCAAAGCCACAACCTTCAGCACCGGTCGTTTGCCTTTTTGCGATGCCTGTTCTCCCCCACGTGCCATTATACATCTCCCTGTTTATGGAACTTTCAACCGAACACACCGGAATCGCTTATCCCTGATACCCGAATACAAATTTCAGGATCTTTCTCACTTTGGGGCTGAAGATCTTGTCCGAATAATACTTTCCCGCACTCTTCTTATAAATCTCCGATAACGTGGGGTAAGCAAAAATCTGTGTGGCCAGATCGGATAGCTTCATGCCTTTGTTGAGAGCAATTACCGATGACCCGATCAGTTCTCCTGCATGGAGCCCGACAATCTGGGTGCCGATAATCTTGTCTGAACCCTGCTCCGTAAGAATCTTTATCTTCCCCTGATATTCCGTTTCCGCCAACGCCCGGTCGACTTCTTCAAATTCTTCCGTGTGAATATCATAGGCAATCTCTTCGGCTTGAGCCCGTTTTTCGTTGTACCCCACCGAAGCGATCTCGGGATCGGTAAACGTAACCCAGGGGGTCATTTTATAATCGATCTTACCCGGCACGTGCATGATCGCGTTTCTTACGATCACCGACCCTTCGGCACCTGCCATATGGGTGAATGGGAATTTACCGTTTACATCCCCGGCCGCATAGATATGTTTCCGGCTGGTCTTCATGTGTTCGTCGGTTTCGATGCCCTTTTTGCCGTACTCAACCCCGGCGGCCTCCAGATTCAATCCCTCCACGTTCATCTTGCGCCCGGTGGCCACCAGAAGCTCGTCGCAGGCAATGGTTTCTTCCTCGCCCGTGGCGTCTTCTACAACAATGTGCTTGCCGCCGTTTTCCGCGAAGACCTTTTTGGCCTTGCGCTGCATCTTCAGGTCGATACCGTCTTGCACCATCTGATTCACCACGACTTCCGCCATGTCCCGGTCCTCCGCTCCCAGCGGATAGTCCAGCAGATCCAAAAGGGTGGTCTTACTGCCCAGTCTTGTAAACGCGTGGGCAAGCTCGGCTCCGATCGGTCCCGCTCCGAGAACGACAAACCGCCGCGGAAGCACTTCGGCGGAAAAGATTTCTTCGTTGGTCAAAAAACCGGTTTCTTTCAGTCCTTCAATGGGAAAAACCATCGGACTACTCCCGGTGGCAATGGTAAAACGGGCACTGGAAAGCGTCCTATTTTCGACCTTGACTTCGTGCTCGGAGACGAACGCGGCACTGCCAAAGATCACATCCACCCCCAGGCCCTCAAATCGCTCCACTGAATCGTGAACCGCCACTTTATTGATTGTGCCCTTCACATGGTTCAGTACCGAACGCAGATCACAGGGCGGTATATCGACGGCCGGCAGCCCGAAGCGCTTCAAGTTTTTGGCATAATGATAGACCTTGGCCGTTTTGATAAGTGTCTTGCTGGGCACACAACCATACAGAAGACAATCACCGCCCAACTGCGGCCGTTTCTCTATCAACGCCGTCTTTGCACCCAACTGGGACGCCCCTGCCGCCACCGTGAGACCAGCAGCGCCCGCCCCGATGACCACCATATCATAATCGTAGTTTGCCATTTTTACCTCCTATCCACCCCGTGCGGCGTGCCAAGTGCGTCCATCACGATTCATCAATTCCTCCACCTTAGCTGGTCCCGAGGTTCCGGCCCTATAAAGATGCAATGCTTGTCGGCGGTTGTCACAGGTTTCACAGGCCTCGAGGATGGGAGATAGAAAAGACCAGCAAAGTTCCACGCCCTCTTGCCGCACGAACAGGGTGTGGTCACCGAGCAAACAATCCAGGATCACCGTCTCATAGGCATCAAGCAGATTGCCTTCATGAATGGACGCGTAATGAAAGTCCATAGTGACCGGTTGGAGACAGATCTTGGCTCCGGGCGACTTGGCCTGAAACGCCATCGTAATGCGCTCATTGGGTTGGATCCTGATGGAAAGTATGTTCGGTTGGATAGTCTCCGGCAGGACCTTGCGGAACATCAGATAAGGAACCTCTTTAAACTGAATGGTAATCTCGGTGATCTTCTCCGCCATGCGTTTTCCCGAACACAGGTAGAAGGGAACGCCGTGCCACCGCCAGTTATCGACCCAGACCTTGGCCATGGCGAAGGTGGGCGTCAAGGAGTCATTCTCGACTTGAGGCTCGTCACGATAGCCGGGCATTTCACCCTTTGGCCCTCGGCCGGCGGCATATTGTCCCAAAACGAGAGAGTCGTCCAACCGATCGACCGGAAACGGGCGAAGGGAGCGGAAGACCTTGATTCGTTCATCGCGCACCCGATCGGCCTCAAATATGGATGGTGGTTCCATGGCGATCATGGCCAAGAGTTGAAGCATGTGATTTTGGAACATATCTCGCAGGACCCCGGCGTGTTCGTAATAGACCGCCCGGTGTTCCACACCCAATGTCTCGGCCGCCATGATTTGAACGTGATCGATGTATCTGCGGTTCCAGACCGGTTCGAAGATGGCGTTGGCGAAACGAAACATGAGGATGTTTTGGACCGTCTCTTTGGCCAGATAATGATCGATTCGAAAGATCTGATCTTCCCGGAAGAATTCCTGGACACTGTTGTTGAGCTGCTGAGCGCTGGCCAGGTCATGCCCGAAGGGCTTTTCAATCACCACACGAGACCACCCGTTAAATCCATCATATTCCGAAGCCAATGATGCCTTGCCGAGATCCCCGATAATGTCGACATATCGATCCGGGGGAACCGCCAGGTAAAAAAGGCGATTTGCAGGCATCTCGCGTTTTTTGAAGGTATCAGAAAGAAAATCGGCCAAGAGGGCATAAGGCGACCCTGTTTCCGGATCTATCGTGCAATAATGGAGCTGGGACGAAAAATTACGCCACGCTTCTTCAGAGACTTCTTCTCCCCCCAGATCCCGGAGCGATTCCTTGATAAGATTTCGGTATCCCTCGGAGGTCTTTTCAGGAATGTCCGCGCCGACAATGAAAAAATCCAAGGGCAGTCCGCCATTGCAAAAGAGCCGATAAAGGGCCCTAACGAGCTTTCTTCGGGCCAGGTCTCCACAGGCACCGATAACGACAATGGCACAGGGGGCCGAAGGGGCTTCAATGTCACACGTTCCCGTTTCAAGGACCGTCACGTTCTTAACGGTCGCCGTCTCTTTTTCATCGGTGCTGTCGTGTGCGTCCATGGTTGCCCCCTCTATTTCCGTTTTACCCCATGACCGCCGAACTCGTCTCGCAACGCGGCAATGACCTTGGCGGCAAAGGACTCCTGTTGTCGGGAGTGAAAGCGCTCAAAAAGGGCTTGGGTGATAACCGGGGCGGGCACATCTTGTTCAATCGCCTCGGTTACCGTCCAGCGGCCTTCACCGGAGTCCTGGACATATCCGGCCACCGACGACAAGCGGGGGTCCTTGGCGAAAGCCCTCTCCGCCAGATCCAGAAGCCACGAGCGGATCACACTGCCCTGGTTCCACAGGTGGCTGATTTGTGCCAGATCGAGATTAAACTCATCTTTGGCCGCCAGGATTTCGAGGCCCTCGGCGTAGCCTTGAAGCAGGGCATACTCGATGCCGTTATGAATCATCTTCACATAGTGCCCCGCACCGGAGGGGCCCACATGGGCGTATCCGTCGGCGGGGGCCAGACCGGCAAATATGGGCTCTGCCGTTTTAAACGCCTCTTTCGGTCCGCCCACCATCAGGCAGTAGCCGATCTCGAGGCCCCATATGCCTCCGCTTGTCCCCGCATCGAGCAGGGTGATCCCTTTGGACGCCTGCTCTTGGGCCCGTCGCATGGAATCCTTGTAAAAGGAATTTCCCCCGTCGATCATCACGTCACCCCGATCGATTAGGGAGGACAAGCGTTCAATCGTTTGCTCCGTGGGGTCCCCCGAGGGCACCATGATCCATACCAGCCGTGGCGGATCCAAGGCCCCGGCCAAGTCTTCAAGAGATCCCGCAGCGACGGCGCCACCTTGTTCCGCCTTTTTCAAGGCCGCCGCTACAGGGTCATACGCCACCACCTCGTGGCCGTCACCCAGGAGCCGCCGAACCATGCTCCCCCCCATTTTGCCTAAACCGATAAAGCCAATTTTCATCGTCTGCCTCCAGTAATATATCCGTCAATACAGGAAAACATGTATTCGGCTATTCTACTTGGCACATGCCGTGAATGGCATCGCACGTCTTTCCGTAGAGTTTGGTTATCCAATCTTCGCCTTCTTTCCGTAAGAGCAATGAGGAACCACATTCCGGACACGTCTTCATCTCACCCATTCGTCGCAAAACGCGCTGGGTAAGTGTTACGAACGTCGCGTGGCTCCAAGTCAGTGGCGAAACGGATAAAGGAACCCCGGTAAATGGATGCACCTGTTCAGCCAGGACACCCGACGGGAGGGCATGGTCGGTCACCCAAACCATTAGGTCAATCGCCTCATCGAGATCCGTCTCGCTCTGAGCGGTGCCGGCCAGATAATCCGCAAGCCAAAGGGTACAAGTGAACCAAGGGTTTCCCGGCACGTCGCGACTGACACGATAATAATCGTCATCCTCGTAGCGGGCCATCCCCCCTACGGGGGTCTGGATCCAGAGCTTGTCTCGTAAGGCGGAAAAGGTGGCACGGATGCGCTCATCCGTCGCGGAATACATCCCGAAAGCGTAGAGCCCCCACAGACTGGCATCATGTCCTTTGTCGACGTTAAGAGCCCCCGTCTCATCCCTGTATACCATGCGGCAAAACCGGTTTAAATCCGCCTGCCAAAGGTGAGCCGATGCGGCGTCCCGGATCTCTGCCGCAGCCTGTTGATACTTCTCCGCCCGCTCGGTTTCACCGAAAACGGTGCAAAAAAGTGATGCCGCAGTGAGCCCACCGAACACGGTACCTGCGGTAAAGCTCAAAATGCCTCGTCTCTCTTCCCACAAGTCATACGACGCATCGGGCAGCCCTGTCTCCGGGTCTCTATACCGGCACATGAAATCAGCCGCGGTCTTGATGAGGGGCTTGTACAAGGGCTTAATGAATTCGATGTCGCGATACAGCACAAAATGATTCCAGAGTGCCCACAGGACCAAGGCCGTCTCATCTTCTTGGATCGGCAGCTGCGCCTTCCCGTTAAGGTACCAGGGGTGCCAGGACGAGGCCACCGTGCCGTCCGGGTTATACTTGTGATGGAAATACCCGTCCGGTTCCAATCTATCGGCCATGAACCTGTAAAACCGTTGAGACAGAATCAGGTATCCCGCCAGATCCAATGCATTGGCCACCAAGGCGCCGTCCCGGGGCCAAATGTAGGAATAGGTGTCTCGGTTGAACTGAATAACGTCGGAGTCATTGGCTGCGGTAATTCCGCCGTCCCGGTCCAGCTGCGTCCTCAAAACCAGCAAACTCCGTCGATACATGCGCCCCACGCCCGTCGGTAGCAGATCGAGACGTGGCGTCTCTTTTTGGACCCAAAGATGCCAGTAGTCCGCCGTTCTTTTCATTACCGTTTCCGGTCCCTTGGTCTTAACCAAGCCATCAAGCCTTCTAACCTCGTCCCAGCTCTTCCCGGCAGCAATCCAGTAAAAGACCGTTCCTTTGTCTTGCCCTTTCACACTGACTGAAAGGCTGATCACTGAATCGACCGACCCTTGGGCCACACTGTTCCCAGAAAGAAGCCCGTCCTCAGCATCTCTGTATGTCCCTTCTTTGCCGGCCATCCCCTTTTGCCCTACGGCGAAACCTTCAAGGCCGTTTGACCCCGGCGCCGATCCGCCGGCCAGGAAATATCTGGCCGCCTTGTAATGAACAACCGCCTGGGTCTGGGGGTCGTACGCAGCGGTATCACCGATACTGTTGCCGTAAATATTGAAGTCATGATGAAAAAAAAGGCGAACCTCCCGTTTCTGGGGCTGCATGTTTTCTATGGTGATTTGTCGAATGTAAAGATCTTCATGGAAGTCGACCATATCATGGCAAACGAGGAGAAGACCAAAATCGTTATGATATAGAGATACTTCAGTGACCAGCGTGTCCGTCTTGTAAGATAACTCTCGTCTCCAATTCTCATCGACCCAGGAGAATTTTCCGTCCACCCAAACGCCCGTTCGGCAGTATCCACCCCCAACGTGGTTTTCCTGGCCCACATGAGGGAAATAGAGATCGCGTATCGCGTAGTTTTGATCAAAGCAGACGAGAAGTCTTCCGTTACCTACGGGAATGTCTCTAGGCATTGTCTTCTCCGTGATGGTCAAAGGCCTGTAAATGCCAACAGATTATTGAGTTCCATCGGCATAAAAGCTTGCGTTGACTTTTTCTGATATCACACTATTGCCAAGAAACTCAATAAAGTTAAGGCAGTACGTGAAGTTCAAAAAAGTGGGTTGTGGAGCTGCGCGTGGGGTCGGGCCGTGGGAAAGACCCCATACCAACGACGAAAAAACCATAAGTATATCGTTCCGCCAATATATGGACGCCCTTCCAGGTGTTGAATCAATCTCAAACGTTTTTCCGACTATGGCCGTTCGTTCCCTACTTCAGACTTGTAGAAAACCGCATGACAAAAAGCCCGACCCACCAAAGAAGTGGGCCGGGCTTCAGCACTGATCTAACTTAGCGGAGCACTTGTTGATCTATCACCCCGCAGGCCAGCTTATACTGCCGGCTGATTCGCCGGGCGGGCCACGTCACCGAGTCCTTTTTCGCCACCCCGAGGCGTCCCCTTTGCTTCCGCCGGAGCCCAAACCCGGCTGGCTATCTGAAAATCGGGATAGGCATTTGCCCGATGTTCCGCATAATCCAGACCTTCCAGTTCTTCTTCCCGGCTCACCCTCAAACCAACGGTCTTTTCGATGAGCTTGAACATGATAAACCCGGTTCCAAAGGCCCAAACAAAACAGGAGCCGATACCTAAGAGCTGTATTCCGATGATCTTGGCGGAGGTACCACCCATATTGAAGATACCTGCGGCCAGGGTTCCCCAAGCCCCGCAGACGCCGTGTACCGAAATGGCGCCCACCGGGTCGTCCACTTTGATCTTATCGAAAAAGAGGACGGACAGCACCACCAGGCAGCCGGCGATGGCGCCAATAATGATTGCGCTCAAGGGGCTGACGGTAGCACAAGCAGCGGTGATACCCACCAGGCCCGCCAATGCACCGTTCAAGCTCATGCTGGCATCCGGCTTGCCGAACTTGGCCCAAGCGGTAAACATGGCCAAGATGGCGCCGGCAGCCGCCGCCAGATTGGTATTCACAAAGATCATGGCAATATCTTTATTGGCCGCCGTTGTGGAGCCCGGATTGAAGCCGAACCAGCCCAGCCAGAGAATGAATACCCCCAGGGCCGCCAAGGGCAGATTGTGACCCGGAATGGGTTTGACCTTACCGTCTTTGGCAAACTTCCCGATCCGCGGTCCGAGGACGATCGCTCCCGCCAGGGCCACCCAGCCCCCTACGGAGTGGACCACCGTGGAGCCGGCAAAGTCGATGAAACCCAAGCCCTCCAGCCAGCCGTTTCCATTATATAGGCTACCCCACGCCCAACTACCGAAAATGGGATAGATGAATGCAGTCAATAGGGCACTATAGGATAAATATCCGACAAATTTGGTCCGCTCCGCCATGGCGCCGGATACGATGGTCGCCGCAGTGGCCGCGAATACAGCCTGAAACATCCAGAAAGCCAGGACCCAGGGGTCCCCGCCCGGTGTAAAATCGCTCAGGAAGAACCCCGACGTTCCCAACCAGCCGGTAGACGTAGCCCCGAACATGAGACCGAATCCCACCGCCCAAAAGGTGATGGACCCCATGGAAAAGTCCATCAGATTCTTCATCAAAATATTGACCGCACTTTTGGCTCGGGTGAAGCCGGCCTCAACCATGGCAAACCCGGCCTGCATAAAAAAGACAAGACATGCTGCGATAAGGGTCCATAAATAGTCCGCATGAATCTGGACTGTTTCAATCGCTGCGGCATTCTCGGCAGGCGTTGGTACGCCGTCCGCCCCCCATGCGGCGGCGGGAATCGCCAGCAACGCCGTCAGAGCAAGAAATACTGGTTTTATCAATCGTTCCTTCATCTCCTTTCCTCCTCTCGTATATCTTATTTTCTGTTTTTTGAGATAATCGCCCATAACCGGTTCTAAATACTTTAAATGGCCTCTCTTCCCTGTTCGCCCGTCCGAATCCGGTAGGCGTCTTCCACCGGAAGGACAAAGATCTTGCCGTCTCCGATTTTTCCCGTCTTCCCGTGGGTTAAGATGGCTTCGACCACCTTGTCCACCATGCCGGCTTCCACCACGATTTCCACCTTGATCTTGGCAACGAAGTCCACCGTGTATTCAGCTCCCCGGAAGATCTCCGAATGGCCCTTCTGCCGTCCAAATCCTTTGACCTCACTTACGGTCATGCCTTGAATCCCCAAATCGGCAAGCCCGTCCTTGAGATCTTCCAGTTTGAACGGCTTAATGACGGTTTCAATTTTTTTCATGGATTCTCTCCTTTCTAGTTTTTTCCATCGGCCGTGCTTTGAGGTATATCAATTGGCGTGCCAACGGTGATCCGGCAGAGAGGCGATCCCATAAGAAGCTGGTATTACATGAAGTATTTCAAAATACCCATACATAGGAGCCTGCCGGAGGAAGACAATTTTCGCTACATATATGTGCTCTCATGTTTTTTGAGAAACAAATTTGTAGTTATGGTAAGCATTACCTGTATTTTTCCGGCCAGGTCTAAAACCGTTGATATTTTAGGCCCCTATGTATATGTATGAACATGGAGGGTAGATTGTCTTGGCCCAACGAAGGTTTATGGAACCTGTACCTGAAACCACTGAAGGGGGTATTGCTCAAACAATGTTTAAACAAACATGGAGTCCCTATCTTGCCGGCGGTTTGACCGGCGTTTTGCTGGTTTTGTCGGTGCTCATTGCCGACCAGTTTCTCGGTGCGTCCACCACGTTCGCCCGGACGGCATCGGTCATCGAACAGGCCGTCGGCATCGATGTGTCGGTGTTCGAGTACTTCACTACGGGAAACGGTAAATACGGCCCGTCGTCGTTGCCCAATTGGCAGTTGCTTTTTCTCGTGGGAATCCTGATCGGCGCATTCGCGGCGTCCACCTTGTCCGGAGACTTCAAACTCCAGTCCATTCCGGACATGTGGCAGGAACGGTTCGGCCCAAATCCATGGAAACGGGCGGTCGTCGCTTTTCTAGGCGGGATCATCGCCCTTTTCGGCGCCCGTTTGGCCGGCGGTTGACCGAGCGGCCACGGTCTGAGCGGTCTGGCTCAGCTTTCCGTAAGCGGGTTTCTTGCGGCAATTCTGTTTTTTATGGGCGGCATCGTCTCCGCCAACCTCATCTACCGTATGAAGGGGAAATTGACATGAGCTTGCTTTATGGGGTCATCACGGGATTCATCTTCGGCTTTTTCCTGCAAAAAGCCCATGTATTGCGGTACGACAAACAGGTGGGGGCCTTGAGACTGATCGATATGACCATCGTCAAATTCATGCTCAGCGCGATTGTCGTTGGATCGATCGGGATCTATTTGTTCAAAGACCTGGGCCTGGTCGAGCTGAGCATGAAATCGACGTCTCTGGGTGCCCAGCTGGTCGGCGGGGCCTTGTTCGGTGTCGGCTGGGGTCTTTTGGGCTATTGCCCGGGAACGGCGGTCGGTGCAGTGGGAGAAGGCAGATTTGACGCCTTCTGGGGCATTCTGGGAATGATTTGCGGCGGCGGCCTCTACGCGGTCGCCTACCCCTTTACCAAGGCCTATATTATTCCCATCGGGAATTACGGAAAGATCAACCTCTCCCAAATTACCGGCATCAATCATTGGATCATTATTCTCATACTCACGGTACTTGCCATTCTCTTGTTCCGGTTTTTTGAAAGCAGAAAGCTGTAACGAGCGGTCGCTTCTGTGTCGAGGTCCATATGGATCCCTTGTGGGTTGTAGCAGCATTCATTTTCGGCGCCGCCGCCAGTCGGGTCGGTCTCCCGCCTCTGGTCTGTTACCTGATTGCAGGATTTGTCCTAAACAGCATCGGGGTCGAGGGTGGCCAGACCCTGGCAAAAATCGCCGACATCGGAGTCACCCTGCTCCTTTTTACCATCGGCTTGAAGTTAAAACTGAAAAGCCTCGCCCGTCCCGAGGTATGGGCCGGCACGACCATCCACATGTTCATTACCGTCGCCCTTTTCGCGGTAGGCATCCGCCTGCTCGGTATCTGGGGCCTTCCCTATTTTCATCTCCTGGAATGGCAAACGGCGATACTGATCGCTTTCGCCCTGAGCTTTTCAAGCACCGTATTCGCAGTCAAGGTGCTCGAGCAAAAGATGGAAATGGCATCTCGTCATGGGGCCACGGCAATCGGCATCTTGATCATGCAGGACATCATAGCCGTTGTTTTTCTGGCCGCCTCTACCGGAAAACTCCCTTCTCCGTGGGCCGCTGTGCTGGTCCTGTCCCTTTTTACCGTCCGGCCGGTACTGAAACGATTTGTCGGTCGGTGCGGTCACGGGGAACTGCTCATGCTTTTCGGGATTTTGATGACCGCTGCCGGATACAGCAGCTTTGAATTGGTGGGATTAAAGGGGGATCTCGGGGCGCTGGTCTTCGGAATGCTTCTCGCCGCCCACCCCAAGGCTCCGGAACTGGCCGAACGGCTCTTGAGTTTCAAAGATCTTTTTCTGGTGGGCTTCTTTCTCAATATCGGTATCTCCGGATCCCCCACCCTTTCAGGAGTTGGGATCGCACTTCTCCTGGCACTGGTCATGCCCTTCAAGTCGGCCCTCTTTTTCGGCATTCTGACCCGCTTTCGGCTGCGGGCCCGAACGGCCATGTTGGCCGCTTTCAGCTTGAGTAACTACAGTGAATTCGGCTTGATTGTCGGCTCGATCGGCGTAGCCGCCGGATGGATCCAGGCCGACTGGTTGGTCATCATCGCCGTCGCCCTTTCCTTGACGTTCATTTTTGCAGCACCGTTAAACGCGGCGGCTCACAGCATCTATCCGCGCGTCGCCGATTACTTAAAACGCTTGGAAACCGCAAAGCGCCTTCCGGAGGATCGACCCATCAACAGCGGGAATGCCGAAATCGCTATTGTCGGAATGGGCGGCGTAGGCACCAGTGCCTATGATGAGATGCAGCGTCGCCATGGAGATATCGTCATGGGCGTCGACTTTTCTGCTGAACTGGTAAAGCAGCACCAAGAAAGTGGCCGAAAGGTGTTCTACGGAGACGCTGAAGACAGTGATTTCTGGGAACGGGTGGAACCGGCAAACAGTCGAATCCGAATCATCATGCTGGCCTTGCCGGAAGTCAGCGCGGATGTATTCGCAATCCGACAAATGCGCCAAAGAGGCTACCAGGGCCAGATTACCGCCTCGGTCCGTTATGAGGAAGAGATAGAAATCCTAAAAGGCGAAGGCATCCATGCGGCCTACAGTTTCTACGAAGAACTGGGCGTCGGATTTGCGGACCATGTCTGTACGCACATGGATTACTGTGAATTGACCGATACCAGCTGAAAGATTTACATCAATTCTACGAGTGAGATAGAAAGAAGATCTCTTTTCATCGACTCCGATCGTTTTACGATTTCTTACGCCACTTGCAGAATTCCTCCACTTCCACCTTGAGCCAGTCGGGCCAATAGGCTTCGTCGATGGGATAACTTCCATCCAGGGCTTGAAAGGATCCCGCCCCCAGCACTTCTTGAATCCGCTCGGGCTGGTTGTACTTGACCTCGTCCACCCCGATCAGTTTGGCCATGGCGGCATTGATCTCCTCCGGGCTCTTGTCGTACACTTTGTTTCCTTTGAAGGCCCGTTGCACGGCCAACTCTTCCAGGCATTCCAGGCCGCGATACCACTCCTTGAAAGAAGGAAAAAACATGGGACCATAGGAAACCCAGAACTCGACATAGGTGGCACCGGCATTATACACGATACGCACCGAACCGCCTTCACTGACGCTTCCGCGAACGATGCTGTCATCGCCCATCACAATGTTCTTTCCTTTGATGAGAGAATCGATGCCCCCGAACTTCAGCCCCACTTCCAGGGACCTTGTGGATCTTTCCCCCTCTTGGAATGTTCTCACCGCCTGAGGAAGCTTGATCAACGCCGGATACAAGGGCTTCTGCAAGCCTTCGGCGATACCCACAGTCACACCCCAGCCGGATTCCGGATTCGGTATGACGATGTCTCCCTTCGACACCTTATAGGTTTTCACCAGCTCGAGACCGAGTTTCCGCCGCAATTGAAATATCTCATTGTCCCGGAATTTCGAGTCCACGCTGCCGAAGTAGACCCCTTGAAACGCATCGGGCATCATGGTCTCTTCTCTGACCCGCTTGGTTTCGATGCCCTTGGAAGAGCAAATCGTCATATCCGCGCCGTCATACTCCCGTTCCATAAATCCCCGAAGCCTCCTGTGAGAGCACGACTCGCTGCTGATCACGAACGCACCATTGACCACTCCGTAACACAACGGCTCAAAGGCCCGGTCATCGCTGAGGGCAATAAGATAGGTTTCCCTGCCGTCGTTTACGAGGGCGATCAACGCAAAGGTCGCCCGGCCGTGCAACCGGTCGATCAACTTCCTACCCGCTTCAAAAGAAACGCCCTCTTGGCTGATATATTTGTGCAGCAGTGCCCCCACCACTTCCGTTTTATTGTGGGTCTCCAGGGTGTAATCCGGTTCGAGTTCGGAGCGCAGGTCGTTTTCCTTAACCAGGTACCCGTCCATGGTGAGAACCAATTGATACGGGGACGTCGTTTTCGGTAAAATCTCCAGGGGCTCGGCTTTTTTCGGTTCCGGGATCTTGCTTTTCGTATAGCCGACGTTTCCGATGGCCACCGTGGGGTGGGCGGCCCGAAACATTCTCATCACCGCCGGCGTGATTACATCGGCTACCCTGCCGAGTCTGGGATAGGTGAGTATCCCTTCATCGTTACCGGCGGCGATCCCCGTACTGGCCTTACCTCGGTGTTGAATCGCTCCGGTAGCCAGGACGATTTTCTTGATCAAATCGGAGTCTTCCGGTGCGTAGACACCAGTTATACCGTCCATAGACATAAGTCCCTTTCGTCATCTCCTTTCCGTTGAGGCATCGCAGTCCGTCCGTTCATTTCCAAGGTCGCTTTCCGTCAGCTCTTTGCAAAAGAAGTCCCGACATGCCCGTGGCCGTCGGTTGTATATCAGGCAACCTTGATTCGGATCCAGCAAGGCACAGCCGATTTCCCGGCAACACCGCAGACAGGACACGCACTTGCCCTGTTGCGTCGAGAAGGCCCGATGGTCGCTCAGGATTTTGCCGTCCCGAATAACGATCCCTTTTCGGGCAGCTTCCTTTTCAAAACAATGGAAACAAATGAGTGTGCCGATTTCACCGTAAACGGTTTCTTCGCCCCAGATCACTCGGCGACCGCAGGTATAACAGGAAACCATCTTCGCCGAGTGATGCCTTTCAGCCCGGTTGTTCATTTTTTTTGTTGTTCTTACCGAAGTCCCTGGCCTTCTCCGCGAATGCCTTCAACCGTGCATCCACCAGCCGGAACAGGGTATCCTTCGGATAGGTCCCATCCTTTCGTCTCTTTCCCGCCTTCATGCCGGTCAAGATCGCAATGCCCCCCTCAAGCCGCCGTATGGGATAGACGTGGAACCGCCCCCGTTCCACGGCGGCCACCAGGTCCTTTTTGAGCATCAATTCTTTGACGCTCTTTTCCGGGATAATGACCCCCTGGGTCCCTGTCAATCCCTTGTATTTGCAGATGTCAAAAAAACCTTCGATCTTCCGGGTTACCCCTCCTACCGGCTGGATTTCCCCTTTCTGACTCACTGACCCGGTCACTGCAATCCCTTGATAGATCGGCACCTGGGCGATAGCGGAGAGGAGTGCGAACAATTCCGCGCTCGAGGCACTGTCCCCGTCCACCATGCCGTACGTCTGCTCAAAACAGAGACTTGCCGTGAGCGCCAGGGGCCGTTCCTGGGCGAAATGCTCAGAGAGATACCCGCTCAAGATCATCACCCCCTTGGTGTGTGTCTTGCCGCTCAGCTCCGATTCTCTCTCGATGGTGACCACACCGCGCTTTCCCATGGCTACATTGGCGGTAATCCTTCCCGGTTTGCCGAAGGTGCGATCTCCCGTTTGCAGGATACTCAACCCGTTGACCTGACCGATTCTTGACCCGGAGGTTTCAACCCAAAGGATATCCTTCTTGACCAGCTCCTGAACCCGCTCTTCCACAAGGTTCGCCCGATACCTTTTTTTCTCGATCGCCTTTTCCACATGCTTGGCACTGATATATTTTCGTTTTGAATCCTTGGCCCAATAATCGGCCTCTTTGATAATGTCCCCGATGGCACCCAACTTCAGGGTGATCTTGTCGCGATTGCCGGTCAATTCCAGACTGTACTCGACGAGTCTGGCCATCCCTGATCGGTCGACATGCCGAAGTCCCTCCTCCTCGCAGAACCTGGCCATACACTCCACGGACTGGTTTATATTCCGCTGATTCCGGTTGGCCTCGTCGTCAAGATGCGCCTTGATCTTGAACATCTGCTTGAAGCGATCATCATACATATAGAGCAGTTCGTAGAGATAGGGATCTCCTGTCACAATAACCTTTACGTTCAATGGAATGGGTTCCGGCTTTAAGGTCTTGGTGGTCATGAACCCATACATTTCGCTGATATCCTCGATCTTGACTTCTTTGTGACGTACCGCCCGCTTTAAGGCTTCCCAGGAGAAATACCACTTCAGAATATCCATGGCCTTCAGGACCAGATATCCGCCGTTGGCCTCGTGCAAGGCCCCCGGCCGAATCATCGTATAATCGGTGACCAGGGCCCCGTAGACGGCCTCTCTCTCGACTCGGCCGAACAAAGCGGGATAGGTAGGGTGGGATGTGTAGACAACGGGCGCCCCTTTGGCATCCGAGTTGTCCACGAATACATTTACGCTGTAATTGTTCAACACCGGCGGCCAGGCCACCCCCGCGGGCATTCCCTGGGGCGTTTTCTCTTCCGCCGGCTTTCGAAACTCATCCAGGTGCTCCAAGACGTCTGCTTTGACGGCCGCCAAGTAGTCCACCACTTGCGGATATTTCTTGAACTTCGAGACAATCGGCTGCATCATTTTGCCCACCACGGCGAGTGCCACCTCCTGGTCGAGCCGCTTGCGCTTCTCCATCATGTCGCTTTCAAGCCGACCGATTTCTCCCATGGAGCTGTTCATTTTGGCAGACAGCCTGTCCCCCCTTTTTCTCAGGGACGCCTTATCCTTCGGGGAATACTTGGCCAGTTCTTCCGGAGGGATGACCTTGCCGTCTTTGCCCGGCATAATGGAAACCCCTTGGGCATCCATTTGGAGTAAAAATCCTTGGGATTCGACCTTTTCCCTTAGACTATCCACCACCTTGCGCCGATTCTGCTCAAACTCCTGCCGCAGGACCTGCTCTTTGTACCGATAATCATCTGTTTTGAATGCCCCCCGAATCTTTTCTTCCAAGTTCGCGGCAAATTCATCCATCGCCTTTTTTAACGTATTGCCCATACCCGACGGGAGTTGAAGTGCCACCGGCTTATCGGTTTCCTTGAAGTTAAAGACATAGCACCAGTCCGGCGGCGGCGGTTGTTTCTTGGCCACCTCTTCGAGAAAACTCCGGGCGAGATAGGTCACGCCGGTGTCCGTTCTCCCCGCCACATAGATGTTGTATTCGGGATCCCGCATTCCGATACCGAACTCGATGGCTTCGATGGCGCGCTTTTGCCCCACCACCTTGCGCTTTACCGGACAAAGCAGATTGGTGGCATCCACCTTAAAATAAGACGGCGCCACGTGATAGCGCAGCTTTTCCACCGGCACTTCTCGGAATGTCTCGATCATTCTCCGTCTCTCCTAACCCACGGTCTGCTCGCGCCTCAATTGTTCATACAGAGCCCGATATCGCCGGGCGGACCGGTCCCAAGAAAAGTCGGCGGCCATATCGTTATCCATGATCCGCTCCCATGTGGCCGGGTCTTCATAGAGTCGAACCGCTCGCCGGATTTCTTTAATAAAGTCCCGGCTTTTATACCCGTAAAACTTAAACCCCGTGCCCACACCCGATTGCGCTTCAAATGGGGCGATGGTATCGTCGAGCCCCCCTGTGGCCCGGACGATGGGAACGGTCCCGTATTTCATTGCGTGAATTTGAGTCAACCCGCAGGGCTCGTAAAGGGACGGCACCCACAAGATATCACTACCGGCTGTGATCCGATGGGCCAGCGGTTCATCAAAGCCGAACCAAACCGCCACCCGCGTGGGATACTTGCGTTTCAATGCCGCTACGGCCCGTTGATACGCCGGTTCTCCGGAGCCTAAGATCGCCAATCCCGCGTCCATGTCCACAATCTGACCCGCGGCCTTTACAATCAATTCATAGCCTTTTTGCACCGTCAACCGAGAAATCACCGCACAAATCGGACGGTCCAAAAGCCGTTGGGAGAGACCGGCTTCATCGAGAAGGGCGGCCTTGCAGGCCCGCTTGCCTTGCCTATCCGTCGGCGTGAAGGGGCTGGCGATGTGGGGATCCGTAGCCGGATTCCAAACGGTGTAGTCCGCCCCGTTTAGAATCCCGAAAAGGCGGTCTGAACGACGCTGCAGCACGCCGTCCATACCCAAGCCGAATTCAGGGGTTTGGATTTCACGGCTATAGGTAGGGCTCACCGTGGTCAAGGCATCCGCATAGACGATCCCCGCTTTCAGCAAACTCATGTCTCCCCAGTATTCCACCCCCTCCATGTGGAATTCCGCTGCAGGCAACCCACACACGGCAAGCCCCTGGACGGGAAAGATGCCCTGATAGCCCATGTTGTGAATCGTAAACAAGGAAGCACTCCCCTGGAAGAACGGGTCGTCGCGATAAAGGGTCTTCAGGTAGGCCGGAATCAACGCCGTTTGCCAGTCATGACAATGAAAGACGTCCGGCGGGATTCCCAGCTCCTTGGCCAGAACCAGGGCACCCCGACACAACAAGGAAAACCGTTCCAGATTGTCCGGGTAATCTCCTCGGGCACTCCCGTAAAGGCCCGGGCGCTCAAAATAGGGTGGGTAATCAAAAAGTAGGACCGGGACGCCGGCACCGGTTTTGGCCGACCAGACATCACACGACACGTGCGTGTCGGCCACGGGGACCGAGAGATTCTTTAACAGCGGCTGAGCATCCAGGCCTGTTTCTTTAACGGCTCGATAGAGGGGAAGGGCCACGGATATATCCACACCGATATGGCGCAAGGCATCCGGCAATGACCCCGCCACATCCGCCAGCCCTCCGGTTTTGGCATAAGGGGCCACTTCTGAAGCAACGAACCATACGTTTAAGGATTGTGGCACGATGAAAGACTTTCGTAGCTGCTTGACTACCGGAGACGGATGACCGACCAGTCGCCCTTACCCGTGGTCGTGTTCCACGGCGGCCAGGACGTCTTCATATATTTCGGGAACCGAAAAGATGACACGATTCCAAGAGGGGAGCTCGGAGACGACCCCTTTTTCTTTCGATTCTTCCCAGGCTTCGGCGATAAAATCTCTGAAATAAAGGGCGGTGAGTTCTTCCTGGTGACGATCAAAGGCTAACCCGTTGGTCGCCGCATCGTCGCTATAGCGTTTAATAAATCCCAGGGCCACCTGGTAATAGGTCTGCTGGAGCATGTCGATAAAGGCACCGTCGATCGCCATGCCGTTGGATCGCATATAGTTGAGAAAGAACCGCGCGATATCGATGACCATTCGATGCAGCCCCTTATCGGCATCGTCCTCGGACAGTTCTTGATGTTTGTGTTCGTAGTTCTTGCACAGGTCGATCTGGGCGATCTTCTTCATGGTCAGCCGCTCATAGACCTGGGATAAGGTACTCACCTCGAGACCCCAATCATAGGCAATGTCGATCGCCCGGGCCAGACGGGTCATGAAACTGAATTCACCTGCCAACGGGTAGCGGAAGGAATCATGGTACTTGAAGAATGTCCCCAGCGCGGTATAGCCCCGATCATATGAAATGTCGGTAAGTGTTTTAACAAAGGGAACGACAAAAATCCGGGTCGTTCGACCCTTCATTGCCATTTCAGTGGGAGAAACCCGGGCGTAATACCCCTTACAAAACTCAAAATCGTTGTTCGGATTCGCGGTGGGCTCGATCAGTCGCGCCAAGAAGAGCCGATCGTAAGTCACTATATCCGTATCATGCAGGGCGATCAGGCTACAATCGGCAGCCGCAAAGAGGTATCCCAACGTAATCCATACGGACTGACCTTTCCCGGGGACACCCACGGGAATCTTTGCGGCCTCCAGCTTTTGGAACACGGATTGAATTCGTGGTCCGTCCACCCACACCACCTTGACCTTTCGTCCGCCTTGTCTAAGCTGGTCGAAATAGGCCTTGGCTTCCAGAAACTGCCGCTCTTCCTTGGCCCCACCCAGGGCAACCACGATTGTAGACAGATACCGAACATCGTTGATTTCCCGGACGATATTGTCCAAAACCTCACGGGCGAGAATCTCATCGTACAGACAGGGCAGGAGAAGACCGATCCGCCGTTGCCGGGAAACCCGCTCCAGTTTATTTTCCAACCAGGACAGATACTGATCCCGGTCCTGAAGTTCATAAAACCCGTGCAGGGTGGTTATTGGACCCGTTTGATGAAACTCGCTCATATCCGCCCTTCCTTTTGCGGGCTACCCCACCAGAACCATCCTCAAATCCATCACATTGGTATGCGTCGGGCCGGTTTTGACGAGATCCCCGAGTTTCTCGAAGAAAGGATAGGCATTGTTATCGGCCAAATCTTTGTACGCATGACGTCCCACATCCCTTGCCCGGCTGACGGTGTTTCCGTCGGCGACCGCCCCTGCCGCGTCGGTGGGCCCGTCCGTACCGTCCGTTCCCACGCTCAGGACCACCACATGATCTTGGCCCTCCAGGGCGATCGCCGCGGCCAGAACAAACTCCTGATTCCTGCCCCCAACCCCGTCGCCCCGAATAGTAACCGTGGTTTCCCCCCCTGAAAGCAGACATGCCGGTCGGGGTAGCGGCCGATCGTACCGAAGGATTTCTTTGGCAATGGCGGCATGGACCTTGGCCACCTCGGCGGTCTCGCCTTCGATCATGGTGGAAAGAACCAAGGTGTGGTACCCCAGCGATTCGGCCTTCCGGGAAGCCACGGTGACACACTCTGCGTTACTGCCGACAATCGCGTTTTGGACCTCCCTGAAGACGGGATCCCCGGGTTTGGGCTTTTCCACCGCCTGCCCGTCCACTCCTTGTTGGATATGCTGCCATACCGGGCGGGGCACCTTGTCGCCGATACCGTATTTTTCAAAGATTTCCATACAGTCCGGAAAACTGGACGTATCCGGGACCGTGGGACCGGAGGCAATCACATCCAAATCGTCCCCCACCACATCGGAAAGGATTAAGGTAATCAGCCGCGCCGGGTGCACCGCCTGGGCGAGCCCCCCGCCCTTGACCATGGATATATGTTTTCGAACGGCATTGATTTCATGAATCGTCGCCCCACAGGCGAGAAGCACCTTGGTGGTTTCCTGCTTATCGGCAAGGCTTACCCCTTCCACCGGCAACGGTAAAAGGGCGGACCCACCCCCGGAGAGAAGGCAGATGACCAGATCGTCCGCCTTGGCTCCAAGGGCCGTCTTCATGACGGCATGCGCCCCTGATTCGCCTGCCCCATCCGGGACCGGATGGCCGCCCTCCATACACCGGACACGGCTGAGGGGCTCCCCGTGACCGTACTTGACACTAATCACCCCGTCGCTGATTCTGTCACCCAACAGGGTCTCTATGGCCCGGGCCATAGACGCGCCGGCCTTGCCGGCACCAACAACATATACGTTTCGAAAGGCGGGCAAATCGTAAACTTCACCGTCCACCCTGAGTCGGTGGCCATCCATTTGACAATGGCGATGAACCGCTGCGGCGCCGTCTACCGCCGCTACGCCGGCCTCAAAAATCTCTTGTCCGTCCCCCCGCATCCGAGAAAGGTCTTTGGTATGATTCATAAACGGTTCGATTCGACCCGCCGGGCTCCCCCGGCCGATCACTCCGGCAATATGAAGTAAAAATTGTTACCGTCGGGCACGGCTTCATAGCCGGCCACTCCGCCGTGCAGTTCGACCGCATTCTTGACAAACGCCAGGCCATGGCCGGTTCCCGGCCGGCCGGCGGCACCCACCCCTCGGTAGCCCTCATCAAAGATGTTGCCTCTTTCCTGTTCCGGAATGTGGCTACCGGTTGTAAATACATTATATTTGATCCCGTTTTTGCCGGGACCGAAATAATCGTTCAGCTTCTCTCTCCCGTAACAAATCGCTTTATGCACCCGGCCGTCTTGGCCTGTCACCGCCCCAACATACTTAAGGGCATTGGAAAACAAGTTGGCATACACCTGGGATATCAGTCCCACATCGATGACCACCGGCGGATCATCTTGCGGGATACCCCCACACCCGTCATTTACAGAAACCCCTTTTTTTGCAAACTGGTCGGCAAACCGCTCGTACTGTGGGACAATCACCGCCTTGTTGATATCGCAACTGTCGGTACGAAGCGTGAGACGCCCCTCATCGAAATGCCGCTTGCGCAACAAGGTTTCCAGAAACAGACTGGTGGCCCGGTAATGCTTTTCGATATTGTCCAGCTCTTCGGCCAATCCACGATTCACCTCGTCCAACTCCTCCAAGATGGGCGCAATGTTTCTTTCACCGGCTTCGGGCGCTGAGAAATAGGCATGGATGGCTTCTTCGATCTCTTTGTTTTTCTTTATCTTTCCACTCAGTCGTTTCAAAAAGAGTTTGTATACCATGTTGGGAACGATGACGTTGTGTTCAATATCACCGACCAACCCTTTGATAAACGCAACATGTTCCCCGTATTTCTTGAGGAGAAAACGCATGTGCACATTGAAGCCGATCCGGTTGGCATACTTCTCAAAGAAAAGCTGACCATGCAAATCCAACTTGTCGCAGGGAGATATCTCCAGCAGGCCGATCACGTTTTTCCCGCTGAGGGGCAGCTCTTTGAGAAGCTGCCGGTTTCCGTGTATCGTCAACACCATGGAGTCGCCTTCCCGGTAAGGCGTCCCCTCGGGCCGGATACCGCTGGGGGGCGGTGTCTCCAGAGCCGCGTCGGTGTCTTCACTCGTGGCAACCAGGCGAAGCCGGTCCTCGGGAAATCCGATGACGTATAGGCGGGCATGGAGATTGAAAAAGAACCGGGGAATACCCACCGAGAGCTGGTATATATCCTCGATGATTTCAAATTCCTGGGCCAAATCAAAAAAGGTCTTGAGGGCGTCGCTTTCCACCCTGGAAAAGCCATACGCCATATAGTCGGACTTTTTGGCCTCGATTCTCGACGCTATGTGTCCAGAAATACTCACCAGCCATCCTCTCCACGGAAAAACGGTTAAAGGATTCTGATTGCTTATAATTCATGGAAGGCAGGAATGTCAAAGCAAATGCGGTGACAAGGGCTCGGCTTTTTTATCCTTTACAATATCCGCACATTCCACTATCTCCTTGCAAAACTGCGCACACCGCCGGAGATACGCCGGTGGGCCGATGATCATCTAAAATTTCAGCACACCCCGGATTGTGTCCGATTCCAAATGCGGGAAGAGACGTCGACAAACCCGTCTAACCACGTTTGTTCGAGGTGTGTTAATGATTCACGAAAGGGAGGAACTAGTGAAATCTGGCCAACCCACTCCGCTTGGAAACACCGTCCAAGAAGATAACGGACTTGACCAGCTGTGCATCAACACGATTCGCATGCTGGCCGTGGATGCCGTGGAAAAGGCAAAATCGGGGCACCCGGGCATGCCCATGGAAGCAGCCGACCTGGCATATGTCCTTTGGACCGGGTTTTTGAAGCACAATCCGAAGAATCCCGGCTGGCCCAATCGGGATCGATTTGTCTTGTCCGCCGGCCATGGATCCATGCTGCTTTACGCACTTCTCCATCTCTCCGGATACGATGTCCCGCTTACCGAAATCGAGGCCTTTCGCCAATGGGAGAGTAAGACACCGGGGCATCCCGAATACGGACAAACGCCGGGAGTGGAAACCACGACGGGTCCGCTCGGCCAGGGGTTTTCAAACGCCGTGGGCATGGCTCTGGCCCAGGAATACCTGGCCCAATATTTCAACCGCCCCGGCTATTCCGTTGTCGACTATGATACATATTGCCTGGCCAGCGACGGCGACATGATGGAGGGAATTACCGCGGAGGCCGCCTCCTTGGCAGGCCATTTGGGCTTGGGACGTCTTGTTTGTATCTACTTGGATAACCAGATTACCATCGAGGGCCCGACCGCCTTGGCATTCAGTGAAGATGTGGGCAAACGGTTTTCCGCCTATGAATGGGATGTACAAAAGGTGGACGGTTACGACCAGTCCGGCATCGCCTCTGCCCTGGAGCGGGCCCGGACGGAAACTCAACGGCCCTCCTTGATTATCGCCCGTACTCACATCGGCTATGGCAGTCCCAACAAACAGGATACCGCCTCAGCCCACGGAGAACCGTTGGGCTCGGAAGAAGTCAAGTTGCTCAGAAAGCGGCTGAACTGGCCGGACACACCGTTTCATATTCCGGAAGACGCCTTGTCGCGATTCCGCACGGCTCTGTCCACCGGTGAGACACGGGAAGGGGAATGGGTGACGCTGTTTGAGGCCTATGGAAAGGCATACCCCGAACTGGCTCACCAATGGGCGGACATGCATGCCGGTCGCTTGCCCGCCGACTGGCCGGGGACACTGCCTGTTTTCCAACCGGATGGCGGGCCGATCGCCACCCGGAGTGCCTCCGGAAAGGTATTGGAGGCCATTGCACCGGACATGCCCGCCCTGTTAGGGGGGTCCGCCGATTTGGCACCGTCCACAAAGACCTTCATCAAGAGTTTGGGAGTCATCAAGCAAGACCCGGCGGGAAGAAATATACACTTTGGCATCCGAGAACATGCCATGGGAGGGATTCTCAACGGCATGGCCTTGAGCAACGCCCTGATTCCCTACGGGGCCACCTTTCTGGTCTTTTCCGATTATATGCGACCGGCCATCCGTCTGGCGGCATTGATGAAACTCCAGGTGCTGTATGTGTTCACCCACGACTCCATCGCCGTGGGCGAAGACGGCCCCACCCATCAGCCGGTCGAACATTTGGCCGCCTTGCGAATCATCCCCAATCTGGTCGCGGTGCGCCCTTGCGATGCCAACGAAACGGCCCATGCATGGCGGCTCGGCCTGGAACGCAAGGACGGGCCTACCGCCCTGATCCTGTCTCGGCAAAAGCTACCCACCCTGGATCGCGCCCGCGTTGCCGCTGCCCAAGGGGTCTTGCGCGGCGCCTATGTCCTCGCCGATGCGCCGGGCGGCCCGCCGGAACTCCTGCTTTTGGCATCCGGGGCGGAAGTCCACCCGGCACTGGAAGCCTATGAGCGTCTTGCCGCCAAGGGCATTGCGGTTCGCCTGGTCAGTATGCCCAGCTGGGAAATCTTTGAGGCCCAAGACGAAACCTACAAAAACGACGTGTTACCCCCTCAGGTAACTGCCCGTGTGGCCATAGAAGCCGGCACCGCTATGGGCTGGGAGCATTACGTGGGGCCTCAGGGCCGCGCAATCACGGTGGATCGGTTCGGAACATCCGCCCCGGGCGGAACCGTTCTGGAACGATACGGCTTTACCGCCGATGCCGTTGTTACGGCGGCAGAAACCGTTCTGGCAAATCAGCGGTAACCTCGGCGCCGGACCGTACACAAAAAAAAGATGACCGTTTACCCAAGTTGTGAAATAATAAGGTGTTAAGAGGAACACGCGCAGAAAGGATGCATCGTTTATGGCACGTCACAAAAGAATTGAAAGAAAAAGAGAGATCGATCGGCGAAGAAGACGCCGCAAGAAGCGGAAAAAGCTTCGAGCCAAAGGCCTACTACCCAAAGAAGACGAGTAGTTTATTATACAAGAGTAAGGTTTACATATGCAGATTTGTGTCATTGACGGTCAGGGCGGCGGTATCGGGAGTTTGATCATCCGAAAGCTTCGCGATACCTTCGATGAGTCGATTGACATCACCGCTCTGGGTACAAACGCCATTGCCACGGCACAAATGCTCAAGGCCCGGGCGAATCGTGGCGTAAGCGGCGAAAATGCGATTGTTCGAACCGTCCAAGGGATGGATGTCGTCATCGGGCCCATGGCCATTGTACTGGCCCATGCGATGATGGGGGAAGTCACACCGCGGGTGGCCGAGGCCGTATCGGCAAGTCCCGCCAAAAAGTTCCTGATTCCCCTATCACAAGAAGATGTTCACATCGTGGGACTTCCCACCACTCCGCTCCCCCCCCTAATTGAAATGCTCACGGAAGAACACCTCAAACCCTTGATCCACGGCACCGGATAGGCGTCTTTTGACGACTTGTCCGAAGGGAAGTCAGGCTGTCTGTTGAAGATTCGACTTGCCAAAACTGCGGGCTTTTGCATGGGCGTTCAGAGAGCCGTCGAAATCGTCCTGGATGTGGCCAACAGCGGCGCCATCCCGGTTTACACCTTCGGCCCACTGATACACAACCCGCAAGTACTGGACATTTTAAAACAAAAAGGCGTATCAATTGTTACGGACCC
Source organism: uncultured Desulfobacterales bacterium (assembly GCA_964440795.1). Taxonomy (GTDB): domain Bacteria; phylum Desulfobacterota; class Desulfobacteria; order Desulfobacterales. The sequence continues at coordinate 38,380 of CAYTTQ010000007.1, read as the reverse complement.
CGCTCAAGTCCCGCCGGGCCACATTGTCATTCGGGCCCACGGTATCACGCCGCAAACCAAGGACGCCCTCAAAGCGGCCGGATTCACTGTTGTTGACGCCACCTGCCCGCGGGTCATCAAGGTGCAAACCATCATTTCCAAATATGCCGGGCGGGGATACGAGGTCATCATCGTGGGGGATGAAAACCACCCCGAAGTGGTGGGCCTCGTGGGCTTTGCTCAGGGGCGGGCCCACGTGGTCCATGATCCTCAGCAGATCTCTCAACTGCCCCATTACGCCAACGTTATCGTGGTCGCTCAGACCACCCAGGACGAAACGCTGTTTCATGCGGTGGTTAACGCCGGCAAGGCCCGATTTGCCAACCTGCAAGTATTCAACACCATTTGCTACTCGACCCGGGAACGTCAGGCGGAAGCCAGGGAAATGGCCCGAGACGTGGATGCCGTCGTAGTCGTCGGGGGACGCAATAGCGGGAATACACAGCGATTGGCTCAAGTGGTGGAACAGGAAGGGGTCCGTGCATGTCACGTTGAGAGTGAATCAGACCTTGATTATGGGGCTCTCGGCCCGTCTCGGGCCGTGGGCGTTACGGCGGGAGCATCCACACCGAACTGGGTGATCAAAAAAGTCTATCAAAGTCTGGAAAATCGAACCGACGCCCGTGGGGGATTTCTCGCCCAGGGGGTTCGCCGACTACAACGGGGACTGCTTTTGAGCAACACCTATCTGGCCATCGGGGCCGGGTGCCTCAGCTACACCTGTGCCCCCCTTTCGGGTATTCGTCCGAGTCTGCCGGCAGCCGTTATGGCCATATGTTATGTCCTTTCGATGCATATACTCAACAACTTTATCGGCCAGGAAGCGGTCCGGTATAACGATCCCGACCGGGCGGCTTTTTATGAACATTACCAGTGGCCGTTAATTATGCTCGCGGTGGTGTCGGGAACGATCGGCTTGGTCATGGCATTTCTCCTGGGCCCCTTTCCGTTCGCCCTTTTAGGCATCATCAGCATCCTGGGACTCCTCTACAAGGTAAGGCTGGTACCGGAATCGCTCATCGGCACGGTTCGGGTCCGCCGGATCAGCGACATCCCGGGGTCCAAAACAATATTGATTGCACTGGCGTGGGGCATCGTCACCGCCGCTCTGCCCCATTTGTCCCAAGGGTTATCGGTGGGCCCGACCACGGTGTTTGTGGCTCTGTTTGCCGCGGCCATCGCCTTTGTCAGAACCGCCTTTTTTGACATCTTGGACATGCAAGGAAATCGCCTGGTGGGCCAGGAGAGTCTGCCGATTATACTGGGTGAAGAAACCGTTTTGGCCCTGCTGAAACAGGTACTGGTCTTTTCCATGGGCGCATGCCTATTCGCCCCCATAATGAATCTGGCCTCCACCTTGTCATATGGGCTGATTCTGTCCTTGATCTACTTGGGGTGGACTATACAAGCCTTTGAAAAACGATGGATACTACCGGGAGCCAAGTTCGAGTTTCTGGTAGAAACGGTTTTTCCCTTTACGGCCGTTGTTTCCTTTGTATGGCAATTGCTCTGATGGGACAACGCCGGGGAACCCGATCAAGGCCCCGACGCAGACGCGGGGACTACGGCAAAATGCGTCTTGCCACAGGAAGCGTGGGCATGCTACGGTGTTAACTGATAGGTTATTCGGTTATTCATTATCTCATGGAGCTTGCATTCGCTTTTGTATGCGTTGATGTGCAATATGGCTCAGAAAGGAGTTATTCAGATGTCGATGAAGAACAAGACGTGTTTAGGTGCCTTGGCGGTGCTTTTGGTGATCGCCTGGGGGGTATGGCCCGCCTGGTCGGAAAAGGATCAGACCACGGAAAAAAAGACCCCGGATACGGTAGCGGTGGTCAACGGCACGGTGATCACGGAAGCCGATTTCGAGCGGGAAGTCTCACGGACGCGGCAGCTATACAGCCGCGGGGAAAACATGGAAAATCCCGGGTTGGCTCAAATCAGAGAAGATGCACTGAATCATCTCATCGAACGGGAATTGCTCTATCAGGAAAGCAAAAACAAGGGCATAACCGTTGATGAGTCGGTGGTAAAGGGCAGAATCGAAGGCCTTAGAGAGCGATTTCCCAGTGAGGAAGCGTTTAAAGAGGGCCTTGAGAAAATGAACCTTTCTCAAACCGTTCTGGAAAACCAACTGAGAGAGGGCCTGGCGATTCAGGCACTTATCGAAAACCGGGTGGCCCAGAAGGTCGAGGTGACAGACGCAGAAGCCAAGGCCTACTACGATAAGCATCAGGGGCTCTTCGAACAACCCAAGCGGGTCCGGGCCCGACATATCTTGGTTAAGGTTGACCCCCAGGCCGACAAATCGAAAAAGGCCGCGGCCAGAGAAACCATTGAGAAAGCCCAAGAGCGACTCGAAAACGGCGAGGCGTTCTCCTCTGTGGCAGAGGAAATCTCAGAATGCCCGAGCAGCAAAAAAGGCGGTGACCTGGGATATTTCAGTAAGGGTCAGATGGTAAAACCCTTCGAAGAGGCCACCTTCGCCTTGGAACCCGGACAGGTGAGCGACATCGTAGAAACCCGGTTCGGATACCATTTGATCGAACTTTTGGACAAGAAAGAGGCGTCGATCGTCCCATACGGAGAAGCCAAAGATCGACTGACAGAGCAACTAAAACAACAAAAAGTGCGCGAAAAGATTACCGAATATGTAGCGGAGTTGAGGCAAAACGCCAAGATAGAAACATACATGCCTTGAAACCAAACGGTTAAACGGTAACGACACGGGCGCGGTTTGCATTCTTGTTTCCCATCTCGGACGCAAGGGGCAAACCGCATCTCCCCCTAACTGCGGTAATCGGCGTTTATTTTCACGTAATCCGTCGATAAATCGCAGGTGTACACGGTGGCTGACCGGGAACCCTTTTTCAAATCGATCGTTACAACAAAGGTGGGCTTCTTCAACACCTGCGTGGCGGCTGCCTCCGCGTCTCGACCTGCGTAGCCGCCCCCGCTTACCAGCGGAACATCGTCAAAAAAGATATCGATGGTTTCCGGATTTATGGAAACGCCCGCCCGTCCCACCGCAGCCATTATCCGGCCCCAGTTGGCATCTTCACCAAAAAAGGCGGTCTTAACCAGCAGGGAGTCGGCTACCACATAACCGACCTGCTTGGCGACCGCTTCCGTTTTCGCCCCCTTGACCGTAATCGCCACCGACTTAGTGGCCCCTTCGCCGTCCCTAACTATCTCCCGAGCCAGAAAAACCAGCAAGTCATCAAGCGCCTCTTGAAACACCGCCCCACATGACGGCCCGTCTATATCCAATCCGGACATCCCGTTGGCAAGCAAGAGAACGGTATCGTTCGTGCTGGTGTCTCCATCGATGGTAATGGCATTGAATGACTTTTCCACCGCCCGCCGCAAGATGTCTTGAAGCACATCGGGGGTAGCCCCAAGGTCCGTACAGACGAAGCAGAGCATGGTTGCCATGTCGGGGCGAATCATACCCGCCCCTTTGGCGACACCGGTCACGGTAAATGTCTGGCCATCGACACGTCCCGTTCTCGAAGCGATCTTCGGACGGGTATCCGTGGTCATAATGGCCTCGGCGACCTGGGGAAAACCGCCGGGGACCAGCGTGCGAAAGGCCTCGGGCAAAACCTCGGTAATCACCGATACGGGCAATGGTTGCCCGATGACACCGGTTGAAGCCACCAGCACGAGGTCGGCCTCGAGACCCAGCGCCGAAGCGGCATGGTCGGCCACACACCGAGCGGCATCCATACCGGCGGGCCCCGTGCAGGCATTGGCGTTTCCACTATTGGCGATAATCGCTTGGGCCCGGCCGGATATCAGTCGTTCTTTGTCCAAGATGACCGGGGCCGCCTGCACTCGGTTGGTGGTAAACATACCGGCCGCACAGGCAGGCACTTGGGAAAAGATGACAGCCAAATCCTTCCGGTCTTGCATCTTAATGCCGGCAGCCACCGCCCCGGCCAGAAACCCGGGAACTTCGTTCATGGCATTGGACCTTCTGCTTCAGACAGATTATAGGAGGCGGTTTTCAAAAAATGAACGTCGAATCAAAAAGCTCGGGCCTGAGCAATATCGAGAATCATGAAGCACCAATGTCGCTGGCCTGTCTTTCATTCAAGCATTGAACGTTGGATGTTGGATGTTCAACGTTGTCTTCTTTACTTCACCTGCCACTGGGGCGTTCGAACTTGTCAAACCGTCTCCAAGCGCCTGTCTTTCATTCAAGCATTGAACGTTGGATGCTCGACGTTTCTCCTCTACTTCCCGCAACATTTTTTGTATTTCTTCCCACTTCCGCAGGGACAGGGTTGATTGCGACCGACCTTTTTTTCTTTTCTTCGTACCGGCGCATTGGCACCCTCGTCTCCGTGGGAATAGCTAATTTTTTCCCGTTTGGACTTCTCCTCGGCGGCAATTTCTTCCGGCTTGGCAATCTGAATTCGAAACAGGTATCGTACGGTTTCCTCCTTGATGCGGTCGATCATTTTGGCAAACATGTCAAAGGCTTCTTGCTTATAGACCACCAACGGATTCTGTTGTCCGTACCCCCGCAGACCGATCCCCTCCTTGAGATGATCCATGGCCAGGAGGTGTTCTTTCCACAGGTTGTCCACCACTTGCAGAAGCACCATACGTTCCAGCTCCCGCAGCTCTTGGGATCCGATATCCGATTCCTTCTTTCGATACGCCGCCAGCGCGGCGTCATAGACCTCCTGGACCAGAGATTCCCGGTCGAGTTCCCGTTGGGTCTCCCGGTCGATACTTAGCCGGAAGCCGAGTTGCTGATAGACGTCCTGCCGAAGTCCCTTCATGTCCCATTCTTCGGGCAGGGTGTCTTCCTCGCAAAACCCGTAGACCAGCCGCTGGCACACCCCCCAGATCATGTCTTCTATACTCGAGTGGAGATCTTCGCCACCCAGTGCTTCCAACCGCTGGTTGTAAATCACTTCCCGCTGCTTGTTCATGACGTCGTCATATTCAAGCAAGTGCTTGCGAATGTCGAAGTTTTGACCTTCCACCTTTCGCTGAGCGTTCTCTATGGCCCGGCTGATCATTTTGTGTTCGATCGGTTCCCCGTCCTCCATGCCCAACCGTTCCATCACCGAGGAAATCCGCTCCCCACCGAAGACCCGAAGGAGGTCATCTTCCAAGGACAAATAGAACCGTGACGATCCTTCATCTCCTTGTCTGCCCGATCGGCCCCGCAACTGGTTGTCGATACGCCGGCTTTCGTGGCGCTCCGTACCCAGGATATGCAGGCCGCCCAACTCCTTGACCCCTTCTCCCAGGACGATGTCCGTACCTCGTCCCGCCATATTGGTGGATATGGTCACATGGTCCTTATGCCCGGCGTTGGCCACGATTTCGGCCTCTCTTTCGTGATTTTTGGCATTCAGGACATCGTGCTCGACCTTGGCCTTGGACAGCATGGCACTCAACTGCTCAGATTTGTCGATGGAGATGGTGCCCACCAAAACGGGCTGGCCTCTGCCGTTGAGTTCTCTGATCTCTTCCACCACCGCCTTAAACTTTTCCTGTTCCGTCTTGTAGATGACATCGGCATAGTCGATTCGGATCATGGGCTCATTGGTCGGGATAACCGCCACATCCAGATTATAGATCTTCTTGAACTCGGCGGCCTCCGTATCCGCTGTTCCGGTCATGCCCGCCAACTTGTCGTACATGCGAAAGTAATTCTGGAATGTGATCGTGGCCAGGGTCTGGTTTTCCTCCGCCACCGTTACGCCTTCTTTGGCCTCCACCGCTTGGTGCAATCCGTCGCTCCACCGCCGTCCCGGCATCATTCGTCCGGTGAATTCATCGACGATAACCACCTGACCGTCCTTGACCACATAATGGACGTCCTTATTGAAGAGCCAAAACGCCTTAATCAACTGTCGGGTGGCGTGAAATCTCCCTGAGGCTTCCCTATAGGCCGTCTCGGCCTTTTGTCGCTCCACCCGCTTTTCCGGTGCGCTCAGGTCCTCGTTATCCTCAATCTTTTGCAATTCTTCATCCAGGTCGGGAACGATATAGTCGTCTGCACGGCCGCCATAGATCAAATGAAGCCCCTTCTCGGTGAGCTCCGCCAGATTATTCTTTTCCTCGATAACGCAAAAAAGGGATTGATCGACTTCGGGGAGCAGTTTTTGTGTCGATAGATGCCCTTCCAGACGCTCGACCTTCTTCATCAAAGCCGGGTTTTTTGAAATAAGATCCAGAAACCGGGGATTCTTGGGATCTCCTCGCTTCACCTTCAACAACAGTTCCAGCGTGGTGTCGTCCTCGTTGCCTTGTTGGATCCGTTCCATAGCATCATCCAGAAGGCCGCCGACCAACCGGTCCTGGTGACTCCGCAATTTCACCACCTTGGGTCTCATCTCGTCATACACCTGGTCCGTGGCCTGCTCCACGGGACCTGAAATGATCAGGGGCGTCCGCGCCTCATCGATGAGAATGCTGTCCACCTCATCCACGATGGCGAAATGATGTCGCCGCTGGACCATTGCCTCCAGGGAAAACTTCATGTTATCGCGAAGATAGTCAAAACCGAATTCGTTGTTCGTGCCGTAGGTGATATCCGCATTGTAAGCCTCTTTCCGCTCTTGATCGTCCAACCCTTGAACAATGGTTCCCACCGTGAGGCCCAGAAAATTGTAGACCTGACCCATCCATTCCATATCCCGACGGGCCAAGTAATCGTTGACTGTAACAATGTGAACCCCCTTGCCGCTCAAGGCGTTCAAGTACGCGGGCAAGGTCGCCGCCAGCGTCTTTCCCTCGCCGGTCTTCATTTCCGCAATCTTGCCTTGATGCAACACAATGCCACCGATCAGTTGAACATCAAAATGCCGCATGTTGAGCGTGCGTTTCGACGCCTCCCTAACTACGGCGAAGGCTTCCGGCAGGAGATCATCCACGGAGGCGCCTGCGTCGATCCGTTCCCGGAATTCGACGGTCTTACCTTGAAGCTGACTGTCGCTCAGCGCCTGGATGTCCAATTCCAGGCCGTTGATTTGCTCTACAAGGGGTTCTAATTTCTTGAGTTCTCGTTCGTTTTTACTCCCGAAAATCTTATGTAAAACATTTCCAATCATGGGCAAAGAAAGTCCTTCCTGATCTATGAAATCGGGTCGTCTCGCCACCCCGCCAACCGGTGGAAACCACGGGATGTCAGACCGATCCCGGATAAGGGCTGATGCAAAAATCCTTTCGGTAATCTATAGCAGACATTCCGGATCCCAACCAAGGCTTTTCTGGTCCCTAAATCACAGCCATGGCAGAGGCCGGGTATCCCTGTGATGTAAATAAACAAGCAGCGGATGGATCGAAATTAATTGAGGATGTACTTTTCAGGATTGACGGGAATACCGTTCACGTGCACTTCGTAGTGGAGATGGGGCGCTGTGCTCCGGCCCGTATTTCCTACCAGGCCGATCTTGTCTCCCCGCTTCACGCGATCGCCTCGTTGAACCAGGATCTCATGCAGATGGGCATACCGGGTTACTTTCCCGTAGCCGTGGCTGATCTTGACCACCTTGCCCAGACCACCGTTTCTCCCGGTAAATGTAACCAGACCATCCGCACTGGCGATCACCGGTGTCCCCTGTCGAGTGGCCACGTCAAGGCCGCCGTGAAACTCTCTCAATCCGGTGAAAGGCGATTTCCGATACCCGAACTTGGAGGAAATCCACCCCCGAGTCGGTTTGATCGCCGGCGTGCAAGCCAGCAGGTTTTTTTGATTCTGGATGTGATCGTGGAGCTTTTCAAAGGCCTTCTTCTGGACGAACGCGGCCTCATCCAGTTGCTCCAACTGGGCATGCATCGTTCGCATGACCGGATTGTGGCTTTCGGTGAGTTTGGGCAGGTCTTCCAAATCTTGACCCGTCGTGCCCCCAATGCCGAATACACCGTCCTGGTGATCCGGCGCTTCCACATTGGCGATGATCCGTATCTTCTTTTCGAAATCGTGCAGGGCGGTCATGCGTTTATTTAGGGATCCGATCCGTTTGGCATATGCCTGTATCTGCACCCGCTGATTCGCCACTTCCCGGGCCAAGGCCTCCATCGCCGGCACCTTCCCCTTCACCCTGACGTAGTCGTGGACCAAAAACCCCGCGCCGGTCAACAGTACCAATACCATGACCGCAACAACACCCAGGAACACCTTGGAACACTTGACCTGTTTTACATGTGAGGTGTTTTCAGGAACAATGAGAAAGGTGATCTTTTGTCGTGGCAAAATCAAGCCCCCCTTGCTTGAAGGTGGAAAAAGCCATTCGAACTACATCACGATTGGAGAATCGTTTACCAAACGTTCATAAACCGTGTCAAGGCTTATTCACCGGAACCTCCCGGACTCCTTGGTTAAAAGCAACTATCATGCCAGGAACCCGACACAGTTATCCCTTAGGCACTATATCGGAAAAACGGCTCTTAAACATTAGACCCACCCGTCGGTTTATTCTTCTCCGGAACGGTTCCCACCTTTCACTCGAATTCACCCATCCACCGGTCGGATTAAGGCAATTTCGTCACAATCGGGAAATTTCACACACTTGATGCAATCCGCCCAAATCTTCTGTGGCAACGTGGCCTTATCCACAACCCGAAATCGGTGTTTTTTAAAGAATTCAGGTCGATAGGTCAGGGTAAACACCCGACTTATCCCCAACCCTTGTGCTTCTGCGATAGCCGCCGTCACCAGATTCGATCCGATTCCCTCGCCCTGACGGGCCTCCTCCACCGCCAGAGATCGGATTTCCGCCAGATCTTCCCAGCAGACATGGAGTGCACAAATTCCCACGACGACGCCCCGGCTCGGGTCTTCAAATATGCTGAAGTCCCTCACGCAATCGTAGAGGTCACTCAGCGCCCGGGGCAGGAGCTGCCCTTGATCGGCGTATGATTTAAGCAAGGAGTGGATGGCTTTAACATCATGGATGGTTGCTTTTCGGATCATGAGAATCCTTTGTCAGGGCTTGGCGGACGGATCGGGGTTGTCACACGTCGCCTGTCGGCTTCTCGTCTTACGCAGAAAAAAGAGATAATAGAGGATCAACACCGGATAGGGCAAAAAGGCCTGCTCAAAACGACCGATGAAAAACGCATACGTAGAGTAAAAAATGCAACCGCATACCAAGCATATCTGCACGTAGGCCAAGACCCGCGTAACTGCTTTTCCCATATTCTCGCTCACCCCAGAGGTGATTGCCCATTTACCGACTGAAAATCGGTATCCAAATCACACACTTCTCATAGTACAAGCCATCCAAAAAAGCCAGTGCTTTCCTCTAATCCCCTATTTCACAGCGATGTCCGTTGCCCGAATTGCCGGGCATTTGTCATGACAATAACGTTTTTGTACATCCGGTGTCCCAGTCGTCATTTGATGGATTTGGGATAACTTGACAACGGGAAGACCCAAAGAGTACGATTTATGTCACCTGATAAGGAGCAGGGCCTATGGACGGGCGTGAGAAAGAGGCCGACCAAATGTTTCGGTTTCGAGATGACGGGCGTTTCTCTCGAAAATTAAGGGAGTCGATACGAGCGTGGCGGACACCATTGAGGGCGATTTTTTGGAACCTGCATACGTAGAAACATATCGCCGGGGACGCTTGACGGAGAAGATTCGCTCCGCCCGGAAAGCACTTGCGTCTTGCTCCCTCTGTCCGCGAGAATGTGGAGTTAACCGGCTGATCGGGGAGCCGGGGATATGCCAGACCGGCGAGAAGGCCGTGGTGACCGGCTGCGACCCCCACTTTGGAGAGGAACGGCCCTTGGTGGGAAAACATGGGTCGGGCACCATCTTTTTCGCCGGCTGCAACCTGTTGTGTCTCTTTTGCCAGAACTACGATATCAGCCATGAGATGGCAGGTACTGAATGGTCTTCCGAGGACCTGGGCACGGCAATGCTTTCCCTTCAGAAAATGGGGTGTCACAACATCAATTTTGTCACACCGACTCACGTGGTCCCCCAGATTCTGATGGGTCTCGAGAAAGCCATCGAGGGAGGACTACATGTTCCCCTGGTCTACAACAGCAGCGGATATGACAAGGTGGAAACACTCAAGCTGTTGGACGGGGTCTTTGATATCTATATGCCCGACTTCAAGTTCTGGGATCCGGACGTGGCAAAACGGCTATGCAAGGCTGCCGATTATCCACAAATCGCTCGAGACGCCCTGCGGGAGATGCATCGACAGGTTGGCGACTTAGAGATCAATGCTCGGGGCATTGCCGTGCGGGGGGTGTTGATCCGGCATCTGGTCCTGCCCAACGGCCTGGGGGGAACCCGCGATATTATGCGCTTTTTGAAGACGGAAATATCGACAAACAGTTATGTCAACATTATGGCGCAGTACCGTCCCTGCGGTCAGGCAATGAACGACTCCGATATCGCCCGGCCCCTCCGTGACGAAGAATATAAAGAGGCCGTGGACATTGCCGCTGAAGAGGGGATTTCAAGACTCGATGACAGACGGCGAGCCTTCACGATCAACTGGTTCTAACGATATGGAACGGATCTTTGCCATCGGCGACATTCACGGCTGCTTTGACAAGTTGCTGCAGTTAATGGATCGCATCGAAATCGACTTCCACCGGGACCGGGTGATATTTCTGGGAGACTATATCGACCGGGGACCCCGCTCAAAGGAGGTAGTCGATTACCTGATCCGGCTGCAAGCCAAGACGGACCGGGTGGTTTTTTTAAAGGGGAACCATGAAGAAATGCTGGAAAGTTACCTGGAAGGTACGGACCTGATGATGTTCCTGGACAACGGAGGCGAGGCCACCTTGAAAAGTTATGGGGAGATACCGGATAAGGCGGAGACCGGGCCCATACCCGCTCGGCACCTGGCTTTTTTTGAATCCCTCCGTTCTTATTATGAGACCCCATCGTATATCTTCGTCCACGCCGGTTTGAAACCACAGATTCCCCTTGAAAAACAGGATCCATGGGATATGCTGTGGATTCGAGACGAATTCATATATTCTGATTTTGACTTCGGCAAACCGGTTGTTTTCGGCCATACACCATTTCGAAAACCGTTGGACATCAAGAATAAAATCGGTATCGACACCGGTGCTGTATACGGCAACACGTTGACTTGCGTAACCTTGCCGGAAAAACGATTTGTCAGTGTTTAGGATCTCTTTGAAAGAGACGGAATACCCGCCGGGAAAAGGGCGGGGACAGGGAAACAAAGAAACCAAAAGGCGGCCGGCTTCATGGTGTCGGTGTGGGCAGACACCGTTGCGGTAGATACCTAAAACGGCGACCGAAAGACAGGTGGTGTGACAATGATGAAACGGGTATGTGTCTTGGTGATCCTGTTGGTTATCTCCGCGGCGGGAAGTGCAATGGCCCAGCGGGTGGCCGTTGTGGTAGACCGGGCCAACGTTCGGTCCGGTCCCGGTACCGACCACGATATCCTCTGGACGGTAGGCAAGTACTATCCCCTGGAAGTAATCGAATCATCGGGGGACTGGTACCAGGGGCGGGACTTTGAAGGGGACATCGGCTGGATTTTTCACTCGCTGGTAAAGGAGATACCGTCCGTGGTTGTCAAAGCCCCGCTGGTAAACGTGCGCAAAGGGCCGGGAACCGACTTCAGGGTATTGTTCCAGGCGGAAAAGGGGGTCAGCTTCAAGATGCTGGCAGCCCAAAAGAAATGGCTTAAAATTGAACACGCCGACGGCGAGGTCGGTTGGATCCACCGGTCTTTGGTATGGGGCCGCTGAAGCCTACAGCAAGTTCTTCACTGTTTGTTCCAGCCTGTGCCTGGGCAGCAGCCCGATGACCCGTTTGGCAATTCGGCCGTCTCGGTCGATAAAAAACGTCGTGGGTACGCCCTCGATACCTCCGTAGTCCGTCACTACGTCCCGAGTGCCCACCACAACCGGATAGGTAATGTGAAAATGTTGGACGAAGGACTCAAGAATAGGTGCCCCTTCCATATCCAGACCGACCCCGACGATCTCAAATCCCTGGTCGAAAAACTGCTTCCGTAACTGAATGAAGTCCGGCACCTCTTGTCGACAAGGACCGCACCAGGTGGCAAAAAAGTTGAGCACTACCACCTTGCCGTGAAGGTCCTCCAAACGAAGCACCCCCCCTTTTAGATCTCTCAGCGCGAAGTCCGGTGCAGCCCGACGACCGGAAGAGATATCGGTGCTTTCGTCCTTTCCGCAACCACCCAACAAAAGGAGCACCCATAGCATCAGAAAAAATGAGATTCGAAACCGTATCCCCATAAGACCCTATCCTCGATGACAGCATAAACGATTAGGCCCGACTCCTCACCCGAAGCCGCAACCTATACGTAAGGGTTATCAAGAAAACCTGCCGCTGAAAACGATAAAGTTTCGCGGTTATCCAGAATACGCAAGTTCTCGCCACAACAAAGCCAAGGGAGACCGAGACGTAAGTCGGGCAACTGTTTTAGGCATGTAGCCGAGCGGCGAGTTTTGGCGTTTCAGCAAAGCGAACTTAGAAATGCGTCAAAAACGCTCACCCAGAGCGACAATAGGAGTTCTCCGACAGGCTCCTAGCGGCTTGCCTTGTAGGCGTTGATCAAACCGTTGGTTGAGGCATCATGCGATGTTACGGGTTCATCACCGTCCAGTTCATTCAGAACCGCCTTGGCCAGAACCTTACCCAATTCAACCCCCCACTGATCGAAGGAATTGATGTTCCAGATAACCCCTTGAACGAAAACCTTGTGTTCGTAAAGGGCGATCAACGCGCCCAATGTCTTGGGGGTGAGCTTTTGGAACAAAATGGAATTGGTGGGACGATTTCCTTCAAAGACCTTGTGAGGGGCCAGCGCCTCGATATCCGACTCCGGCTTGCCGGCGGACGCCATCTCCGCCCGCACTTCCTCCAGCGTCTTTCCCCGCATCAACGCCTCGGTCTGGGCGAAGAAATGAGACAGCAGAATCTCGTGGTGTTTGCCAATGGGATTGTGGCTCACGATGGGGGCCAAGAAATCGGCGGGTACCAGCTTGGTACCTTGATGGATCAGTTGATAAAAGGCGTGCTGCCCGTTGGTTCCCGGTTCTCCCCAGACGATGGGCCCCGTCATGCAGGTCACCGGCTTGCCTTCTCGGTCCACCCGCTTGCCGTTGCTTTCCATATCCCCTTGCTGAAAATAGGCGGGAAACCGATCCAAGTATTGATCATAAGGCAAAATCGCGTGGGTTTCAGCCCCGAAGAAATTATTATACCAAATACCCAGCAATGCAAGGATGACCGGCATGTTTTGATCCAGCGGTGACCGCCGGAAATGCTCATCCATGTCATGCGCGCCTGCAAGAAGCGATTCGAAGTGATCCATGCCGATGGAAAGCGCGATGGAAAGGCCGATGGCGCTCCACAGGGAATAGCGCCCTCCCACCCAATCCCAAAACTCGAACATATTCCGGGTGTCGATCCCAAACCGGGACACCGCCTCTGCGTTCGTCGACGCGGCGACAAAATGTTTGGCAATGGCGCTTTTGGTTCCCCCGTGGTCCAAAAACCACTGGCGGGCCGTGTGGGCGTTGGTCAAGGTCTCTTGCGTAGTAAAACTTTTCGATGCAACGACGAATAACGTCCGTTCCGGATCCACTGCTCGCAAGGTCTCGGCGATATGAGTGGCGTCCACATTGGAAACAAAATGGGTACGCAACTCCCGCTTGGAATAAGGCTGCAGTGCCCGGGTCACCATACAAGGGCCCAGGTCGGACCCCCCGATACCGATGTTCACCACATCCGTGATGACCTCGCCCGTGTATCCCCGCCATTGACCGTCACGGACCGCCGCGCAAAAATCGCCCATGCGCGTCAACACCTCATTCACCGCCGGCATTACGTCCACCCCATCGACGTAAATAGGCCGGTTGACCCGATTGCGCAAGGCCACGTGCAACACCGCCCGGTCTTCGGTGGTATTGATCTTTTCACCCCGAAAAAGTCGTTCTATCCATTTCGGCACCTCGGCGGTCTCGGCCAACCGGAACAGTAGCGACATCGTTTGCTCGGTAATACGGTTTTTTGAATAGTCGAGGAGGAGATCGTCGATACGCAGGGAAAATCGGTCGAAACGGCCCGGATCTTGTGCGAAGAGATCCCGCATGTGGGTCTCCTTTATCTCCTTATAATGAAGGCCCAACACTTTCCAAGCCTCGGTGTCAGTAATCGGCATCATGGTGTTCTCCTTCCGGGGATGGAGGGCATATACGGGGGAATCGGTACACTTGCCGGATTCGGGGGTTGCATACCGAATCACAACAGATAAAAAAGCCTCCGAAGAAAGCGATTTCCGACAACCTCCAGAGGCAAAAGATGAGACACTGACAGACTATTTAAGCTGTCTGTGTCGGGAACCTATCATGTTCAACAAAAATATCAACACAAAAGTTACATGGGGACACGCCCAAACTGAAAATCGCACACGGGACACTTGTTCGGTCTATTCACTGTCTTGTTTGAGTACGGCCAAGAAAGCGGACTGGGGAATCATTACCGAACCGACCATCTTCATCCGCTTCTTGCCCTTTCTTTGTTTTTCCAGCAGCTTGCGTTTTCGGGTGATATCCCCGCCGTAACACTTCGCCGTGACGTCCTTACGGTAAGCGGAAATGGTCTCCCGCGCGATAATTTTTCCGCCGATGGCCCCTTGGATGGCGATTTTGAACATCTGTTTGGGAATTTCTTCTTTGAGCTTTTCGCAGGCATGACGGGCCCGCTTGTAGGCCGCTTCCCGATGCACCAACTGGGACAAGGCGTCAACCGGTTCCCCGTTGATGAGGATATCCAGTTTGACCAGATCGCTGTCCCGGTAATCGAGCATTTCATAATCGAAGGACCCATATCCCTGAGTTACCGTTTTCAAACGGTCATAAAAATCGTATGTCACCTCGGCCAAGGGCAACTCACAAACCAGTTCAACCCGCTGGGTACCGATATAATGCGGCTGCGTTTTTGTCCCCCGTCGCTCCAGACACAGCTGCATGACCGCTCCGAGATATTTGTCCGGAAGCATGATCGTCGTCCGGATAAAGGGCTCTTGCGTCGATGCAATGTCCGTGGGATCCGGATATAGCGAAGGATTGTCTATGGTTTTCGCACTACCGTCGTTCATGATGAATTGGTATTTGACCGATGGAGACGTAATGATCAGAGACAAACCAAACTCGCGTTCCAGCCGTTCCTGAACGATTTCCAGGTGGAGAAGTCCCAGAAACCCGCACCGGAATCCGAAACCGAGAGCTGCCGAAGTATCCTTTTCATATTCCAAGGCCGCATCATTAAGCTTCAGCTTGTCCATGGCATTGACCAGGTCTGCATATTCATCCGAGGCCACAGGATATATAGAGGAGAAAACGACCGATTTGACCTCCCGGAATCCGGGCAGCGGTCGGGTGCACGAAAAATCGTCCCGGGTGATCGTATCCCCGCACTTGGTGTCGCTTAGGGTCTTTATACCGGCGATGATATACCCCACCATCCCCGCGGAGAGTTCCGTTTTTTTCACCCGCCGGATTTGAAAGATCCCCACCTCTTCCACACGATAGGTAGCATTGTTGGACATAAAGCGAATCGTTTGGCCCGGATTAAGGCTTCCCTGAAAAATCCGGCAATGAATGATGGTCCCCCGGTACGGATCGTAGCTGGAATCAAAAATGAGGGCCTGGAAAGGTTTGTCGGGACTTCCACTCGGCGGGGGTAACTTGGTAACGATGGCTTCCATAATTTCGTGGATGCCGGTACCCTCTTTTGCCGAGGCAAGGATGGCATCCTCGGAGTCCAGCCCCAGATCGTGCTCGATTTCCGCCTGGGTTCGTTCCACATCGGCCGCCGGCAAATCGATTTTGTTGATGACGGGAATGATCTCCAGGTTGTGGTCCAGGGCCAAATATAGGTTGGCCACGGTCTGAGCCTCCACGCCTTGACTGGCATCGACCAAGATAAGTACCCCCTCGCACGAGGCCAAGGACCGGGAGACCTCATACGTGAAATCAACGTGGCCGGGGGTATCAATGAGATTCAGGGTATACGTCTTTCCATCCGCCGCCGTGTAAGGCAAAGAGATGGCCTGGCTTTTTATGGTAATCCCTCGTTCTCTCTCCAGATCCATGGAATCCAGGATTTGCTCCTTAAACTCCCGGTCCGGGACAATGCCGCTCGTTTGGATAAAACAATCGGAGAGGGTCGATTTTCCATGGTTAATATGAGCGATAATGCTGAAGTTACGAATATGTTTCAACGGTGTCCTTCTCCAAACGCCTCAGGTCTGAGTAGTCTATGGCCTCTCCCAGATAGGCATCCACCACGGCTTGATTATCTTTAATCGCCTCAGGTGGGCCTTCGGCGATCTTCTCTCCGTAATTGATGACCACGATGTCGTTGGAGATGTTCATGACCAGATTCATGTCATGTTCCACCAACAAAACCGTTATCCCTTGGTCTCTGATGGCCGAAATCCGCTCGGCAAGCCGTTCGGTTTCCCGGTCGTTCAGTCCGCCGGCCGGCTCGTCCAACAAGAGCAGCCGGGGGCCTGTCGCCAGGGCACGAGCGATTTCCAGGCTTTTCTGTTCTCCCAGAGAAAGGCTGTGTGCCTTGAGATTCTCTTTATCAAGCAGGCCCACAAAGTCGAGTTTTTCGAGGGCCATCTGTCTGATCTCATCTTCTTCCCGGCGCATCCCGGCCAGGCGCAGGCCCGAGGAAAAAATCTCCGACCGGCTCCGTACGTGACGCCCCACCATTACATTTTCCAGCGCGGTCATCTCCCCGAACAACTCAACGGTCTGAAAGGTACTGGCAATTCCTCTTTCCGCCACCTGGTGCGGCCGAAGCCCGTTTAAGGCCGTATGGTCCATACGGATTTTTCCGCTCGTAGGCTTTACGATGCCGGTAATCATTCGAAAGAGCGTGGTCTTCCCCGCACCGTTGGGGCCGATAACCGATTTGACTTGCCCCGGGTAGACCGCAAACGACAAGTCTTTAATAGCCCTAAGGCCGCCGAATTCTTTGCAAAGCCCTGATACTTCCAACAATGGTTCCATGACGGTCTCCCCGAACGATCGGTGGGGCCTCCGTGGGGTCCTGGGTCCTGGGGGCAGCCACAATTTTTACGATTTCGTTAATCTTGACAAAAGCCGGGGGGATAGTCAAGAAACTCAGGCCGGACTCCTACTAAACCGGACTCCTATCAACGGAAGTAATGGGCGAATTGGCGAAAGGTCAGTGGCGAGTAGGAGTGAAACTCGGGCAACATCTCCAGTCCCGGCACCACCGCCTTGACTACGGGAATACCGAGATCCTTCCGTGCAAGATTCACATAGATGGGCCGGTAGCCGTTCGCCATCAGAACGTTTTCCAAAAGCGCCAGGTCTTGGGCGGTCTTCCCGGAGGAAAAAGATTCGATCACGTCCGCCCCGCGGGTGGGCAAATCGCCGGGCGGAGCTTGTAACGGAAACCATGAGGGATGATAGGGCAGTTCCGTCAACGCCGACACCATCGCCCGGGTACCGTCCAGGTCTGCGGCACATCCCTTCAAAATCTCACCGTTCGGTCCTTCGACGAACGCCTTGAAGCAAGGAACGCCGAACTCGGACGTCATGTCCATAAACAGGATCATCGATCCGGCCTCTCCCAGATCCTTGAGAATCGGACTCAAGGCAGATACATCGGGATCCGGGAAGAAACATCGGTCCCGGGAATAGGGAACCAACCGTTCTGCATCTCGCTCGATGACTTCGAGCAGAGCACTAAGCTTGGCCCCTTCCAAGGTGTTTCCCGAAGCAAGCCCCGTGGACGGGAGACCGCTGGTCAGACTGATTTCGTCGAGGTTGCAAAAGAGGAAGACCAGCTGCGCAGGGACGTAAATCGGCTCGGAACCGGTTTCGGTAACCCGCTCACCGCGGATCCACGAAAGCACTTGGTTACCATAGGAAACTTCCAGTAAGAGTTCGTTGGGATCCAAAAGGGGGTACGACTCAGCCAGGTCGTCCCGATGACCCACAACCCAAGACGGATCTTCCTCGTAACCGACGGGACCTTCCGAATCGAAGCCGGCAAAGGCCGACACCCGTTCGACGACCTCCATGAAGCAGGAAGCCCGGGCAGCGTCCATATCCCCGCCTTTCCCGTAGCTCGTCATTCGCCCCGCCAAGACCCAATCATGCCGCCCTGCGGAGACAGTCACTGCCATTTGCCATTCCACTTGAAGGGCGAACGGCGTGAGGCTTGCCGGGTTTTTTGTTACCGGGCTCATTCTCAGCCCCATTCCGGCCAGACGGTCCGTGGCCCGCTGATAGGTTTCTTTCGAACGCCTCTGGTCCCCGGTCGACGCGACGCAACGAGGGACGATTTCCGCGATGTGGACCGCCTGTCTTTCCCAAGCGCGGATGCTCTCCCTGTCAAAGGGAAGGGGGTATGCGACGTCCTCGACGGGAACCCGTGGCCGGTGCCGCAACACCGAATCGGCGAACATGCCAAGCCAATAGGGACGCAGCGCATCTCTTTGTTCTTCAAGTGACCAGCGAATGTAGATAAGCGGGGTGAAGGCGGCCAGCTTTTCCATCTCAGTATTATCCATGGGGCTCACCACCTCGGCCAATCGCTGGCTCAAGAAACCCAACTCCACCATGAGCGCAAGCAGATGAGGACCTTCACTTTTAGCGGTCTCCATGAGGTGTTGGACGAGGTTGGGTCCAAACGTCATACCGATATCCAGCAGATAATTATGCATAAATTCGTCATACGGGTGGTTCTTGAGGTAATCGAGGCCGGATTCAAATTCCATAACCTCTACCGGCACGGGGGCAAACGACCCGGTCCCCAGATCGGTCCCCTGGTGCTGGAGTTCATATTTTACCATGCTGCCTCCTTTTCCGAGCAGATCTTATGAAACATATTTGGTAGAGGATATGCGCCTCATTGTCAACGACCGAGAACCTTGTTACCGGCGCTTCCAACGAACTTGACTTGCCTTTTGAGAAGGTCGCGCTAGGGCCGCTTCAAATTTCAATGGGGCTAACTGTTTGAAGCCGTTAGAGTCCCTTGGTTCCGTTGTTACTTTGAAGTTCAACAGGCACCACATATCTTGGTAAATCCACATGGCTTATTTGGTAAACCCGGCCGCAACGGAACTTAGGGACTCTTAAGGCTGAGTTTTAGCGCCATTGAAATCTGAGACCGTCCCGAACCTTATGCAACACCCCGGTCAATCAAGTTCGTTGCTGACCGGTGTATTTTTTTCGGAAGCACTCGGAAAGCGGAATTGTCGGGGGAAACGCAAGTCCTGCTTTAGCGCTATATTCCCACGGTTTGTCCCCTCAAATGCTCGTTGACAGGGTCGACCAATACTGCTATCACATTGAGAAATTGGAAGGGAGTAAAGAGTGGTCATGCCTGACTTTTCAAACGTTTTCGGCAAATATGAGGCATTGGTGGCGGAAGTCGACAAGATTTTTCAAGGCGTTAAGGATGCCCACAAGGAATGTGTGAGCTGTGAAATTCACTGTTCCGACTGTTGTCATGCCGTATTCGACCTGACGCTGGTGGAGGCGGTCTACATGAGCGAACGGTTCAGAAAATCTTTTGGCGAAAAGGAACGGGAACCGATCCTGGACCGGGCGGAAACGGTGGATCGAAAATACTATCAGATCAAGAAGAAACTGCAAAAGATGCACATCGATGAGGGGAAATCTCCGGATGACGTCCTGGTTGCCCTGTCCCAGGAAAGGGTTCGCTGCCCGTTACTGAATGCGGAAGATTTGTGTGACCTGTATGAATGGCGGCCCATCACCTGCCGCGTGTATGGTATTCCCACGGCTATTGGAGGAAAACCCCATATCTGTGAGCACGCAAAGTTTCAAGAGGGAATATCCTATCCAACGGTAAATCTTGATAAAATGAACGACCGCCTCTTTGCGCTTTCCCGGGAGTTGATAGAACAAATCGGTGCAAAACATGGAAAGATGCGCATGAGCCTAGTGCCCCCCTCTGTGGCCCTAATTACCGAATATGACGACAAATACTTCGGCATCGAATGAAGCCGCGGAAATAGAGATAAATAAAGCCTATGAGAAAGTTATCACCGGAAGAACAAGAAAGAAAGAAGGCCATCTTCGACAGCATGTCCCCACGGAGGCGGACGCACATCCTGAAAAAAGAGGGGTACGACGAATGGGATCCCTTTATTGAACCCAAAGATCCTATTGATATACGCAAAGATCAAACTCAACGCACCGCCCTCGATCTGGCCCGGGAGTTCCTGGCAAACCGGGAGCAAGAGAGCTATAGTAATGCGTTCGGGCAAGGGGTCTGGGAAATCTGTTTGGGCATTATGAGTGACGACGATCGGTTCAAGGGAATGTACGAGTTTTCTTGCTGGTATCGGGATCTTCTGAAAGCAGAGAAATCGGACTGACATTTGAGCCGATGCAGCACCGTCTGCTCAGCTCCGGGAGGAATCTCCTCCGGTCACATACGACGAAGCGGACGCCGGCAAGTATCAAGCCGCCTCTTCCTGGGCGGCTTGCGGTGTTTTTGGCGGCTGGATCATGAACGAAGATCTCAGGAGTCTCATAAACGACGCCCTTGCGCGCGGGGACGGGAAAGTGCCCTCAGGTGAGCTACTGACAGGGGTTTCCCGGGTGGCCGATGCTGATCGGGCCGTCGTCAAGCAAACGATTAAAGATATGATTGCCGCCGGTGATTTGACGTACACATCTCTGGGGGGCACCAACTTTCTGGAATCCTCCGTTGACCGGCCGATCCGTATGGCGGAGCATATCATCGTCAAGCCGCCCCACAAGTCGTATTCGGCCGAACCGGGGGACGTGGTTATTAACATCAGCCCCGGATCCGCCTTCGGTACGGGGGCCCACCCCACAACGCGCCTGATGTTGAGGGCCCTGGATCGCCTTTTCCATGATCATGAGCCGATGCTACCCGCCGGCCCCTTAAGAGGTCTGGATATCGGCACGGGATCGGGCATCCTGGCCATCGCGCTGGCCTGCCTGGGGGTCCCGGAAGTAGTGGCCACCGATGTGGACCCCTGTGCCGTGTGGGAAGCCCGATATAACGCAAGCGCCAGCAAGGTGGAACAACGGGTCCGGGTTACCGATGGGGCTTTCAGCACGCTGAATGGACAGTTTTCGCTTATTGTGGCCAACCTGTCGGGGCCTACGCTGGCCGACCTCGCCCCCATCCTGAAAGAAAAAGCGACTTCTGAAGGAATTCTCATTATTTCCGGGTTCAGAGACGACCTTTTGTCACCCATCGAGGATACGTTTGGCGAGAACGGTTTTGCCATGGCCTTTCAAACCAGATTGCGGGGGTGGGCTTGCCTGGTTTTAAAAAAAACCGAGCCATGAAAGGGGCGAGCAAACAACGGGAATGAGGCACTAATGGATTTTCAAAACTGCAAGAGAAACAGGTATGGAAAGTGTGATATTCCCGCCAATACCGTTGAGCGGATCAAAGAGGGATTCGCCCGATTGGGGCTGAAGCCTGAATATGCACCGGTCAGTCTGTCTGAAAACATTCACTGGGGACGGGCCTGGATCGATTCCATTCGAATCGTCTGTAACGGAAAAGGCATCACCCCGGAGCTGGCCCGGGCGAGTGCGTATGCCGAACTGGCGGAACGATTCAGTGCCGGGCTTTTCTATCCGGTCTTCGAACAGGAGGTCAGGTTTAATGTGCCCGCACTCTATGACGAAGCCACTTCGAAATTTCTAAACCACGAATGGATGGACGGATATCGCCACGCTCACCAGGACGACTTGGGCCATCCACTGAAAATAGAAGAGCTGTTGGCCGACGAGACCCATTTGACCCGGGAAGATATCGCGGAGATCGAGGATAGCCGGATGGCCCATCACTGGGTGGACGGCATTTCGTTGATTTCCGGTGATACGATCCAGGTCCCCATCAATTTCGTCACCTACATTCACGCCTCCAATGGCATCGCCGCGGGCAATACCCTGGAAGAAGCCCTTATACAAGCCTCCTGTGAAATCTTTGAACGCCACGCGCAAATAGAAACCATTCGCCCCGAAAGAGTGGTACCGTCCATACACCTCGACTCCGTGGAGAACGACGGCATACGGGGGCTGGTTGACTTCTATGAAAGAAACAATGTGGAGGTGATCATCAAAGATTTGTCCTTTGACGGCCTTTTGCCGGCGCTGGGCGCCTTTTTCATCAATAGGAACTTGAAGTCTGATCGGCTCGAACACAAGATATTGATCCCCGCAGTATCTTTCAATTTGGACGAAGCCCTTTCCCGGTGTTTCACGGAAGGCATGCAGGGCCGAGATACCCTGCTGACGCCGCGGCCCCAGTTGGACAGACCGGTGGTTCACCGATCTCAAGTCGATAATTTTTATTTATTGATGAAATGCGGGATTTCCTTGAAAGATATTTCATTCCTTGAGCGGGGGGAAACGAAACCCTATCGGAATAGACCGGCGACGGATATCCTGTCCGAAATCGAACAAGTTAAGCAGATATGCCGGCGCCTGGACACGGATCTAATCCTGCTGGATCAGACCCATCCGATATTGGATTTTCCGGTGGTTCGGGTTTTAATGCCTCGGATATCGGATTTCTTGCCCTTTTTAAAGTCCGACATCCTGATATCGGAAGCGACCAAACCATCTGCTCAATGGCGGGGCGGCGAGTTTGCTCCGGTGATGCAAAGTTTTTTTCCATCCTAATCCCCCGATGCGACCTCATACCTGGGCATGATTTTTCCAGAACCGGCAAAACCGTATCAATTGACAACAGGGTCGGGGTCTGATAATTTTCTCAACTATCTAACTATCTTGAACTGCTGGAAAGGAATGGATGTATGAATGAAAAACCAAAAAGGCCTCAAACCACAAAGGCCTATATCCAAGAACAAATCCGGAATCTTCAAAGCAATCCGGAATGCGGAACAACCCACTATAACCTGGCGATCGGCCTCATTAATGAGGGAAAATTTGACGAGGCCACAGAAGAACTCCGGGCGGCCATTGATAGTTCCCCCAGCCTGGGAGAAGCCTATGTGGCATTAGGGGGAATTCATTTTCATCAAGGAGATCTGGAGGCATGCTTAAGACTCAACGAACAGGCCATCAAGATAAGACCCAAACTCTGCCAGCCTTATGGGAATATAGCGTTTGTGTATCTACAAAAAGGCGAGCCGGACAAGGCAGTGGAATATCTAGAGAAGGCGATTTCGCTCAACCCAGAGTTTATACAGGCCCACAGCACACTGGCCAGCGCTTATTTCATGCAGGGACGCATAGATGACTCCATTGCCGCATCGAAAAAGGCCCTGGAACTCGACGAAAAATTTGCGGTCGCCCACAACAACCTCGCACTCGCCTACTTGGAAAAGGGCGACTATAAGAAGGCGATCGAGCATTGCGATAATGCAGTTGCTTACGGATTTGAGGTCCCGGCGGAATTTCTCGAGGAGTTGGAACCGCACAGGTAGATCCCGCATTGAAAAAAGCCCCCAAGGCCGTCTGTTTGGCGCCCTCCGCACAGGGGTATGCTTCCGTCGACGATCGATTCCTCCGAACCCCGTTGCGGGTTCACCGAGCGGAATCCATTGACGGGGCACCCCTTGCGCCTACCTATGCCCACTACTTCGAAGGAATTCGGGATGTCATTTTCCGAAATAACTGTAAGCATTTGTGCACGGCGGTAACGACCCAAACGGGCAAAGAGATTTCTCCCGCAGATATTGAAGAAATCCGAATATACGCCGAAAAGCACGGCAGCGATTATCATCCTGCCAGAATTGAAGTCATCGTCGCAGGTGGCAACATTGCAACATTCGTCATGAATGTCGCCGTCACCGAGAGAGGAAGGGAAAGATTATATCGGGAGTTCGATGTATTGAAACGGCTGAACCGGAAGGATGCCGCCACCGGCACGCCCTTTTTACCGGTGGCGTATTTTCGAGAAGAGACTTGCGGTCACGGCCGGACCGATAATTCCCCGGGTAACGACACACCCTTCATGGTGATGTTCCTGGCGGACTGGTTTCAAGGGTATCACGAGTTTCACCTTTCCATGGAGAAACGAGCGGGACACCCCCCTGGACTCGTTGTTTGGAACACGGATCGGGGAACACGGTTTCTGTCGGACACCCAAGCCGCCGGAACCTACGCACAAGTCGCCCGGATACTAACCGGCTATTATGATACCCGAAGCTTTCAACAGATCTTTCCGTGGCACCACGCCGCCGGGGATTTCGTGGTCCGCGTCCGCCCCGAGGCCAGCGAGGTCCGATTGGTGACAGCCAGGCAGTATGCACCCATGGTGGAGGGCGTAAGTGGTTTCGATGCCTTGCTTTTTTTTCTGTTGAACCTGTCTTTGCGAACCCGACTGGATCGTCTGGACGGCGTGGGCGACGTGGCATGGGCGGAGGACGGATGCGTTGCCGCCACGCTTTCGGGATTCTTGGAGGGGTTAACCCTCGACCGGGCAGACGTCAAGGACTTCATCTCCTACGTAAGAGAAACCGGCCAAGCGGGTCTTCGGGATCGCTTCGCGGCCCTGGTCGGGGCATGCAGTGCCGATGCGCCCGACATACCGGTCATCCGGAAGAATTTAAACAGACACATCACCGTCTTTCACGAGGCCATTCAGCACATTTTGTTTTCCCCAAATGGTGATCGGTATTACGGATAATATCCGTTTGCCGGTCCCACCAACCCCCCGTTTCCAGCCTCTTTTTTTTATTGACAAAGCACTCAAATAAGTTTATAGGCAAGGCTTGCACAAGCGTCTATCTGTCTGCAGAAAATCCTGTTAGGCGAGAATAAGTGTAGATTTACCGGGCAGTTTCTGGTTTTGCACAAAGACGATTTTAGATGGGGAGGAGGTGAGCGTCGGCATATTTTTCGTAGGGGATAATTTGGGTACAGCTTGTACCGCGTGAGTTCACATATTTTAAGAGAATGGAGGTAGGATAATGGGACTTAAGCATGAAACACCTCTACTGGACCAGCTTGAAACAGGGCCGTGGCCGAGCTTTGTGAGCGATATGAAGCGGGAAGCGGAGTCCAGGCAGAAAAACGAAAAAAACGTAGAGTACCAGATTCCTCAAGATTGTTGCGAGGATCTTCTGGGGGTCTTGGAACTGTCTTTTAAGCACGGCAGGACGCATTGGAAACATGGCGGTATCGTCGGCGTGTTCGGTTATGGCGGCGGCGTTATCGGTCGGTATTGCGACCAGCCGGAGATGTTTCCCGGTGTCGCCCACTTTCACACCATGCGTGTGAACCAGGTCATGGGCCACTACTACACGACGGATTACCTGGAGAAACTCTGTGACCTGTGGGAACGACGGGGCAGTGGTATTACCAATATGCACGGGTCCACCGGCGACATCATCTTCATCGGTACCACAACGGTGCAGCTGGAAGAGGTGTTCTACGAGTTAACCCACAATCTGGAGCAGGACCTGGGTGGTTCCGGTTCGAACCTGCGAACCCCGTCGGATTGCATGGGCCAGTCCATGTGTGAATATGCCTGTTACGATACGCAGGAAATCTGCTATCAGTTGACCATGGAGTATCAGGACGAACTCCATCGTCCCGCGTTTCCCTATAAATTTAAGTTCAAGTTTGACGGCTGCCCGAACTGCTGTGTGGCCTCCATCGCCCGTTCGGACCTTTCCTTTATCGGTACCTGGCGGGATGACATCCGCATCGATCAAGAGGCCGTGAAGGCCTATGTGGGCGGTGAGATTGCCCCCAACGGCGGCGCTTTCAAGAGTCGTGACTGGGGTCCCTTCGACATCGAAAAAGAGGTCGTCAACCTGTGTCCCACCCAGTGTATGGCCTGGGACGGCAGCAAGTTGAAGATCAACGACCGAGAGTGCACCCGGTGCATGCACTGCATCAACGTCATGCCCAGGGCCTTGCGGATTGGGAAAGACACGGGCTGTACCATTTTGGCCGGAGCCAAGGCCCCGATCCTGGATGGTGCCCAAATGGCAACGCTGATTGTTCCGTTCATCAAGGTGGAGCCACCTTACGACGAAATCAAGGAAAAGGTGGTCGAACCGATTTGGGACTGGTGGATGGAAGAAGGCAAGAACCGGGAACGTCTCGGCGAGCTGATGAAGCGCCAGGGTATGCAAAAGCTTCTGGAAGTAACCGGATTCGACGCTATTCCGCAGATGGTCCAAGAGCCGCGGTCCAATCCCTACGTCTTCTGGAAGGAAGAAGAAGTTCCGGGTGGCTTTGACCGTGACATTCATGAATACAGAAAATGGCACCAGAGATAGGAGGTGACGCCAATGGCTTTTATTTCATCAGGATATAATCCCGACAAACCGATGGAAGACCGGATCACGGACATCGGGCCCAAGTATTACGAAGATTTCTATCCACCGGTCATCAAGAAGAACAAGGGTAAGTGGCTCTACCACGAAATCCTGGAACCGGGAATTTGTGTTCACGTCGCTGAAAGCGGCGATGAACTCTACACCATTCGATGCGGCGGATGTCGAATCATGAGTGTCTCCCACATCCGGGAGATCAACGAAATCGCCGACAAGTACTGCGATGGGTATATCCGGTTTACCACCCGGAACAACATCGAGTTCATGGTGGACGATAAAAACAAAGTAGAACCGTTGAAAAATGATTTGCTCAGCCGGAAACAGCCCGGCGGGTGCTACAAGTTCCCCATCGGCGGAACCGGTGCCGGAATCACCAATATCGTCCACACCCAGGGCTGGATCCACTGCCACACGCCGGCAACGGACGCCTCCGGTACGGTCAAGGCCACGCTGGATGTCCTGTTCGACGAATTTACGAACATGAAGCTCCCTGCGAAGATGAAGATCTCCATGGCCTGCTGTCTCAACATGTGCGGTGCGGTGCATTGTTCGGATATCGCCATTCTGGGATATCACCGAAAACCGCCGATGCTGGATCATGAGTACCTGGACAAGATGTGCGAAATTCCTCTGGCAGTCGCGGCTTGCCCCACGGCGGCCATCAAGCCGGCCAAGGTTGAAGTAGACGGTAAAACGCTCAAGAGTGTGTCGGTAAAAAACGAGCGTTGCATGTTCTGCGGTAACTGCTACACCATGTGTCCGTCCATGCCGCTGGCCGATACGGAAGGCGACGGCATCGTGCTCATGGCGGGCGGAAAGGTTTCCAACCGCATCAGCGCACCGAAGTTTTCCAAGGTCGTCGTTGCCTTTATCCCGAACGAAATGCCGCGCTGGCCGTCGATGACCGAGGCCATCAAGAAGATGGTGGATGCCTATTCCTCCCATGCCAACAAGTACGAGCGATTGGGTGATTGGGCGGAACGAATCGGTTGGGAACGATGGTTCGAGATCTGTGACCTCCCCTTTACGCATCATCTGATAGACGATTTTCGGGATCCTGCTTACTACACGTGGCGCCAGACCTCGAATTTCAAGTTTACGAACGCGATCAAGTAGCCTGTAGGCGGAAAAAAGAGGATCAAAATGGACGAAGAAGCAGCAAAAAAGACCATCGTAGAAAACCTGGAAAAGAAGAAGGGCAAATCCAAGTTCTATCTCAAGGATTTCTACAAGATGTTCCCGGACGAAAAAGTGCGGGAAGTAAAGAAGGTGGTCAACAAGATGGTTGGAGAAGGAACCCTGGAGTATTGGTCAAGCGGTAGCACCACCTTGATCGGACTTAAAGGGGGCGGCAAACAACATGCGGGAGAAGGGGAGGAATAGGCTTGCATTTTCCTTTTTCCCGGCGGTTTCAACTTAAGCACCGAGTGTCGTTCACTCAAAAGAACCTCTAGAAATGGCCCTGTCCCGGATTCTGATCGCCGGGTTGCGCGGCGGTTCGGGAAAGACGATTGTGTCACTCGGACTGATCGCAGCTTGGCGAAACCGCGGGATGGCCGTTTCCCCCTACAAAAAGGGGCCGGACTTTATTGATGCGGGCTGGCTGGCCCTCGCGGCCGGCCGGCCCTGTCACAATCTGGATTCTTTTCTGATATCCCCCGAAACAATCCTCTCGTCATTCATTTCGCACGCCCCCGCCGAAGGTGTAGCGGTTATCGAGGGAAATCGCGGCCTTTTTGACGGGCTCGATGTGGAAGGCAGCACCAGCACCGCCGAACTGGCAAGACTTCTCCAGACGCCGGTGGTACTGGTGGTGGATTGCACTAAGAGCACCCGAACCATAGCGGCGGTCATCTTAGGGTGTATCCATTTCAATACCGACGTACACATCGCCGGGGTCGTCTTGAACCGCATCGCCGGTCCTCGCCACGAATCGGTCGTCACAGGGGCGGTGGAAAGATACTGCCATGTGCCGGTCCTTGGGGCCATACCCAAAATCAAGGACAACGTTTTCCCGGAGCGACACATGGGTCTGGTACCGACGCCCGAACATCAGTGGGCGGCTGAATCATTAGACCGGGCCGCCCAAGTAGCGGAACGACACCTCGATTTGGATGGCCTCCTCGCCATCGCCGAACAGGCTTCGGATTTACACCTTCCCCACACCGGCCCCATTGGTCGATCACCCATCGGTGCCGAAACGGCCGCCTCCCATACTCCCCGACCGGACACACCGCATTCGGACGGATCCCCTTCCCCTGTCGGGCAACCTCGCATCGGGGTCATCCGGGACGCCGCGTTTCAGTTCTATTATCCGGAAAATACTGAGGCCCTGACGCAAGCGGGTGCGCAAGTGGTGGAAATCAGCGCGATGACCGATCATCGCCTGGACCACCTGGACGGGCTGTACATCGGCGGCGGGTTTCCCGAGACCCAGGCCGAAGGCCTTGCCGCCAATGAGCCGTTTCGCAAGGCATTGTGTCATTTGGCTCAGGACGGGCTCCCGGTATATGCGGAATGCGGAGGACTCATGTACCTGGGAGAAAGACTCGTTCTGGAGGGGCGGGCCTATCCGATGGTGGGGCTCTTACCGGTGGTTTTTGGGTTTTCCAGGCGTCCTCAAGGCCATGGCTATACGATTTGCGAAGTGGAACGGGAAAACCCCTATTTTCCCGTCGGCAGCCGGATCCGAGGGCACGAGTTTCATTACTCCACGGTCCTCAGCTGGAAGGGAGTCGCACTAGACCTAGCCTTTCGGATGCATCGCGGCCAAGGCATCACAGAACTCCGGGACGGTATTTGTTATCAGAATACGCTGGCCACCTACGTTCACATCCACGCCCTG
>CAYTTQ010000007.1:0-9147 GCA_964440795.1 uncultured Desulfobacterales bacterium | reverse complement strand
GGGAACCCCCGGCTGGGCGGCAGCCCTGGTACGGACCAGCCACGCGTGGCGCGCCGCCCGACAACCCGATCGCTAGTCTACTGTCCCAGAAATGGCTGCGATAAGTACGAACTCAGTGGGACGTTGGGGCATCGCGCCGTCCAAAGCCGTTTGTTCGCTCCGTGACCATTTTGGGGACGCCTGCTTTCGCTCTGGGTAAACGTTTTTGAGATTTTTCTAAGTTCACTTCGTCCGTTTTGAATCCATAAAAGAAGGGCAAAGCGCTTTCGCACCTTGCCCTTCCGGCGATTCCTCATTTTTCCCGAATCCTTACTTTCGGGGCTCTCGGGGATGACACTTGCTGCAAGAGATGGGGCCGGTCGGCTTTCCTTCCATCTTCAGTTTCTTATGGCACCCTTTACAGTTCTCATGAATGGCTTCATAGTGAAACGCCTCCATCTTCTCGGCGTCGCTCATGCTCTTTCTTTCGTCCGGTGAGGGCTTGGCTTTGCTGTGACATTCTTCACACTTTTGTACCGGATCACCCTCTTTCCATACGTTCTTTCCGTCTTTATAGACATGATGGCAGTCCTTACAGGCGATGTTGTAGTCCTCGGCGTGCTTCTTGTGCGACAGCGTGACAATGCCTTTTCTGTGCTTCCCGTACACCTTCGATTTCAATTCAATGTTGTCGGGTACATCTGCGGCACCCACGACTGAAAAAACAAACACTACACCCAACACGGCAGATCCCAGTGCCCATAACCAATGTTTCTTCATTTCCTACCCCTCCTCCTTTTTAAAGAATTAAATAAAAACCCTTACGGAAATCGTTTTGGTTTACTCTCTACTCTATGCAAGATAGCTGTAGCAAAACAGCCTCGCGCTGTCAAGGACAAAACCCGGCGGTGGATTTGGGCGCGCTTTGGAGGGAATCATTCAGCGTCCGCCGATTCCGCTTCCTCGGTTTCCGTCACCTTCTTTTTTCCAAAAATCTTGGCGCCGAATATGCTCACTTCATAGAGTATGATCAGCGGACCGGACATCATCACCTGCGTGATGACATCGGGCGGGGTAAGCAGCGCCGAAAAGGCAAAAAAGGTGAGAATGGCGTATTTTCGCTGCTTTCGGAGAAAGTGGGTATCCACGATACCGAGTTTTGCCAAAAAGGTTATAAACAAAGGGAGTTCAAAGACGATGCCGAAGGCAAACAAGAGCTTTGTGGAAAAGCCCATGTACTCCTTCACCGAGGGCAGTGGCTTGATGGCCTCCGATGCAAAGCCCATAAAGAATTTAAATCCGAAGGGAAAGACGACGTAATACCCGAAGAGTGCCCCACCGATGAAAAACAGAGAGGAAAGGAAAACGATGGGCAACACCCACTTCTTTTCCTTATCGTAAAGCCCCGGCGCAATAAACATCCACAGCTGGTACATGATCACCGGGAGGGCAAGAAAGATCCCAGCCAAAAAGGCAACTTTCAAATAGGTGAAGAATGCCTCCGGAAGGCCCGTATAGACCAGTTTTTCCTCCGGTGGCATGGCCGCCAGGAGGGGTTGCATGAGAAGACCGAAAAGTTGCTTGGAAAAACCGTAGCAGAGACAAAACCCCACACCGACGGCGATGAAACAGATGATAAGCCGTTTGCGAAGTTCCTCTAGATGAGAGGTGAAAGGCAGCTTACCATCTTCAGGCATCCTTGGCGGATCCTTTCTCCTTTTCTTCTCCTTCCTCGGCACCCTCTTCAGGAGGAAACGCTTCCGATGTGGCAGTGCCGCCGGTCACGTCGTCGTCACTGGATCCGGCCTCGCTTTCTTCCGACGGTGCGCCGCCGGTTTCCGCAGAGACCTCGTTTTGCGGCTTCTGGACTTCCATCGAGGCGCCCCCCCCGGATACGGATTCCCCGGATACAGATTCCCTGGATACGGATTCCCCGGATACGGATTGGCGCACCCCCCGCTCAAGGTCTCCTTTGATTCCCTGAATGGTGTCTTTGGCCTCTTTGAAATCGTTGTCGACGTCGATATTTTCTTTGAAATCCTGTGTGGCCTTCTTAAATTCAGCAATCCCCCGCCCCAGGGACTTGGCGATCTCCGGCAACTTCTTCGGCCCCAAGACGATGAGAGCGATGGCCAGAATCACGATGATCTCCGGCATTCCCATTCCGAACATGAATGACTCCTTATAAAAGCAGGTGAGATTGACAAGTTAATTAAAAAATTATAGCCGTATGCGACCGGCATGTCAAGGTCTATCGGCAGACCCTGAACAGGCGGGAATCCCTTCCGGACGTTTGAGAGGACACCACTAAGTGCCGCCGCCGGCCTGCCAAATTTCTGCCAAATTTCTGCCAATTTTCTGCCAAATTTCTGATTGACAACGGGCAGGTCCTTTTCTAGACTCCTCACACACCTCACAGGAGGCCGCCAATGCATGGCCTCGTGCGGGGCGGTTCGCGCCCACGGGTCTTTTTGCCGGAGTGGTGAAATTGGTAGACGCAGAGGACTCAAAATCCTCCGGGCCTTGCGCCCGTGTCGGTTCGACTCCGACCTCCGGCACCACAAGATTTTACCTTACAAGAGAACGCTGCCGTTCCAAGCAATTGGGTTGGCCGAATGGCCCGGCTTGGATGCCTGAAAATACGGCCAAATGGTCGGCCTGTGCCGGAAAAGGCATTATCCATGAGCGTTTCATTGCTAACCACTTTGTAAGTTTGCTTTTTTTGCCTTGACAAGTCCCGCCAATTTGTGTAATTGGCACAGCATCATGGCGTTTGGGCTTTCTACCCTGTACTTGTTAACCTGTCGGACGATCAAAAAAGTAAACCTCGCATGAGTCTTAAGAAGCTACTTACCGATAATCGTTCCACCATCGTAGACAGGTGGCATAACATTGCCCTCCAAACTTACCCTGAAGAAAGTCAAGCGTTTTTCAAGAGAAAAGATCGGTTCGGGAACCCCGTCGGCCACACCCTTTCCGAGGGGCTCGAAGCGGCCTATGACGCATTGCTTGATAGTGCCGGAAATGAAGTGCTGAGCAAAGCCCTGGACGGTATAATTAGAATCCGAGCCATACAGGAGTTTACGCCGTCTAAGGCCGTGCACTTTTTGTTCGGCTTAAAGACGGCGATCGGAGAAACGTTTGGGCAAAAGCTCCGGGAAGGCACCCTTTCCGAGGAGTGGGTCGATTTTCAAGCGGAGATCGACCATATGGCCCTGTTGGGATTTGACGTCTATTCGGCTTGTCGGCAAAACATTTACGACATCAGAGTGGAATCTGTGAAGAGACACACCTCGAGGCTGTTAAAGAAGGCAGGGTTGGTGTATGAGTTTCCCGGGGATTCATCCGATCAATCGGAGGTCCTCCAGGAAGGCATTGCCGACCTTGACAATGGCTAATTTTACACGGGAAGCGAGGGAGTATTAAATGAATGTTATACTGAGTCTTATCATTTCCGGTATTGCGATTTCTGGGCTGGTGGTGATCCCCCTGGTGGGCGTGTGGTTAGCACACCTGGAGACCCTCTTTGGAATCGTCATCCCCTATATTGCCGTCGCGATATTCTTTGTGGGTATGATTTACCAGGTAATCAAATGGGCCAAGTCGCCGGTGCCTTTTCGTATCCCGACAACCGCCTCCCAGCAAAAATCGCTTCCTTGGATCGAGTACAGTTATGTGGACAAGCTGGACAATCCGTCCACACGGCTCGGGGTATGGGGCCGGATGATTCTGGAGGTCTTGTTCTTCCGATCTCTGTTCAGAAATACGAGGATGGAATTCAACACCGGCCAAAATGTCCGATACACGTCGTCTAAGTGGCTGTGGGTTTTCTCCATCGCCTTTCACTACTGTTTTCTGATTGTCTTTATCAGACATCTGCGGTTTTTCACGCCCGAAAATCTCTGGTTCGTCACACTCATTGAGAAGATCGACGGCTTCTTCCAGTTTTTCACTCCCACGGCCTACCAAAGCGGCCTTCTGTTGGGAGCGGCCGTCACGTTTCTGTTGTTGCGCAGATTGCTTATTCCCCAGATGCGGTATATTTCACTTCCGGCCGACTACTTTCCGCTCTTTCTCATCCTAACCATTGCGGGCACCGGCATTTTGTTGCGCTACGTACTGAAGACCGACATTGTCAGCGTCAAAGAGCTGACCATCAGTTTGGCCAACTTCAACCCGAAAATCCCCGAGGGGCAGATCAGTGTGCTGTTCTACATTCACCTATTCCTGGTCAGTGTGCTTTTCGCTTATTTCCCCTTCAGCAAATTATTGCATATGGGAGGGGTCTTTATGAGCCCGACCCGGAACCTGGAAAATAACAACCGGGCCGTCCGGCACATCAATCCCTGGAATCCTAAAGTAAAACTGCACACCTATGATGAGTACGAAGATGAGTTTAGAGACAAGATGATTGCCGCCGGACTGCCCGTAGAGAAACAGCCGGCACCCAAAGAAGAAAAGGAAAAAGAATAGACCCCAAGAAGGAGCGATCATGCCTAGGATACCGAAAGATTGGAACCTTCCCCAAGACCCTGGAGAATTCCTGAGTGATGTGGACCACATGCCCAAACCCCGGGTGAAGGGGTGGATGGATACCACTCCCGTAGAGATCAAACCGGGAATGCACTGTTATGCAGCCAAGCCGGCAAGACTCGAGACCGTTGATATGCCCAACCCACGGGAATGGTCGGCAATGGGCGAAGACTGGAAGCTGCCGGAAAACTGGAAAGAGATTTTTCTGGACGGTATGAAGGATCGCTTGAGTCGATTTCGCACCTTCAAGCTTTTCATGGATATTTGTGTCCGTTGCGGCGCCTGCGCCGATAAGTGTCATTACTACATCGGTTCTGGGGATCCAAAGAATATGCCGGTCCTGCGAGCGGAATTGTTACGTTCCATTTACCGACAGCATTTTACCACCGCGGGCAAGGTTCTCGGGCCGATAGCCGGCGGGCGCGAGCTGAACTACGAACGGCTCAAGGAGTTGTGGTACTATCTTTACCAGTGCACGGAGTGCCGGCGTTGTTCCGTGTTCTGTCCTTACGGCATCGACACCGCGGAAGTAACCATCATCGGCCGGGAGTTAACCAACCTGCTTGGATTAAATATCGACTGGATCGCCGCCCCGGTTGCCTTTTGCTACCGGACCGGAAACCACATGGGCATCCAGCCGCATGCATTCGTAGAAATGATTGACTTCTTCGTCGATGAAATCGAGGAGGTCACCGGCGTCCGGGTCAAGCCGGACTTCAATCGGAAAGGAGCGGAAGTCCTTTTCGTAACCCCTTCCGGCGATGTTTTCGGGGATCCGGGAACCTATACCTGCATGGGATATCTCATCTTGTTCCACGAACTTCAAAGGCAGGGATTGGACATTACCTGGAGCACCTATGCCTCTGAAGGAGGGAATTTCGGCCTGTTTACCTCCAATGAAATAATGAAACGATTGAACTCCAAGATGTATGCCGAGGCCAAACGATTGGGTGTGAAGTGGATTTTGGGCGGCGAATGCGGGCACATGTGGCGGGTGGTCAACCAGTACATGGGTACGATGAATTTGGACCTGGCGGAAGGCAGCAAAATGGAGGAGCCGGTCTCTCCGCTAACGGGAACCAAGTTTGAAAATGCCAAGTCCACCAAAATGGTTCACATCACCGAGTTTACGGCGGATCTCATTAAAAACAACAAGCTCAACCTGGATCCGACCAGAAATGATCATTTGAAGGTGACTTTCCATGATTCCTGCAATCCGGCCCGAGGCATGGGGCTGTTTGAAGAACCCCGGTACGTCATTAAGAACGTGTGTAACAACTTCTACGAAATGCCTGAGAATACCATCCGGGAGCAAACCTTTTGCTGTGGCGCCGGATCCGGTTTGAACGCCGGTGAGGACATGGAGCTGCGAATGCGCGGTGGGCTTCCCAGGGCCAATGCGGTACGGTACGCCCACGAAAAATACGGGGTCAATATGATGGCCTGTATCTGTGCCATTGACCGGGCGGTACTTGTCGACCTGATGACCTATTATGTTCCGGAGGTGGACATTACGGGTATCCATGAATTGGTGGCCAACGCCCTGGTATTGGAAGGCGAAAAGAAAAAGACCGTGAACCTGCGCGGCGAACCCCTTCCGGGCAAGGAGGAGAGTGAATAATGTATGATGGAGGCAAAGTAATCACCGGTCTGATCATCAGCGTTTTCTTGTTGGCGTTTCCCCTCTGGTGGAACCTGGGAGCGGAAGAAAAAAAGCTGGACATCAAGCTTCCAAAGAAGGAAAAAAAGTGTGTCGAGTCCAACATGCGGCCGAACCACATGCAAGTGTTGGATCTGTGGAGAGATTCCGTTGTTCGGACGGCCAACCGATATTACATCAACGAAAATGGCAGAAAGTTTGAGATGAGTCTGCAGAAGACCTGCATGAGCGAAAATTGCCATGCCAGGAAAACGGAATTTTGTGATCAGTGTCACGATTATACGGCGGTAGAACCCTACTGCTGGGACTGCCACATTCCACCCAAGGAACCTAAGGAGACGATGTAATGGGCGTAGACCGAAGGAAATTTCTAAAGATTGCCGGGATATCAGCGTTGGGCGTGGCGGCCAAACCGGCTGCAAACGTCTTTGCCAAGGACATGGGGAGCTTCACCCCCAGCGAGACGATTCTTCATTTATTCGACAAGCCCTTGGGGTTTGCCCCCGGGGAAGCTTTGACCGCGACCCGGTGGGCTATGGTGGTCAATGTCAAAGCCGTGGACGAAGAAATCGCAAAGGCGTGTCAGGCTGCCTGCCACAAAATACACAACGTTCCCAATATTGAAAATCCCAAACATGAGATCCAGTGGATCTGGTCGGACAACTATGAGAATGTCTTCACCGATCAGGAACATGAACTGATCATGGACGACCTGAAGGAATTGCCCTTTTTGTCCCTGTGCAACCACTGCTACGACCCGCCTTGTGTGCGGGTGTGTCCGACAAAGGCCACTTTCAAACGGGAAACCGACGGAATCGTCATCATGGACATGCATCGATGCATCGGGTGCCGATTCTGTATGGCCGCATGCCCGTATGGATCTCGAAGCTTCAACTGGGTGGATCCCCGTGAGTATATCAATGAGGAAGAGCAAAACATGGACTACCCGACTCGGATGAAAGGGGTTGTAGAAAAGTGTAATTTCTGTGCAGAGCTTTTGGCCGAGGGGCGGATCCCCCGCTGCGTAGAAGTTGCCCAAGAGCTTTCCCGGGAAAAAGGCAAAGAACCGGCCTTGGTATTCGGCGACCTGGATGACCCCGATTCGGAAGTTCGTAAACTCTTGCGGTCCAGATACTCCCTTCGTCGTAAACCGGCGCTGGGTACGAATCCAAACGTATATTACATTGTGTGAGGTAGGTGGCTATGCTTGAGAAGGCACTAGTTGGAGGGCGGAAGTACTGGATATGGATGGCATGCCTGCTCGTAGTCATGGGCGTGGGCTTCGTCATGTGGCTCTGGCAGTTGAGCTACGGCCTGGGCATTACGGGAATGAGCAGAGACGTGTCCTGGGGTGTCTATATTGCCAACTTTACGTTTCTGGTCGGTGTCGCTGCAGCGGCCGTGATGGTGGTCACTCCCTATTATATTCACCATTACAAGGTCTTCGGCCGAATCACTATCTTGGCGGAGTTTCTGGGTGTTGCCGCAGTCACCATGTGCCTGTTGTTTATTATCGCAGACCTGGGCAACCCCTTTCGCGCCTTGAATGTCTTACTCCATCCCACACCGAACTCCATCCTTTTTTGGGATATGGTGGTCTTGAACGGCTACCTGTTTTTGAATATATTCGTCGGGTGGAACGTCTTGACTGCGGAACGCAAGTCTGTGCCGCCACCGCGATGGATTAAACCCTTTATCTACGTTTCCATTCCTTGGGCTGTGAGTATCCACACCGTTACGGCCTTTTTGTACGCCGGTCTACCGGGTTGGCATTTCTGGTTGACCGCTATCATGGCCGCCCGGTTCCTGGCTTCCGCCTTTGCCGCCGGACCCGCTCTACTGATTATATTCTGCCTGATCGTGCGGAAAAATACCCGCTTTGATCCCGGTAATCAGCCGATTCGCACCCTGTCGGGGATCGTCACGTACGCCATGTGTCTGAACGTCTTTTTCTTCCTGTTGGAAGTCTTCACCGGTTTTTACAGCAACATCCCGGGCCATATGCATACCATTGAGTACCTTTTCGCCGGTCTGCACGGCCACAACGCACTCGTACCCTGGATGTGGACGGCGACCTTCTTTGCCGCCGCTTCGCTCATCTTGTTACTGGTCCCGGCCACCCGACGAAAAGACGACACCTTGGCGGTGGCCTGTATCTGCGTCTTTATCGCCACGTGGATCGACAAAGGGGTGGGCCTGGTGCTCGGCGGCTTTGTCCCCAACCCCCTGCATCACATCACGGAGTATCGGGCGACCGTGCCGGAGATATTCATCACCCTGGCCATTTGGGCGACCGGTTTCTTCATCCTGAGCGCCCTATACAAGGTCGCCATCACGGTGAAGGAGGAACAGCAACAAGCATAACAGATCGTTCCTCTCATACGACAAAACCAAAGGGGCCGTTAATTTACGGCCCCTTTTTTATTACACGCAACCTTTGCCCACACCCGCGAACCTCTGGAAGTGGCTGCAATCGGGATCGAAAAGCTGTGGTCGGATTCACGCGCGCGTCTGCGATAGTTCGCCATCCTTATCCTTAAAAACTGAGTTAAGCCAGGGCGCCGGCCGCCTGTTGACAACGAACTTTATCCCGGATTTGTCAAGTAACGCCTGGCGGCATAACAACCTGATCTAAGAGCCTTTTCGCATAAGCGACGGGACCGTTTCGAATTTCAATGCGGGTGACTGTCTGAAGGCCCTTAGCGTCCCTTGGTTCCGTTGATATGCCAAGCCCAACAGGTGCTTCATACGTTGAGGAATCTGCCGGGGATATTTAAAAACCCCGCACACAACGGCACCTAGGGACGCTTAGGGCCGAGTTTCAGCCGCATTGAAATTCGAAACGGTCCCGTCGCGTCCCCCTTCCAAACGATTCCGTTTATTGCAAGCTAAGTTCGTTGGAAGAGCGAAACCAGTTTTCGGGACTTCCCACCCTGTCTGGTGCAATTAAGAGATATCGATCCCGATTCCGATAG
>CAYTTQ010000006.1:9320-67496 GCA_964440795.1 uncultured Desulfobacterales bacterium | reverse complement strand
AAGTACTTTTTCAATGGTTCGTCCCGATGTTTACAAAAGACCTGATGGCTTTTAGCATATCTTCGTAATAGTAGTTAACCATGGCATCGTTGTACATGACCATATCGAGTTGCCGGGTGTGGGTCATGACGTGTCCCAGAACTTTGAGACGCTCCTTTAGGTAATCCGGCTTGTGGCCTTCCAACCGGGCAAAGAGGGCGTCGTCCTTGATCTCTACACGAAAGTCGAAGTCGCCGAGAACTTTTCCCACAAATTGGACCCGCCTGACTCTGCGGTCAAGATCTGCCGCCCCTCCCTTGAAGACAAAACTGACATAGTTTTCGTTTGGGTTTTCACCGACATAGGCCTCTGTGGTTGAAAAATGAAATCCGAGGCGACTATTCAGATTACAGAAGTACTTGGAAAGAATAATGTAATTTTTGTCGGCAAACCGTTTTCCCACCGATGGGTCAATGCTGGGGTCGGTTGTGGCACCGAACATGACGGAGAGAAATCCCTTGGTATTCACCGGTGGGGGACCCCTCCAAGGCAGAGCGGTCATGCCTTCCCACACGGCCAGCATCGGCATGGATGCGATATCTTCAATTTTGACCTTTTTCCCCTTAACGTCCTCCTTGAACCCGTCGCCAAGATTGATGATCCACCACTGCATGGGGACCTCGCACACCAGTTGTTTGGTCGATTGTTCCGCAAAGTGGCTTTCCTTGCTGAGATTAAACATGGCGTGCATGGAGACTTCGTGGGCAAATCGGGTGATATCATGTAACGTTTTGCACTCCGTGGGCCGAAAGCCCGGGTCGTTAGGGTCCGTAAGGTTCAGCGGGGTTATCAATTGCAACACTTCGCGAAGCTGGGCCAAGGCCGGGGAGGATTCGAAAGCGTTTTTCTGTTTTTCTTTAAGAAGTTCCTTTACCGTCCCCTCGTAAACATTCGCCCGAACAGCGTCTACGGTGACCTCCATGCCCTCTGAGAGTACGCGTGTGGCATCGTGCGTATTAAAAACAGCCGGAACATTGTACTCCCTGGCCACTGTCGCCAGGTGCCCCAGCACGGTACCGATGTCTGAGACAATGGCAGCCGCCTTGGGAATAACCACGGCGAATTCAGGCGGGGTGTGCCGAATGACGAGAACGGCTCCTTCCGGAAAGTCTGATAGCTCTTTTTCGCTTTTTATAACCCGTACCGGGCCGGTGCCGGTGCCACGGCAGGCGATGACCCCCCTGTCCAAAAGACGCTTATGACCCCGAACGGATTTCGAGCTTGCTTTTTGATCGGATGGCCTCCTTGCAAGACCCATACGGAGCGGCCGCGATTGCAGAAGGTACAATTTGCCATCCGGGTCCATGGCCCATTCAATATCCTGGGGCCGTCCGAAGTGACCTTCCATCTGCCGCGCCCACGAGGCAAGTTGGGAAATCGCTTCATCGTTGAGGCAAGGTTTTCCGAGCAATTCCTCGGGCACCGATACTTCCCGTGTGCCGCCTTCCGCTTGGCCGATCAACATGACTTCCTGGGGGTCCGTTTCCTCACGGTTAACTTGTGTCTCTCCGTTGCCGGCAATTCGGTAATTATCCGTCGGGACGGTGCCCCCGACTGCGTAAGCCCCAAGGCCCCACACAGCGTTGATGAGGATGCTATCGTCTTCCGGGTTGCCGGGGTCGCGGGAATACATCACACCGCTGGTTTTGGCGTCAATCATGGCCAAAAAACCGACGGCCATGGCCATTTCCTCAACGTGGAAGCCCTTGTCTTTGTAGTAAAAGAGTGCCCGAGGGGTAAACAGACTGGACATGATATTTTTGTATTCGGTCAATAATGTTTCCGACGATACGCTCAGCGCCGTGTCATACTGGCCGGCAAAACTGGCCATTACATCTTCCTGAACGGCACTGCTTCGTACGGAAACCTTTATATGGTCGTTTCCCACTTGTTTACATAGGCCTTGGTATCCTTCCAGGATGGCCTTTTCCAGGTCGGGGGGAATCCGGCCGTGTCTTACCAGTTCTACGATTTCCCGGCTTGCGGCGGCCAGCTTGTCATAATCGCGTATACTGAGATTGGCGGTTTTCTCATCGATGATTCCTTGAATTTGGTTATGTTGAACAAAGGTTTGATATGCAAAGGTGGTGATTACAAAGCCGGAAGGAACAGGCAAGTCCAACACGTTGCGGAGTTCGGCCAGATTGGCAAGCTTTCCCCCGGCCGACAATAGTGCCTCTTTGCCGAAGCTGTGAATAGGAAGAACATAGTCCGTCTTCGGTATAGTTATTCGTCCCTTGAGGTGACTTTGGATAGCCTGGTTCGCTTTTTGGTAAGCGTCCGTCAGGTCGGCGTACTTGTTGTGGGCAAGGAGATTGAGGTTTTCGATGATCTTTTTAACCCCGTGGGCGACGGTTTCATAGGAAGACAGGACATAGGCCTTGTCAAAGACAAACTCGCCCGAGGCCTTTTCCTGCATATCGGCCATGGTAATCAGGACCTCATTGTTGTTTTTCAGGATTTCCCGAAAGGCCTTATATCGATTTATGAAAAGGGCCTTATCGTCTTCTTCCCTGAGGGCCTTCTCTTGTCGCTTTTTACTAAAGAAATCAAACAATGGCCGGAACACCTTCTGGTTTCGTAGTGACATAAGTCTATATCATAGCAATTATAGCGCGTAGTGCGAATGAAGAAAAACACCCGGGGTGCAACGGGGAGTTCAATCAACTCATACCTGCCGTCGGGTTAGTGGGACCGATGAAGTGCCCCAAAAGACTGAAGACGGCAATGTAAACAAAAACGACGATCGCAATGGCGACGACGGCCTGTGACGTTTTCACGGAAAATAGACAGCGGAGCCCAATGGCGATAATAACGATTCGGTAAAGTTCCACCACGAAACCGGCCAATGGAATCCAAGACACCAGTGCCGTTGCCGAGGAATAGGCAACTACCCGATAGGCCTGTTCGTAGGTGCCTGAGGTATTGAAATGTCGCGTCAGAACAAGGAAAAGGAGCGCCGCTGTGGCAAAGGGCATGACTAGTCCGTTGAACAGACTAAACAGTATCACTGCAGCATTGCGTAATGTCAAGGCGACAAACACCGTATGAATGGTCACGCAGCCTAAAAGAAATATAAATGGGGAGCGAAATCCATACATGTTTTTGGCGGCGGCATAAAACGCCTGGGGGGAAAACAAGACGGTCTTCGCAGTGCCGAAAAAGCTCGCCAAAAAAGCGCCCGGCTCAGGGCCGGTTGGTTTGTTGGGTTGGGGGAAAGACATGGTATTATTAAGCCCTAATCAAACACAAACAAAAAGCCCTGCCTGGTCTTTGTTACAACGATGGACCGGGCAGGGCTTGAAAAGGTTTGATGACAAAAAACGCTCCTATGACGATGAAATTTACGTCTCCAATATGACCTTGGTGATTTCCTGAAACAGGTCTCCCATACGGATCACACCGATCAGTTTGTCGCCCTCCATGACCGGCAACAAGTAGACACATTCATTGACCATAATGTGCGAGGCCTTCAAAATTTTGTCTTCCCCATCGATCTTGGCCTTCACCTGGGACATGTACTCTTTAATAGGCCGTTGGAGCTGTTTTTCGAGCCCGCTGTCCAGCAACTCATCCCACATGATGGGAACACCTTCTTCATAGTGCCGGGCGAACTTAGGCTCGATCCCTTTAAGAATGTCGCTTTCAAAGAGCATGCCCACAAGTTTATACGACTCGTCGAACACCAGGACAGTGTGGTGGCCCGTTTCATAGGCGACCCGCAGCTGCATGATTGCTTCCTTTAAGGTTCCCCAATACGGCAGGTGGGGATAATCGCTTAAGGGGACTACTAAGTCCTTTACTTTCTTTCTCTCCATATTTCCTCCTCGCTTGTTTAAGGACGCCCCTTGCCAGAGTCAAGGGCCCGCCCCGAAAAAGGCTATGCCATATTCTTATAGGTTTCGATCAAATCCAATAGTTCCTGACTGGGCTGCAGGTTATACGATCGGTGTAAAGCCAGCAACTCATTGCCGTACTTTTCGATATCCTTGGCGGCGCTTGCCTTCTCTTGAGGATCCGTTGCTGCACTCACTTTGGTCTTGGCATCCATGATCTTCTGGGTGAGATCCTTGCCCTCTTTGGCAAATGTTTCGTTGCAGGCTAGGCAAAGACCGGTATCTCCTTCAATCTTGAGGAAAAGGCCTCTTTTATTACATTTTTTACATTCGGGCATGACATCCTCCTTAGTTAAATAAGCCTATGATTTCAAGGACTATTGAGTCCCGGCTTGCAATACCTGTTGGGCCGTTCCCAAAACTTCTTCGGGAAAGCCCACGAAGTTATAAACGCCCAAAAATCCGACCACCCATACGACAGCCATGCAAAGCACAAAAAGGAAAAACCCGTATTTGACAAAATCCATAGGGTGAATCATCTTCTCGCCACTGTCGGGATAAACACCGAGTCCGTAAACAATGGCATTATTCGGGGTACCCACAATAAGAAAATGGGCGAAAGAGGTGGCAAAGGCGACGGCCAATCCCACTGCCCAGGGTTCTCCGGCGACGCCGGTCATGATACCCATGGGGATGACAATGGGGCCGAGTAGGGCGGTGGTTCCGGCATCCGACATGAAGTTGGTCATCAATCCGGACAAACCGGACAGGCCGACCCAAAGGCCGAACCCCTGATCCATGCCGACCGAGCCGAGGATATTTAAAAAGGACTTGGCCAACCACATGGCCGCCCCACTTTCTTTGAGCAGGGCACCCAGGGTGAGGGCGCCGCAATACATAAACCAGGCATCCCAGGAGATGCCGTTCAATATCTTTTTCCAGTCCGTGGTCTTAAATACCACGGGGATCAAGAGGGCAAGAAGGGATGGACCCCCGAGGCCGAGTTCTTCCCCGCCGATGATCCAGAGTGCCAAGATCAAGAGAAGCATTCCGAAGGTTACATATTCCGGATAGGTCATCTTACCCATCTTGCGGGTTTCGTCCTTGATGGCGGCGAGACCGGGCGTGAGATCCTTGGTTCTGAGGTTTCTGCCGAAAAGAACCAACATGTAAACGGCCACCAGGATGCCCAGCACGGGAACGAGCGGCAAACCGTATTTCATCCAGGTAAAAAAGTCCATAGGTACATTATATTCGCTCCAAAACCCCATCATGATGACGTTACGGCCTCCCGCAGCCGGAGACCCGACGCCCCCCACGTTCAAGGCGAAACAGAGGGTAAACATCAGGAATTTGGCAAGGGCGGGATCGTGTTCGACCGATCCACCCTTACTTTTTGCCGATACCGCGCCAAAATAGACCGCCGCCATTACCGGGGTCATGAAGGCGCACATGGCATGGGCGGAGATAAAGGACCCGACCACGGACATACTGATAC
Source organism: uncultured Desulfobacterales bacterium (assembly GCA_964440795.1). Taxonomy (GTDB): domain Bacteria; phylum Desulfobacterota; class Desulfobacteria; order Desulfobacterales. The sequence goes on along the minus strand of CAYTTQ010000006.1, from coordinate 62,123 downwards.
ACAAAACAACAATAGGCACCAGAAACCCTTTGGTCCACCCCAGGAGCCAACTGGCGAGTCGCTTATGCAATCCCACATCGACCACCGCCACCCCCATGGCCAAAACCCCGAGCAGGAACATGGGGGCGTCCCCTGCGAAGGTCTTTCCAATCATGCTCCGGGGAAGTAGATGGAGAAAATAGGCCAGCGTGGGCATCAATATGCCGGTGAGACCAATAGGTAAGGCCTCGGTGGCAAAATAGATGATCGCCATCGGGATGATTCCCAAGACGGTCATCGCCTTATCGGCCGCGCCTTGCACGTCGTGGGCGACTTCCCAATCGATCATCTTCTGGGCGAACCCGTATTTCTCAACGATTTCGACCACGCTTTGCGGCGTAGGTAAAATGAAGCCGACCAAAATAAAGATGGCGGCTCCCAAACCGATCCATAATGGCTTTTTGGCGAGAATCCCGCCTCCCCCTACGTCTTCAATTTCATGACTCATACGAAAAAATTCCTCCTCTGGGATTTATTTCCTAAGTGTTCAAAATGGCTTGTCTTTTCTTCCTGTTTCAGGATCGGGCCAGCCGAATCCCTGTGTCGGTTGTGTGAAGTTTTTGTTCCACAAGCCCTTAGCGCGCTGCACTTATCATGTTTTATTTGAAAAATAAAGCGGTTTTTTCACGGTGTGGCGTTTTAATCAATTTCTGGAAGGTGCTTTTCTGTTCACGGTGTTCAGTCGATAAAGGTGAAAACCTGTGGGAGCATCAAGCGCGGACAAAAGTGGTCAGATTTCCGTTCTGCTTAATCGGGATTTGTCGGGATTTGCCGAGCGGATGGTTTTGGTTGCCAATCTGTGGTAGCATAGCAATTTTGTTGTTAGTCTTAATCATAGCGATTGTGTTATAAATTCAGGAGGATCCGTGTCTGTCCATCTTAAACGCATTACATTGTCATCTGAGAGATTTCCCACGGTGAAGCATTACCCGTTTACACTGCCCATTTTTCAAGACTCGCCGTCTGTGATCCTGGATACCCCTGTGACCTGTTTTGTAGGGGAGAATGGTAGTGGGAAGTCCACCCTGCTGGAAGCGGTGGCTCGTGCCTGCGGTATTCACATTTGGCAGGCCGAGGGCGCCGCACGGTACCATGCGAGCCCTGTCGAGGGTCTCTTGTACAAATATATGCGTGTTGAATGGGTTGACGGGCCTGTGGCCGGGTCGTTTTTCGGTTCCGATGTGTTCAGGGATTTTGCCAAGATTGTGGATGCTTGGGCGGTATCCGACCCGGGGCAGTTGAAATATTACGGTGGGAAATCCTTGTTGTCTCAGTCCCATGGCGAATCTCTGATGTCCTATTTTCGCAATCGCTATCAAATAAAAGGTCTCTATTTGCTCGATGAACCGGAAACGGCCTTGTCCCCGAAGAGTCAACTGGAGTTGCTTGAAATTTTCAAGACGAACGGCGAAAACGGCAATGCCCAGTTCATTGTGGCCAGTCACTCTCCTATTTTGCTGGCCTGTCCCGGGGCCAAGATTTATAATTTCGATACGGTGCCTGTTTGCCCGATTGCCTACGAGGAAACGGATCATTACCGGATCTATAAGGCATTCCTTGAAGATCGAAAGAAGAAGGGTTAGGGACTCTAACGGCTTCAAACAGTTAGCCCCATTGAAATCTGAGACCGTCCTGAACCTGTTACGATTTCAAAAAGTTGATACACGTAGGATAGGGTAAGTTGCGAGGAGGTCTGATGAAACGACGGTATAGCCATTCGTGGATATTGGGTGCCTTTGTTTTTCTTTGCGCCGCTACCTGTTGGGCAGATGGGGGCAAATCCGGCGATTTTGCCAAGCAGCGAGACAGGATGGTGCGCGAGCAGATTGAAAAACGTGGCGTAAAAGATCCGGATGTGTTGGCGGCCATGCAAGCGGTTGAAAGGCATCGTTTTGTTCCCAGCCAATGGCGTCACCGGGCTTACACGGATTCTCCGCTGCCGATCAGGGAAGGCCAAACCATTTCCCAGCCCTACATCGTGGCCCTCATGACCGATGCGCTGGACCTGGAAAAGGATGAAAAGGTCCTGGAGGTGGGGACCGGTTCGGGGTATCAGGCGGCGGTTTTGGCGCAAATTTGTGATCACGTGTATACGATCGAAATCAATGAAGTACTGGGTAGACGAGCCAAGGATCTGTTGTCGGAATCGGGATATGGCAACGTTCATGTCAAGATCGGCGACGGATACAAAGGATGGCCGGAACACAGTCCCTTTGACGGGATCATTGTCACCTGTGCGCCGGCGGATATCCCAAAACCTTTGAAAGACCAACTGGCAGAGGGAGGAAGGCTGGTCATTCCTGTCGGTGCGGGGTCATTCCAAAAGCTGGTGGTGTTGACGAAAACGGACGGGGAGTGGGACAAACGCACGATCGCACCGGTCAGATTCGTCCCGATGCTCAAAAAGGACGGGACCACGTATTGAGCTTGGATAAGTGACTGTGACGAATACTCGGCCCATGAGACGCCGATTAATGGCGTGGTACGCCGCCCATCACCGACCTCTGCCGTGGCGTGAAACGGATGACCCCTACCGCATTTGGGTCTCCGAAGTGATGTTGCAACAAACACAGGTGAGGACCGTCCTTCCGTACTATCAACGCTTTCTTACACTTTTTCCCACAGTGGAAGATCTGGCCCGCGCCGACGCGGGGCGTGTGCTTAAGGCCTGGGAAGGGCTGGGGTATTATGCCCGAGCGAGAAATCTCCACAAAGCCGCACAAATAGTCTCCACGGCTTATGGAGGGAGGTTGCCGGGGGACTGGGAAGAAATGAAGAAACTTCCCGGCGTCGGTGATTACATTGCCGCAGCGGTTTTGAGTATTGCTTTTGGTCGTGCGTACGCAGTGGTAGACGGCAATGTGAAGCGGGTTCTGTCTCGGCTGTTTCTGATGGAAGATCCAGTAAATTCGGGGGGATCCTATAAAGCCTTCAAAACGGTGGCGACCGGGTTCATGGGTGAAGCAAATTCGGGGGTCTTCAATCAGGCGATTATGGAGCTGGGAGCCCTGGTATGTAAGCCCTCGAATCCTGTATGTGTGCGCTGTTGCCTGCGTCGGTATTGTCGTGCGCACGAAATGGACGCTGTATCGGAATACCCGAAGCGGATTGCCCGAAAACCGGTTCCTACCTATCATATTGCTGCAGGTGTTGTTCGAAAGGATGGAAAAGTCCTCATTACCCGCCGCAAGCCGGAAGGGCTCCTGGGGGGATTGTGGGAGTTTCCCGGTGGGAAGGTGAAAGAAGGCGAAGACGTTCATGCGGCGTGCATTCGAGAGATCCGGGAAGAAACGGGTATCTTGGCGGAAGTTGATTCATACCTTACCCGGGTCAAACATGCGTATACCCACTTTCGAATTGAAATGGACGTCTTCTGTTGTCGATACGTGTCCGGCAGGGTCCGCTTGAAGGGTCCCGAGGCCTTTCGCTGGATCCGAGTAAAAGACCTGCCCCGCTACCCATTTCCGAAAGCCAACCTCAAGTTTATCCCATTACTTCTCAATAGTACTTTTCGCTAATGCTGAAGTGGAAAATCAGTGTCATTTCTGCATGAGACAACGCCACCCGTTCATGGCCTGGCCATCATTCCGAGTAGTCCTATGTAATCTATCCATATGGTGCTTTTTCGGTTTTTTATCGCGATCTTGGTTGGTTGCTACGGCGGGCTGACCAGAGTCCGGTCAGTAATCTATTGAAAAAGAGGACCCCGCTGGTTTCTTTTTTAGATTCAACCAAAGATGAAGTGAAGAACCCAGAACGAAATGAAACCGCCCAGGGCGACTACGGCGGCGGGCAACCAGAGCCTGCGATAGATATGAATGAGTGCGGTATGAAAGTACTCACACGTCAAAATCAAACAGACGTGAAGGGGAGAAAGCAGAACGCCCAAGTAACCGGAACAAAACGCCAGGACCGTATAAGCCAGAAGCGCGTCGGCCATGGGTGAGTTCGCGATGAGAGACAGGACAATAGGAAACGTGGCGCCGACAAAAGCAACGGTGATCCCCGTAATGGTGCCCACCAAAAAGGGGAGTATCACGATGACCAAAACGACGGGAACCCTGGCTGCGGTGAGGCTTTGACTGATATCCGTTACGGCACGGCTGTCTTCCAGTACGCCCTGGAAGATCATGATACCGGCAATCATGAAGATCATGGAAGCGAGGTTTTTGTTTAGGAAAATCTGCTTGATTTGATTCCCGGCCATTCGGTTATATCGCCATACCCAAACGATGCTGATCAGCAATGCTGCAATTAAAGAGACTTCCTTTCGAACCGACCGAAATACCGGCCAATAGTTCCCCATGAGGTGAACAATGGTTCCGAGGATGATCCCCCCGCCGATGACAATAAGGATGGGCGTTAGTTCAATAAAAAAATCGCTTCGATTCGCATTCGGGTCTACCGGTTTCGATGCTTTTGCCAGGCGAAGAGATCTCAATTGGGTAAAATAGCCGACAGTGGCCATGAGAAGGGTCATCGGAAACTGGGCGACGACGAAGGTGGCCAGGTCGATACCGGATAGCGAGCAGGTAAGAATCACACCGGGGTAGAGGGGCCAGCAAAACTCCCATATGTGGCGAAACCAATAGTTGATCAGCGTCTTGTGTCGGGGGGTGAGGTTCTTCTCCCGGCTGATTTCATGTACCATAGGGGCGGAGAATATAGCACCGCCGGGCATGGGGAGTAGGCCGATCATTGCCGGGAAGAGGGCCAGGTTCAGGCGAGGATTACGACTGATGCCGGCAAATGACGCCAATAAGCGTTTCATCTGTCCGCTTTTCTCCAGTGAATGGCTCAGAATGAGAATCAATGTGACCACCAGAAACAGGATAATCGTTTCCGAAGAGGTCAGTGCACCAAACAGGGAGGCAAGGATTTCAAGCGGAGACAAACGAAACCAGAGACCCATTACAACTGCACCTGTGGTCAAGGACGTTCCCAGAGAGACCTTTTGCCGGATAAGTACGATGATCAGCACGAATACGAGGCCCAGTTTTACAAGCGGCGATATGTCAAAAACGAAGTCCATAGGTGATGGTTACATGTTGGTAAAGCAATTTTATATGTCTATTGTAAAGTCGACGGGCCCGGATTCAGCATATCTACAATTTGTGTTTGCTTGATCTAGCTTCATACGATAGATAAGGAACCTTCTCTACATGACCATCCTGAAAGGGAATCGTCGGGCAGCCCGCGGTTTCCGGTCTACAGTGTTCCGAAGGGTGTTGATGCTTTCGCAATTGGGGGGATAAGTCAAGCGGAATCCTGAATCCCGCGAAGGCGGGAAAGAGGCCGGACAGAAGCCGTTATCTTTTTCTGGAGAGAATATGCGTGGCAGCCGAATTCAGGGCGGCACCGGCGGTGGCCATAGCGATGACGACGGGGACCTCGCTTGTCATCGTCGCCGTAAAGAGGCCCAGCGCCAAGGCCGTGCCGATCCAGGCGGCACAGTGGAGATTGCGGGTGTCTTGAAACTTTCGGTCGATGCGATTTAATTCCGCCTTCAAAGTCCTTTCGATATTATCGTCGGCCATGGCACCCTCCAATCTTTATGAAAAAGAGTGAGCACAAAGTGTGCCAGAGCCATGTCGATGCCAGAGTCAGGCATTAGATCCCCGAATTAACGATTTTTTGTCTATTCTGGAGACCGTATAATGTCAGCTTTCTTAAAGAGTTTGTCAAAAAAATGGCAGTATTGGGAAAGGGGGCGGTGGCACGGCCTCACTGCGAGAAGCAGACCGGCGGGACAAACAAAAGGCCATACGCGTGTTTAATCACTACCGAGGACTTCGTCCGCCAGGGCCAAGTAGTCCTTGGCGCCACTGCTGGAGCGGCGGAAAAAGACGACCGGTTTGTTAAAGTAAGCACTCTCGGCTATGGTTGTATTGATCCGGATGACCGTCTGAAAGACCTTGCCTTGTAAACGCTCGTCTGACTTCAGACTTTCTAAAATTCTTTGTGAGACTCGGGTCCGGCGATCAAAGAAGGTGGCCAAAACCCCCATAATTTCAATACGGGGGTTGATTTCTTGTTTCACTGCAGCAAGGGTTTCAAGTAGTTCGTCCAAGGCGCTGTAAGCGTACGGGTGAGTTTGACACGGTACCAGAACGTCGGAGGCGTAGGCCAACACATTTACGGTGAGTAACGACAAGCTGGGGGGCGCATCCACGAGGACGTAATCATAGCGGTTGGTGACGGGGTCAAGGGCGTCTTTGAGTCTGTTTTCCCGGCCGGCGTGGGAGGCCAGTTCAATCTCAATGCCCGACAAATCGACATGGGATGGAACGAGATGCAAATGTTCCCATCCGGTTTGTGTGATAACGCCGTCCGCCGGTACCGGCTCTTCCGGTTTGATAAGGTCGTAAACGGAAAGCATATCATTTTCCGGGATAAGCCCCAATCCCTTGGTGCTGTTCAGTTGGGGGTCCATATCAACGACGAGGACATGCTTGCCTTTTGACGACAGTGCAGCTGCGAGGTTGACGGCCGTGACCGTCTTGCCCACGCCGCCCTTTTCATTCACCACGCAAATGGTTCGTGTTCTTTCATTAGCCATTCTGTTCCCCCGTTTCCAACGCTGAGTCGGCGCCTGTTGACCCTTTGATATCGTCTATTTTCTTCAATATCCCATCCAGAAATTGCTCCATGGACAATAGCTCTTGGGATAGTCCCCCCTGGGTTCGCTTTTCGTTTTCCACCAATTCTTGAAGCCCGGTGAGATCACCGGTAAAGGCCTTCAGTTGATCGGTAAGGTCCTCATACAAGCGCTTGGACATGGCATCCACCAGGGCAAAGACATACTGATACTTGAGGTTTTCACTGTAATCGATAAAGTGCTCGGTGATCGACTCCTTCATCTGTTCTCTAATCCGGCGGATACTGTGTTCCAAAGATTTCAGAGCACTATCCAGTTTATCTCCGGTTTTCCGCTTAAACAGCTTCTTTGCTCCCTTCAGGGTATTGTATAAACCGAGCCTAACGATCGCCTCGGTCTTGATTCGCGTGGAATAGGCCATAGTGGTGGCCAATCGGGGAATATTCAGATGGATGTCACGCTTTATCTTGGCAACTTCGGGACAAGAGAGAGGTTCAAACGGTCGACTGGGAGCATCGATATTTAATTCTCGCATGGTTCGGTAATGTTGATCCACGGCGTCTTGGATCATGAGGCCATACGGACTGCATACCTGTTGGAAGACAGCTTCGATATCGCTTTCCAGCTGGGAAAGAAATTCCACGATTCGCGGATTAATCTCCTCGGCGATATAGGTGTTCGTGGCCTGTTGCAACTGCTGAAAGACATGATATAAAGTCAACAAAAAGCCGGAGGACGCTACATCTTTAGAAAGTCCTGCTAAGGGTACGTCGTGAGTGTCGATGAAACGGACGATATCTTGTGCGATATTCCCATATCGGATATCAAAAAAACGGTCGACCTCAACCCCCATATCACGCTTAAGCTTGCTTGTCGTGCCTTCCAAGGTGTCTTTGATGGTTACGACGATCTGGTCGGTGGCTTTTTTGCGTTTGTCCATGCGGCCGATTGTCTGTTTGACCTCGCCGGCGGATTTTTGGATGAGGTTGCGACTGATTCGAATCGATTCCTTGGTTCCTGAGGCTATTTTGGATAACCGCTCCACGTTGGCGGTGATCAGAAGATTTAATCGATCCACTGAAACTTTTTGAGTGACCTCTTCCAGGAAAGTCTTTGTGCCTTGATCCGAAAAGGTGACCATATCCGTTTCTTCACACCACTGATCCAAACGGAGCTGATCCTTTCGCGAGAGCCCTTTCCCCTCCGTCGACTCGGATTCCAGTGATCGAAACAGGTTGAACAAGGCGGAGAAAGCCAATAATTTGGGGGCCGGAAGAATCATGTTGAGTTCATCTTCGGTTCGGCTGACCATGCGTTGGATGTCTGCAAGATCTTCGTGTTCGCTGAAATCACAGTTTAAGACAAAAAAGATGTTCCCACTGAGCCCCATCTTTTTCATAAGTGTCAAGAACCGTATGTCCGCCTGCCGCAGTCCCGTACGGCTGCTGATGACATATACGATCAAATGTGTTTGAATTAGGTGATCTTGAATCATTGCCAGGTGTAACGGGTTTGGGGAATCGCTTCCCTGGCAGTCGGCGACTTCCAGATTCTCTCCGAAGCCTTCAGGGCCTCGGAGTACAAGAGAGACATCCCTCAAATATACCGCCAGGGACTCATCACTGACGAATTTCTTTTGTTCATCCAGTTCGTTCGACTCAAGGACCCGGGTGGCTCTGTCGTAAGAGACAAAGGCCTTGGCTCGCTCATATCCTTTTAAGTATTCCATGAGCAGTACACTGTTGGGATCCCGTGTGCTTCCCGAAATGAGCTGTTCCGCCCCCAAATTGGAGAGTGCGTCTTGGAGCCATATCCGATCGTCGTCTCGGATGATGTCAAAATCTTCTCTAGTCAAGTCGGATTCCGCGGAGCCGAAAAGAATCAGTGCCTGGTTTATCTCGGCGTTGATTTCATCCCATGTCTTGAATTCCAATCGCGCTTTGTTCTCGTTACCGGGTCGGATCTTTGTGATGATGGAGGTCACCACCCCGGCCCCTCTTTTGACGTGATCACCGTTGAAAAGGAAATTGGTAAGGGTGCTCTTGCCCGATTTGATGGAACCGACAATGGCGACTCGAATCGTTTCCTCAGCCAGTTGCCGTTGGATGTGGTTGGTCGTCTTGAGCCATACCTCAAGGGAGGGGGATCCCAGGCCGTCCGTGGAAATAGCCGTCCGGAGTGCGTGGCGAAGTGACTTGTTTACTTCAAGAAGTTCGTTTTTTATATGGTCGTAAGTTGCCATGGTCGACAAATCTAGGAGCCAGGGCCTTTCTCAGTGCCCGGATAAGTGACTAAATTACGTAAATGACTGGTTCCGGCGCCGGGTGGGGGGCCTTGGCCTCCCGCGGTGGGCCGTAGGCCCCTAGTACACCAGAGACGGCTTGGTGTCAATGCCCATTGCTTCACCAAAATCCACCGCCAAAAAAACCGAAAGCTGTTAGGGCAAGCGGTGGATTTTGGCTTCGAGTTACAGGAGGCCGGCTACCGATACGGTCCGTTCCGTTAGCATATGTGTGTAGCCCGACATTTCGTTGTCGTACCACCCGTAGACGACGATCTTGGTTATCGGGATGTCTACGACACTCCGGCCGAGACAAGCACCCACCTCGGACGAGTAACCGGAAAGACGTTTTAGGTCAAAAGAAAGCGTCGCCGTTCGGGTGTGTGTTTCTTTCCCTTCAATGATGGCGGTACCCAGGGGATGACCGACGATGTCGGCGGAAACATTTTGTTCGTTCGAGTACCGTAAGTAGCCTTTTTCGTCACGATCCGCCGCGTCTTTATAGATTTTATTAATCAAGTCGCGCTTGATGGGTTCGGGATCCAAGTCATCCTGGAGATCCATAACGAGAATGATCAGAGACCCTGTGGTGGTCGGTATTCTAACAGACTCGGCGATAAATCCGATTTTCTTCATTTCCGGCATGACCAGTCCCAAAGCCTTTGCCGCCCCCGTGGTCGTCAGGATAATATTGTTAAAAACGCTTCGGTTTCGTCTCAAGTCGCCCGCACCGGCCTTGGGCGCTCTGTCGAGCACTAGCTGGGAGCCCGTGGCGGCATGTACGGTAGCCATGGATGCGGTCAGAATTCGTTCAAAGCCGAAATAGTCGGAAAGGGGTTTTATCATATGGGCCAGGCAATTCGTGGTGCAAGAGGCATTGGATATGATGTTGTGTGTGCTCGGATCGAAATCGTCTTCGTTGATGCCCAGTACGGTGGACACCGCATCTTTGGGTGTGGGGAGCGTTTTATCTTTGATCTTGAACGGCGCCGAGACAACCACCTTTTTAGCGCCCGCTTCCAGGTGGCCACGAACGGACCCCTTGGGGTGATCAGCCGGGGCGGTCGGATCCAGAAACTGCCCCGTTGATTCCACCACCAGGTCGACGCCGTGAGAGCCCCAGGGGATATCCTTCGGGTTTCGGGCTTCCCGAAGAATGGTGGTTTTTATGCCGTTGATGCGCAGGGAACCCGCCGTTTCGTCCAATTCCGATATCATGCGGGCTGTTCGATATCCCCCGATGTAGTGATGCATGGTGCCGTAGGAAGAATCCTTTTCAATGAAGGTCGCTATGTCTTCAAGGCTTGTCCCGACGGTTCGTCCGATGTTGATTACGAGTTCAGAAAAGTCTTGTCTCGCTACGTGTTGCCATATGGAAAGTTTCCCGATACGTCCCAAGCCGTTGATTCCAAGTTTAACGTCCTTCATGATAAGATTCCTCCTTATTTGAGAATAATGTCATGTTGCCCCTTATAGACGAAGCCGTTTTGGCCGTCTATACTCAGGAAGTCTCCGCATCGAATCGTTTTCCCGTTGACGGTCCCGTATCCGTCCTTTTCGTGAACGACCAGTTTGGAACAGCCGACCACGCACGTTTTCTTCAACTGATGGGCGACAATAGAGGCATGTGACGTCGCACCGCCCCTGCTGGTCAAGAGCCCGTCCGCGGCGGATATCTCGCGAAGGTCATCCGGAACGGTGTCGAAGCGAACCAGAATAATAGGCGTATCGGGGTCTTTGGCCCGAAAAGACTCGATATCGTCATAGGAAAAGGCGATCCGTCCGGAGATAGCCCCGCCGCCCACACCGACCCCCTTGGTCAAGATGGCGTTTCTTAGGGCGTCGGAAGGCACGAACGTAGCGACTTGTCCCGCGTGGCTGACTTCCATGTCACGGGATTGGAGCAGATAGAGCCGATCCGCGGAAGGCCCCTCGAAGGTGAACTCAATCTCCTGGGCACTCCAGCCTTTTTCATAAATCAAGGTCTTGGCGATTTCCCGTAATGCTTTGTATACGTCCGGAAGTGCCCTTTCCAACGGATTGTCTTGCTCTCTGCCTAAGGCCATCGTCTGTTCCAAGGAAATCGAATCGGTTCTCACCAGGCCTGAGACGACATCCTCGCCTTGGTTTCCCGCCGTGTAATCTCCCCAGAGTACGACCTTGTCGTTTGGTGTTTGAGGATTGTGTGTAAAGACAACACCCGATCCCGCCCGATTATGAAGGTTACCGAAAACCATTGCCTGAACGATCACGGCGGTGCCCCAGTCGTTGGATATCCCCATTATATCCCGATACGTGACGGCTGTCTGGGAATTCCAGGAACAGATCACCTGCCGGATGGCATGGAATAATTGTTCATGAGGATCATCGGTAAACAGGACGGCTTCCTGATACAGGGTTTTCTTGTATTCCAGGGCGATTTGGCGCATCTGGTCAGGTGTAAAGTGGCTTTTTCGCCCCACGCCGTGCCTGGCCTTGAAAGCGCCGATAATGGCATCGAACATATCCCGCTCCATCCCGTAAGACATTCCCCAGGACTGGAGGAAACGGCGATAATTGTCCCAAGCGAACCACGGGTTTCCCGTTTTTTTGATTAACCCTTCGACGATTTCTTCGTTTAAACCGACGTTGAGAAAGGTATTCATCATTCCCGGCATGGAAACGGCGGAGCCACTGCGAACCGATAGGAGGAGCGGGTTGTCACGGTCCCCAAAACGCCGATGGCCGTCGATTTCCAGGTCTTCAATTTCAAGGAGAAGCTTTTCCTGTAAGTGTTCATTGGCCTTCTCAAAGGCCTGGATGGCGTTGAAGCACCGGAAGACCTCGGTTGTTATGATGAATCCTTTCGGGACAGGCATTCCTAAAGCTCCCAGACGGGTCAGATTGTATCCCTTGCTGCCCAACGTGATCGGATCTCCCAAGGAAGGCTCGGGACGCTGGATTTTGGATATCGTCCTTGAGGGATCGTAGCTGAGCAATAGGTCCAAATCGTGTCCGCTGAGTTCCTCGGATTCCCGGGAAAGCGTATGGATGACATTGCTGACAAAGGCGTCCAGGTACTGGAAGCCGAAGGTGCCGGCCACAACGTCCCGGAAAAAGGTTTCAGAGACCTTCGTGACCACTTCTTCAGGTGTGTCTTTGCCCGGATTGACCGAATACTTGGGAAGAAGCTTTTCGGTATCCAGTTGTCCGATAATGACTTTGAGATTCTCCTCGTACACACTGGTGTAATGAGTGCTCAGTATGCGTTGTTCCGCCCGTGAGAACTGGCGAAATATGTCCAGGTACTGCGAAAAGGAAAAGCGTCTCAACTCAATCGCCCGGGTGAGGAGGTTTAAGCAGTTCTCAAGCGGTGTGGTTACAATGCCGTCGAGTTCCATTGCCTGGACCAGCAAGTGCAAACAGTCGGATATCTTTGAAAACGTCGTTCGTGTTAGAAACGCAAGGTTAATGGAGGCCAAGAGTTTTTCAAACAGGAGGTTGGTCAGGTTTTCCAAGCGGAAGGACAGACCAAGGGCGTCGAATTTTCGTTCCTGGTAGGTTCCATACATTGAGGGGATGTCCGCCGCAATGTGACGCTTGTGGTAGATATCTTCCGAGATCCGAAACTGTTCCGGGGAAAGAATAATCTGCTTCAGGAGTTTTAGATAATCAAGGATGCCCTGTAAACGGGTGACCAGATCACCGCTTTGAAGGGCCTTTTTGAGGTGATCCGTCTTGGGCAATTCTTTTTGGACGGCTGTGTCCAACAAGCTGTCGGTTTCAAAGCGAACCAGCTGGTACTTCTGATCGAGCAGCTTGAGAAAACGTATGAGAAGCAGAACCCGTTGCTTGTCCCGGGCCAGATCGTCGGCAACGCCCGTGAGGTGGTCTTGAATCACCGCCATGTCATAATCGAGGAGGTCCCGGCCGTTTTCTACGCCGACAGCTTGGAAAAGTCGGCTCACGACACGCTGGACCCCGTCGATATAAGTGCCGCTCTCGGGTATCTCCGACAAGATCTCGGCGGGGACAAACGGGCGCAGGGCCGTTTTGTCTCTCGTGAACCAGAAGTCTATAATGGCCAATGCGAAGTCGATAAGCAGGTTGTTGCTTTCTACGTGAGACTGCTTTCGGAGAAAGTGAATCAACCGGTCTTCTCGCTTGGTGAGTTCATCGAGTTCCGTAGAGACGTCTCTCAAGTCGCCTTCGGCGTTGATTTCATTGAAATAGACGGGGAATAATTTGGCGAGTTGCTTGGCCAGATTATAGACCGGGCCGATCGGGCTGTTTAGAAAAAGGCTGATTTCTTTTTGGAACAGGTCCGTGTCTTTCAGGTAGAGACCGGCCAGCCTGAGATTGATGATCAAGGCCGAGATCAACCGCTTGCTCCATTTCGGATTATTCTCGATGAGGTGCAGCCAGACCTTGATGTTGGTCAGATGGGCCGGATTGACTTGTACTTTCCACTGATTGGTTGTCCCTTGGACATCGGGATGTTGAAATCCTAAACCGATGGTATGTTGAATGAAGAGTTCAACCAAGTCACTGTCGTTACTTTCGAATATTTCTTTTCCAATATTTTCGAGCGCCTGAAGAGCGGCTTCGGGAAGTTTCCGCACACTTTGCCGCAAGGCCTCAAAGGTATCTCCAAGGAGAATTTCCGCCTTTTCATCCTTTTTTAAATGGATGATGCCGGCGAGGCACCGGTTGAGTCTGCTCAAGGCATCTTCATGAATGGCCGACAACCCCCTGGTTTCAATAATTTTAAGAAGGGTGCGCAAGGTCTTGATGAGTCCGGTTCGGCGGGTGCCGGTTTCGTGGCGTTCAATCCGCGCGGGCAGTTCCTTATAGGAGCGAACGATGTCAAAATAGTCGGGCAACGTCAGCAGTCTTTGGAGTTGTGTCTTTTCCCTCTCCCGGCCGCTAATCCGGTCTAATTCTTCTTCGGCCCGGCTGATTCGAGCATGAGAAATGTCTTCAAACAGCACCTCCGGGACCATTTCTTCGCCCGGCGTATCGGATTCGACACTAAACCACTTGGACGGATCTTCCTGGGAGAGCCAAAAATGGTAAGCCACGTGCAGGGTTTTTCTTAACAATGCGTTGAAATTGGTAAAATCGAAGCTGTCTTCATCCAATTCGACGGCGATCCGGCCGATTCGCTTTACTTGGTAGTACCCCCGGCAAAACAAAAAGAAAGACTCGGCAGGCAGATTGGCAAGGTCTTGGAAAATTTGTGAAAAAACCAGCAAAAAATCATGTTGATTTCCTTCGGTTTCTTGGAGGATCTTTTCGACGAGGTAGACGATGTTGTCCAGGGCCATGGTGTGGACGGATTTGTCCGTAGAATTCCTGACCGCACCCATCCATTCCTGAAGGATGACGTCAACGACCTGAGGTGCTTTCGGATGGTTTTGATATACATGGAAGTTTCTAAGTGCATAATTGCGTAATTCCTGAACCACGTAGGCCCAGTTCTTGAACGGATGATTCAGCTCGCAAAGGAGGGCATGGGTCTGCTGGACGAGTCCCGGCAGTGATTCCACCGCCTCCAACATGGGCGTATAACGGGGATCGATGGTGACCGTCTGATCCGTTTCTTCCAGGTTGACCTGAAGGGCCTTTGATTTCAAGCCCGGCATGTTGGCGGTACGTGCCGAACAGCCGGCTTTTGAAGCGGTGGTGTTCATGACCGCAGTTCGAGGGTTTGAAATCGGGGCCATGCATGTATTACATGAAGTATCATATGAGAAGCCCTGGATTCAGTAAGGGGTAACCGTTTAGTGTTTATGAAGATTCTCGCCTGATGGCTATTATCGACAAGTCCCGAAGAAGGCGGGCCCGTTCATCATTCAAACTATGAAGTTTATTGGAATCTTGTCAAGAAAAAACCCGTAGGTCATTTGCCTTGATCTTGTCCCGTATTGTTCATATGCTAGGAGTCTTTCAGGGGGTATAGTGTTGAGGTTCAAGGTGGATGAACATACTCGGTATTGAGACATCTTGTGATGAGACCGCCGCGGCGATTGTGTCGGAGGGGCGGTGGATTCGATCGAATGTGGTTTGGTCTCAGGTGGCCACCCATCATGTCTACGGTGGTGTCGTTCCCGAGCTGGCGTCGCGAAAACACATCGAGAAGATTGTGGCGGTTGTTCGAGAGGCTTTAACCAAGGCCGATATGGGCTTGACCGATCTGGATGGGGTGGCGGTAACCTGTGGGCCCGGACTGGTCGGTGCCCTGCTCGTGGGCCTTTCCTTCGCCAAGGCCTTCGCCTATGCCCGGAAACTGCCCCTGGTCGGGGTGGATCATCTCCAAGGTCATTTGGTCTCCGTCTGTCTCGAACCGAACCCGCCGCCATACCCTTTTGTCGCCCTGCTGGCATCGGGGGGGCACACAAACGTTGAATTTGTATTGAGTCCCACCAAAAGTGAGCGGATGGGGCAAACAAGGGACGATGCGGCCGGGGAGGCATTTGATAAGGTCGCCAAAGTCATGGGTTTGGGGTATCCGGGAGGCGGGGTGATCGAGGCCCTTGCCCAGAAAGGGGATCCGGCAAAGCTCAAATTCCCCCGAGCCCTCATGAACAATGGAAATTTTGATTTCAGTTTCAGCGGGATCAAAACGGCGGTTGCTCGTTTTGTAAAGGGGCAAGTTGTAACGGAACAGGCGGCAGACGTCTCGGTTCGGTTTGAAGATGTGGCCGCCGGGTTTCAGGAAGCGGTGGTAGACGTCTTGGTTCACAAAGCGGTACGGGCGGCCGAGGTCAAAGGATGCCGACACTTGGCAGTGGTGGGGGGCGTTGCGGCAAACGGTAGACTTCGGCAGCGGATTCAAGAGGAGGCGAGTCGCAACGGCGTTCAGGTTTATATTCCGGGGCTTGCCCTTTGTTCGGACAACGCGGCGATGATAGCCGCCGTGGGGTATCATAGGTTTTTGCAAAAAGAACATGCGCGTCTTGATCTCGATGCCTATTCAAAGTCCGGTCGTTCATAAGCATTTCCGGAAAATCGGTATCCGGATTCCGACCGTGAAGTCGACGTTTGGCACTAATTTCGCATTCACCGAGGCATAAGGTGATGGTACGACACTTCTTTATTGTTGAATTCTTTCGGCATCTTTGGTAGCAGGTACGCAACCTGAGCGAGGGTGTCGACTCTATTAAAACCATTATACATTGAAGGAGGTTGGCGATGACGAGAAGAGTTTTGTCGGTGGTGAGCGTGTTGGTCGTTCTGTGCGCATTATGGGGGTGTCAGTCTACGCCTACGGCCAAGGTAACCAGCGGAGAGGGCGGGGCGAGCATCGGTGAGGCGCGATCCGAGGCCTACGATGGTCCCAAGGCCAGAATCGCCGTTTCCATGTTTACGGACAAGACGGCAAAAGGGGGAGGGCTCCGCAACTGGTGGAATGCGGAAATCGGCGATGGAATGCGGGACATGCTTGCCACGGCGCTGTTCAACACAAATCGGTACATCGTGTTGGAAAGACAAATGCTGGATGAGGTTATGGCGGAGCAGGATCTGGGGGCGTCCGGCCGCGTAAAAGGAGAGACGGCGGCGGCCATCGGCGAGATTGAAGGCGCGGAATTGATCGTGACGGGTGCCATAACGGAGTTTGAACCGGCATCCGGCGGCGTCGGCGGCGGCATTGGCGGTATCTTCGGCCGTGTGGCCGGCGCGGTTGCCGGGGGGTTGAAAAAGTCTCACGTCGCCATTGACCTCCGGGTGGTGGATACCCGGACATCGCGTATCGTGGCGGCGACCAGCGTAGAAGGCGAGGCCAGGGATACGAAGCTGGGAGGTCTCCTCGTGGGCTCGAGCGTCGGTGGCGGCCTTGGGGGATATTCCAACAGTTCTATGGAAAAAGCCGTCCGGATCGCCCTTGGTGCCGCGGTGGATTTTATCGTAACCAAGACCCCGGAAAAGTTTTATCATTATTAAGTCTACATTTGGTTTGTGGTAATTGTGAAAGCCCGGTTTCCGCCCCGAGGGGAGCCGGGCTTTTTGCCGTTTGGATGACCCCCCGAAGGGTGCCAGGATTGATGACGTCGTAAAAAGCCGTCCAAATTAGGTTGTCAAGGATACCGTTGTATGGTAAAAAGGAAAATTTCGTAAATCACACGCCTCTCGACCCTCTTTTTGGGTGCCTGAGACAGGAGTTTCAGGTGAAAAGCGGGTAGGACGGAGGTGGCGGGTAAACCGGAAGGAGGAAGAAAATGTCTTATGTTACCATGAAGGAATTGTTGGAAGCCGGTGTCCATTTTGGGCATCAAACCAGGCGATGGAACCCCAAGATGAAGCGCTATATCTTTGGCGCTCGTAACGGCATTTACATTATCGATCTTCAGCAGACCGTTCGGATGTTCAAAAAGGCCTACGACTTTATCGTAGAGACGGTGGCGAAGGGTGAATCGGTGTTGTTCGTGGGCACCAAAAAACAGGCCCGAGACGCCATTTTCGAAGAAAGCAATCGATGTGAGATGTTTTACGTACACAATCGGTGGCTTGGGGGCATGTTGACCAACTTTCAAACCGTTAAACACAGTATTGACCGCTTGAATTATCTTGCGGGCATTTTTGCGGATGGCAGTATCAGCCGCTTTCCCAAGAAAGAACAAACCCAACTGGAAAAAGAAAGGCTGAAACTGGATAACAACCTGGGCGGTATTCGTTACATGAAACAACTGCCCGGGGCGGTGTTTGTCGTCGATTGCAAAAACGAGGCGATCGCCGTTCGTGAGGCCAGGCGCTTGGGCATTCCCGTGGTGGCGATTGTAGATTCGAACTGTGATCCCGATGAAATCGATTATATTATTCCGGGAAATGACGACGCCATCAGGGCGATTCGGCTGATGACTTCCAGGATGGCCGATGCGTGTATCGAGGGCCGTAAGCGAAGAGAAGAGCGCCTTCGGGCGGAGACGGACAAGGAAGCTGCAGAGGAAGGCACGGAATCCGAAGCGGCGGCTGAAACAGCCCCCGCGGTTGAGGGTGACCGGGGCCCTGTGGTGGAGGTGGTTAGAAAGAAATCGGAGACTTCCGGTGATACCGAAGGGGGTGCAACCGAGGAAGCAACGGAGGGAGCATAATGGCTGATATCGACGCAAAACTGGTGAAAGAACTAAGAGGCCGTACCAGTGCCGGCATTATGGATTGTAAAGAAGCGCTGGAAGAGTCAGGGGGGGACCTGGAAAAGGCGGTCGACTTTTTGCGGCAAAAAGGGCTGGCGACGGCCTTGAAGCGTGCAGGAAGGGAGACCTCGGAGGGTGTAATCAGTTCATATATCCATGCCGGGGACAAGCTTGGTGTCTTGGTGGAAGTAAACTGTGAGACGGATTTTGTGGGTAAAACAGAGGAATTCAAAGCCTTCGCCAAAGACATTGCCATGCATATCGCCGCGATGAAACCCTTGGGGATCGATCGGGAGGATATCGACCAGGAGATCCTCAGAAGGGAAGAGGACATTTACAGGCAACAGGCACAGGACACGGGCAAGCCGGAAAATATTCTGGACAAGATCATAAAAGGCAAGATGGAAAAGTTCTATAAGGAAGCCTGCTTGATGGAGCAGGTCTTTGTCAAAAACAGCGATATTACCATCAAGGATCTTGTGCATGAAATGGTGTCCAAAACCGGAGAAAACATTTCCATAAGACGGTTTACCCGGTATCAATTGGGTGGTGAGTAACCCGGTGGGTGGTGAGTAACCCGGTGGGTGGTGAGTAACCCGGTGGGGGGTGAGTAACCCGGTACAGTGCTTCAGTTAAACGACGTAGAGATATCGGTTTTTTCTCGGATGCTGGTTGAGTCGGCAGCGGGAGGGGATATATGCCCGGACCAAAGTTTAAGAGGGTAATGGTAAAGCTGAGCGGTGAAGCGTTGATGGGCGAGAGCCGTTTCGGTATCAGCTCTGAGATGCTTGATTACGTGTCCGGAGAGTTGAGGTCGGTTTACGATTTGGGGATCCAGATCGCCCTGGTCGTCGGAGGCGGCAATATTTTTAGGGGCGTGGCGGCGGCGTCCTACGGGATCGACCGGTCCGCTGCCGATCATATTGGCATGCTGGCCACGGTGATCAATAGCATCGCCCTCCAGGATGCACTGGAAAAAAAGGGAGTCCAAACGCGGGTTCAAACGGCTATTGAAATGTCGGCCATCGCGGAGCCCTATATTATGAGAAGAGCCATTCGGCATTTGGAAAAGGGTCGAACGGTGATATTTGCTGCAGGCACCGGAAATCCCTATTTCACGACCGACACGGCGGCGGCCCTCAGGGCTCAAGAGATTCGAGCTGATGTGTTAATGAAGGGGACGAAAGTGGACGGGGTTTACGATGCGGATCCTGTGACCAACAAGGACGCCAAAAAGATAGATTCGCTGAGTTATCTGGAAGTCCTGAAGCGTCAATTAAAAGTCATGGACGCCACCGCGGTTTCCTTGGCAATGGATAACCAGTTACCGGTGATTGTGTTCAACCTCACTGTACAAGGCAATCTTAAGCGTGCGGTGTGTGGTGAACGCGTGGGGACCTGTGTCGGAGAGTAAGTTAAAGAGGAGGTGGAAGGAGGCCTCTGACGGTGATTGATGCGGTATATGACGATGCAAGAGAAAGGATGGAAAAGGCCATAAAGAGCCTTAAGAGTGAATTTAGAAAGGTGCGAACGGGAAGGGCTTCCCTTGCCCTTTTTGAAGACATTCGCGTGGATTATTATGGAACACCCACGCCGTTGAAACAAATGGCGTCTCTATCCGTTCCGGAGAGCCGATTGGTGATCATCCAGCCCTGGGATAAGACGGTCATCAAGGAAATCGAAAAAGAAATATTGAAGTCCGAACTCGGCCTCACGCCGATGAACGACGGAAGCATCATCCGTATTTCCATACCTCCGCTTACGGAAGATCGTAGAAAAGATCTGGTGAAACAGGTTCGGAAGATCGCCGAGGAATACAAGGTCTCCATTCGCAACGTCCGTCGGGATGCCAACGAATTGCTCAAAACGATGAAGAAGGACGGAGAAATTAGCGAAGACGACTTTTTTAAGGCCCAAGAACAGATTCAGGGTATAACGGACGAACACATTAAGCTGTCTGACGAAGCTTACCAGGAAAAAGAGAAGGAGATCCTTGAATTCTGAACATTTCGGCCTGGAGCCGGACAGACTTCCACGCCATGTGGCCATTATCATGGATGGAAACGGCCGGTGGGCCCAAAAGCGCTCGCTTAACCGGGTGCGGGGCCATACGGAAGGCACGGAATCGGTCAGGGAGGTGGTCCGCACCAGTCGAGAAATCGGCATCCAGTTTTTGACTCTGTATGCTTTTTCTACCGAGAATTGGAAGCGTCCCTCGCAGGAAGTCTCCGCACTGATGAGGCTTTTGAAACAGTTTCTTAAGTCGGAGCTGTCCGATATGATAGAAAAGGACATCCGTCTCAATGCCATTGGTGCTGTTGAGCTTTTTCCCGAGGACGTTCGTAAGGTTTTAAGAAAGGCCATGGAGGCCACCGAAAGAAATCGGACCATGACGCTGAACTTGGCGCTTAGCTATGGCGGACGAGACGAGATTGTCCGGGCGGCCAGAACGTTGGCGACCCAAGCAAAGAACGGCGAACTGAATCCCGATGACATTACGGAAGCGGTTTTTTCAAGTCGCCTATATACAAATAAAATGCCCGACCCGGATCTCTTGATCCGGACCAGCGGTGAAATGCGTGTCAGCAATTTCTTGCTGTGGCAGATTGCCTACAGTGAACTCTTTGTTACCCCGACGTTGTGGCCTGACTTTAGAAGAGCAGAATACCTCCAAATCCTTTCTGATTATCAGAAGCGAGAGCGAAGGTTTGGGTTGACGACGACTCAAGCCGAAGAGCGTTCTTCCGACCGCCGAATGACTTCCTCAGCAACTGCGTGATAAGGCACAGCGGAAACATGAGGTGATCGCACTGCATGGGAAAGTCTCAATAGGTGAGCTGCATACGGAGGATCTCGACTGTTTCCAATATCGCGACCGAAAACGCCTTTTTTCTGAACAAATGCGGTGCTTCATAGCGGTTTTTTGAACCCTAAGGAGTTTTGGCTTTGAGTTCTACACATCTGAAACGGCTGTTGACTTCGGTGGTGGCGATACCCCTCCTGGTCTTATTGGTCGTTAAAGGAGGCAGAAGCAGCTTTTCGGTACTTATCGGCGTGGCTGGAATCGTAGGTCTCCTGGAGTATTACGCACTGTTTTTTTCTAGAGCCCGCTGGGACGTAAGGGTGGTGGGAATCCTGATCTCGGTCAGTGTTTTTTGGTCATGTCATTGGTGTGACTTTGAAATGATGGTAATGGTGTGGGTGATCGGATTCTTTTTGGTGGCGTGTTTGTGGTTTTTGGAAGGCAGAAGGGGCGCTCTGAGTAAGGATTTCTTTTCACTGCAAATTGCCGGGCTTGCCTACGTGCCCTTTTTGCTGGGGCATTTAATTCTAATTCGTCAATGGGACAAGGGCGTCGGCTGGGTTTTTTTCCTGCTTGTGGTGGTGTTCAGCGGGGATACGGCCGCCTATTATCTCGGAAAGCAATTCGGCCGGCACAAGCTTTCTCCGAACGTTAGTCCGGGCAAAACCTGGGAAGGGGCCGTCGGTGGTCTTTTGGGAAGTCTGTTTGGGGGGATACTATTTGAGCTTTTTTGGTCTTTGCAGTGTACTCTGGTCAACGTTGCGGTTTTGGCTATGCCGGTGGCGGTTTTGGGGCAATTCGGCGATCTCTTTGAGTCTATGTTAAAACGCTCTGTAGGCCGAAAAGATTCCGGACGACTGCTTCCCGGTCACGGCGGGGTGTTGGACCGAATTGATGGTTTGCTTTTTGCAGTTCCGGCGCTCTATTATTCAAAGATCTTTCTGCTCGGCAGGTAGTTTTCACCCATTGTTGAACGCGTGAAAAAAGCTATTTTACAAGGAACCTTATGAGTACAAACGTCATTTCCCTGGTTATTGTTTTGGGGGTCTTAATCTTCGTGCATGAGTTCGGCCATTTTATTCTTGCCAAGATTCTCGGCGTAGGGGTGGAGAAATTCTCTCTCGGTTTTGGACCCAGGATTCTGGGAAAGAAGATCGGCATGACCGATTATCGGGTTTCCGCGATTCCCCTCGGCGGATATGTGAAGATGGTAGGCGAAGCCCCCGATGCCGAGATTGACGAATCGATGCGCCCCTTATCCTTTTCTCATAAGAGTGTATATAAACGTATTGCCATTGTAATTGCCGGTCCGGTGTTTAATCTGATGCTGGCCGTGGTGATCTTCTTTGGCTTTTTTCAAATTTCCGGGCGTCCGGTGACCCTGCCGGAGGTGGGGGGCGTGCAAGAGGGTATGCCGGCGGAAGCGGCGGGTATCCAAAAGGGCGATCAGATTATTTCCGTCAACGGTCAGTCGGTTTCCGCGTGGGAAGAAATGGCCGAATGGATCAGTGCCGCAGACGGAGATCCGTTGAACTTGGAGGTTCGGCGAGACGATCGCGTTATTTCTGTCGAGTTGAAACCGCGGTTGATTGAAACCCAGAATCTTTTCGGAGAGCAGATAGACAAATTCGTGATCGGCATTAGTGCGTCCGGGGCCTATGAAGTGGAACGTCTCAACCCCTTGGAAGCGGGGTGGGAGGGGCTGGTTCAGACGTGGCGAATTATCGAATTGACTGTGTTGTCCGTGGGAAAGATTATTTCCGGATCCCTGTCCGCGAAAACCCTTGGTGGGCCCATAATGATAGCTCAATTGGCGGGGGAACACGCCAAAGCGGGGATAACGGAGTTTATTTTCTTTATTGCCTTATTGAGTATCAACCTGGGCATTTTGAATCTGCTTCCCATCCCCGTGTTGGACGGTGGGCATTTGGTCTTTTTCGTTATTGAAGCCGTCACTCGGAAGCCGGTGAACCTGAGGATGCGCGAGGTGGCCCAACAGGTGGGGATCCTGGTTCTGATCCTGTTGATGGTTTTTGTGTTTTATAACGACATTTCCCGTATCTTGTTTGGCTGACGTGTATGAATGTTGATCTTATAAGATCCGTCGATAAGTGGCTGGGTGTTCCCGCCTGTTTTTTACTCACGGTCTTAAATAAGCTTAAGTCGACATTGCGCAATAGCCGTGAGCGTTGCCCCATCGGCAAAAGTCACCCTCCGAAAATCTTATTTATCGAGCTTTCTGAAATGGGCAGCGCCATTGTTGCCTATCCGGCGATGAAGTATATGCTCCGGAAATTTCCGAACGCCCGCCTTTACTTTCTTACCTTTTCACAGAATCGTTTTTCCGTGGAAATTCTAAATGTCATCCCACCGAATCGGATCATTACGATCGACATGGATCATTCCTTAGGGTTTATCCACAGCACATTCCTGGCACTAAAAAAGATACGTGGCGAGAGGATGGACATGGTCTTCGACCTGGAACTCTTTTCGCGCTTTTCCGCTTTGATAAGTGGCTTGTCGGACGCTCAGGTGCGCGTAGGATATGGGAAATACCATGAAGAGGGTCTATACCGCGGGGGGGTTATGACCCATAAGGTTTTCTACAACTGTCATCAACATATGGCCAAGAACTTTCTGGCGCTGGTGAAAGCAGCGGAGAGGAGCGGGGAATATCCACTGGTAAAAGAAGCCATTACGGAAGGAGACATAGTCCGGCCAAGCTACGAGGCACCTGCCGGTGCCGTGAACGATCTACGCCACCGCCTGGCGAAAGCGTGTCCGATGGTGGGGGAGGCTTCGCGTTTGATCCTTCTTAATCCCAGTGCGGGACGTCTCTTGCCTATACGGGCTTGGCCGCTAATGAATTATATAGCCCTGACTCGTAAATTGATTGAACAATTCGATGTCGCTATTATTTTGATCGGCTTGGCCGATGCCCGTGAGGAGACGTCGGAGGTTTGTGTCCGGGTAAATTCGGATCGCTGCCTTGATCTTGCCGGCCAAACGTCTTTTAATGATCTGATGAACTTGTTTTGCCTCGCCGATGTGTTGGTAACCGCCGATAGCGGCCCTGCCCATTTTGCCGCCCTTACACCAGTTGAACGATTTATCCTTTTCGGTCCGGAGACCCCCGCGCTTTATCGGCCTTTTGGGTCCCGCACGCATTGTTTTTTTGCCGGGTTGTCCTGCAGTCCGTGCCTTTCCGCCTATAACCATAGAAAATCGAGTTGTAAAGATCCCAAATGCATGAAGGCAATAACCGTGGCAGAGGTCTTCGGCGCCGTTTCGGCGGCCGTGAACAGGCCGGTGAAGGGAAAATGAGAAGGGAGGAAGTGGATACCTTGATCGGGGCCGGCGTTTACGGCACGGCCCCTCGGCGAAGCTATACTCCCTACGTCGCAGTCTTTTTGACGGCTGTGGCTGCCCGGGCCCTCTTTCTCATCTGGGTCGACGATCCTATCCTGTTTACCAAATACCCATACTTTGCGGAAAAAATCGCCGCCGGAGACGATATCGGCGACCGGCTTGTGGACCTGAGCCCTTTCTATTTGTATTTTCTCGTCCTATTCAAGAAACTTTTGAACGTGGATTGGCACGGGTTGAAGATTGTCCAGTCATTGCTGGGTACGGTGAATTGTCTGCTGGTTCTTGCCGTGGGAACCCGGGCTTTCGGGAGAGGTGTGGGGGTGGTGGCGGCTTTCCTGTTCGCCCTCTATGGCAATATGATGGTGCTCGAGTCCACGTTGGAGCCCACGGCCTTTGTCTTGTTTTTCAATCTGGTGACGGTGTTTTTGCTCTTGGATCCGACAGTACGATCGGCGAGTGAACGCCGTTTGTGGATGATTTTTTTTGGAGCGGGCCTTTTTGCCGGCATTTCTGCGATCACCAAGCCCAACTTCTTACTCTTTTTTCCGATTGCCGCATTATATCTGTTGTTTTTCGAAGGGATACACCGACCCTTTCTAAAGCGCATGGGCTATGTAGTGATATTTTCTCTTGCCGGAGGTGCCGTCATCGCCACGGTCACCGTGAGAAATTATATGGCGATCCATGACTTCGTCTTGATAACCGCCGACGCGGGAAAGGTGTTTTTCCACGGAAGCGGGAAGGGTGCCACGGCCCTGGAAGGCACCGGTTTGATGGATGAGGGGTTTTCTCAAGAAGGTGCCGAGGAGCCCGACTATGCTCATGTGCTTTATCGCAAGAAAGCGGAGGCATTGACGGGCAAGTCCCTTCAGCCTTCCGAGTCATCCAAATTCTGGTTGAAGCGGACGCTTAGCAGTATTGCGGAAGATCCCGTATCTTATGTCAAGCTTGAGATCAAGAAATTTGTATATTTTTTTAACGACTACGAAATGCACTATATTGCCTCCGCCTACCAGGAATACAAGCGGCTGCTCGCCTTCCCCTTGGTTCGGTATGGTATGATTTCGTGTTTGGCTATCATCGGTATGGGGCTGTGCGTCATTCGTCCGGGACGGGCGTTTCTCATTTTCGGCATTGCTGCCGTATACTTAGCAGCATGCATGTTGTTTTTGGTCCAATCGAGATATCGAACACCGGCGGTCCCCTATTTGTGTATGTTTGCCGGTTACACCGTGGTTGTCTTAAAGAATATGATTGCCGGAAAGCGGTTCCAATACCTTGTGGTTCTATTATTGGCGTTGGCCGTCTCCTGTGGCTTCACCCATTTGCCGTTTAGGGGCGAAATCGGCGATGTCGACAAATGGCAACAAGCGACAAAAATCCACTATGAAATGGCGGGGCGGCCGTTTTTCAACCGGGGAAAGTACGATGAGGCGATTGAGGAAATGAATAAGGCCATAGCCTTGGTGCCCCGGTTTGCCCCTGCCTACAACCTTCGCGGAAAGGCCTATGCAATCCTGGGAAAACATGATCGTGCCGCACGTGATTTTAATACGGTGATTACGTTAAGTCCGCAACAGGCCAAGGGATACAAGAACCTCGGCTTTTTGGTGTTGCTTCAAGGGCAAGAAGAAGCGGCGGCCGCCCACCTGTCCAAAGCCTTATCACTGGGGCCTGAAGACGAAAAGGTAAGGGACGCCTTGGAAAAACTACAATAAGCCACTTGCATTTTGTTACCTGTTTATACATTGGGAAACAAAGAATACCAAAGAAGGAATGTCGAATGTCGGCGGAAAGTGATGGGTTGGTCTTTTGCCCGAAGAGCAGGGGAGACCCGGAGCTTGGGCCGTTTGCTGTCATGGCGTCGATGGAACGCGACGTCGCGCTGGTAAAACGGCGGCTCGGCGTTCCAAACAAGCCGACGGCACGAATTTTTTCCAGTCGCCTGTATCAGCCGATGGGTGATACAAACAGCGTAAGCCTCGTCGGGCCGGTCTTGGGAGCGCCGTATGCGGTGATGATCCTGGAAAAGCTTTACGTCCTGGGCGTTCGAAAAGTTCTTTTCCTGGGGTGGTGTGGGTCTGTTGCTTCCGGAGTTCGCATCGGGGAGATCGTTATTCCGGACTGCGCCGTCATCGGCGAGGGAACGTCCCGCTACTATGGGGGGCGTCAATCTGTTCTTTCCTCCACGGAGATGACGGGGGTGATCAATGCGTCCGCGGCTAGGCATTCCCTGCCGGTTCACAACGGTCCCGTTTGGTCGACGGATGCGCCGTATCGTGAGACGGTGGCCGATGTGCTCTCTTTGCAAGAGAAAGGAGTTCTGGCCGTGGATATGGAGGTTTCGGCCCTGTTTAGTGCCGGTGCATTCAGGGGCATGTCCGTGGGTGCTTTGTTGATTGTATCGGACGAGCTTGGTTCTCTACAGTGGATTCGCGGATTTTCAGGGGATGCATTCAAGAGGGCGAGGCGGATCGTCGGGGAAATCGTGGAAGAGATATGTCAAAGGATGATGTAGCCGACAGGGCGGCCGTACTCAGGAAGCGCCTGAACCGGCACAATTATTTGTATCATGTGTTGGATGAACCGGAGATCTCCGACTCGGAATATGACCGTCTTATGGCGGAGTTGATGGCTCTTGAAACCGGTCATCCGGAATTTATCACTCCTGAGTCTCCCACTCAGCGGGTGGGTGCTCCGCCGCTTGAACGATTTGAAACCGTCGCGCACAGACTTCCCATGCTGAGTATCGAGAACGCTTTCCGGGAGACGGACGTGCTTGCCTTCGACGAGCGAATTCGACGGTTGCTCAAAACGGATGAACATATCCGCTACACGGCGGAACCGAAAATGGACGGCGTTGCCGTGGAACTCGTTTATGCGGAAGGTTTGCTCGTTGCGGCTTCGACCCGGGGCGATGGTCATGTCGGAGAACTGGTTACGGAAAATGTAAAGACCATTCGGGCGGTCCCGTTATCGCTTACGAGCCTACCTTCTCAGGACGTCCCGTCTTATCTCGAGGCGCGCGGGGAAGTTTTTATGAGAACGCGGGCGTTTAAAGCGCTCAATGACAGGCGGTTGGATAAAGGGGAAGTTCCCTTCGCCAACCCGCGGAATGCCGCCGCAGGTGCGCTTCGGCAGTTGAATTCGCGAGTGACGGCCTTGCGTCCTTTGGACATCTTTTGCTACGGTGTCGGTATGGTTACCGGTCTGGACGCCGACTCCCAGGGGGAGTTGTTGGGTCGAATCAATGCCTTGGGCCTGCCGGTAAATCCGGAGGTCCGGCCCGATCTACTTATCGCCGATGTATTAGATTATTATAGACGATTGACGGCCAAGCGACACACGTTCGATTACGAAATGGACGGGATGGTGGTGAAGGTGGATGACCGGGTGTTGCAGAGACGTTTAGGGGAAAAGTCCCGCAGCCCACGGTGGGTCTTGGCGTATAAGTTTCCGGCGACTCAAGAGACCACCCGGGTTCGATGTATCGAGGTTCAAGTGGGGCGAACAGGGGCTCTCACACCGGTCGCCCGCCTGGCGCCGGTTGTCGTAGGGGGCGTAAAGGTGGCTCGGGCCACATTGCACAATGAAGATGAGATTCGGAAAAAGGACGTTCGGGTGGGGGATACTGTCTTGATCCAGCGGGCGGGAGACGTGATTCCCGAGGTTGTCAAGGTGATTGCGACAAAACGAACCGGACGGGAAGTGATGTTCAAAATGCCGGAAACATGCCCTGTTTGTGCGTCCGTGGTGGTCCGTCTGGATGGGGAGGCAGTATGGCGCTGTGTCAATGCTGATTGCCCCGCTCAAATCAAGGGACGCATCAGGCACTTTGCCTCCAAGGCCGCCTTTGACATCGATGGCCTGGGGGTCAAACTGATCGGGCAGTTAGTAGAAAGCGGACTTGTCGCCTCGTTTACCGATCTGTTTACGTTGGATGCGGGGACCCTGAAAGGCCTTGAAAGAATGGGGGAACGCTCCGCCGAAAACTTAATTCGTGCCATAGAGAACAGCAAAGAGATTTCACTGCCACGTTTTATCTATTCCCTCGGCATTCGACATGTCGGTGAGCATATGGCTCGGCTTTTGGCAAACCGATTTCGAAAGCTGGCGACCCTCATGGCGGCTACCCGGCAGGACTTGATGGCCGTAGACGAGGTCGGACCGCAAGTCGCCGACAGCCTGACCGCTTTTTTTGCCATGCCTGAAAACCAAAGAAACGTGGATAAGCTCTTTGAGGCGGGCGTGACGATTGCCCCTTATGCCCCTTATGCGGGAACGACAGAGACGGCCCGGTTCGCCGGCAAAACCGTCGTTCTTACGGGCGCCTTGAATACCATGACGCGTAGCGAGGCTAAGCGGTACATCGAAGGGGGAGGGGGCAGGGTGAGTGCTTCTGTCAGTAAAAAGACGGATTACGTTGTTTCAGGGAATGATCCCGGAGCAAAGGTTGACAAGGCCAAGGCCTTGGGAATAGAGATTTTGTATGAGTCATCGTTTAGACGGATGATCGAGGAGATAGAGGATTAGGTATTTTATGCATGTCCTATGAGGAGGAGGTATGGAAAAGAAACGAGTCCGGGTTTTGATCGACGGCCGGGTGCAAGGTGTATGTTTTCGGATGGAAACCCGTCGCGCCGCCGAGGAGCGTGGTCTGGACGGATGGGTGAGAAACCTGCCCAACGGTAAAGTAGAAGCGGTGTTCGAAGGTGAGGATTCGAAAGTCCGGTCTATGCTTCAGTGGTGTGAAACGGGCCCGCCGTTAGCCCGGGTAAACCGGGTGGAAGTGGAAAATGAAACACCCACGGATGAGTTCGAGGGTTTCCGCATCGCCTATTGAGGCAATGGTTATCGTTCCCGCCGATACACCCAAGCTGCTACTCAACGGGAACGATTCGTACCACAGCTCTCCCGGTGATCAAATGGCGTCCTTAAGGGCCTTGCCGGGCTTGAACTTGACCGTGTTGGAGGCCTTAATTTTGATCGGGTCTCCGGTTTGCGGATTTCTTCCCTTCCTGGCTTTACGCCGGGTTTTCTGGAACGTACCAAATCCGACCAAGGTCACCTTGCCGTCTTTCTTCTTCAACGCCTTTGTTACATTGGTCGTAAATGAGTTCAGTGCGGCCCCTGCAGCAGCTTTGGTTATGCCTGCATCCTGGGCCATTTGTTCGATAACTTCCGCTTTCGTCATGTTGTGTCTCCCCCCTTTGTTTTAGTGGCGTCCCCATAACCCCATGCTCGAGACGATAATGGTTTCTCATATATGCATACGAGTCCTTTGTCAATGCGCCTGAGGCGGTTTTTTAAAGAAAACCGCATCGAAGCTCAACTCCCAACCTTAAAAAAGTGCTTGAATAAATTCGTTGGCGTCAAAGGTCTGTAAATCGTCGAGCTTTTCTCCAATACCGATATATTTCAACGGCACGCCCAGACGTTCACATATCCCGACGACGACACCGCCCTTGGCCGTACCGTCCAGCTTGGTCAAGGCGATTCCGGTAAGTTCCAGGGCCTCGTCAAAGAGCTGCGCCTGGGATATGGCATTTTGGCCGGTGGTTGCATCCAGGACGAGAAGTACTTCGTGGGGGGCGCCGGAGAGTTGCCCGGCGACGGTTCTGCGGATTTTTTTGAGTTCTTCCATGAGGTTGGCCTTGGTATGGAGTCGACCCGCGGTGTCTATGATGACAACGTCCGTATCCCGGGATTTTGCCGCTTGAATCCCATCGTAAGCGACGGCAGAGGGGTCTGACTTCCCCGTGTGCTTGACGATGTCGCAACCAATACGTTGGGACCAAATCTGAAGTTGCTCCACGGCAGCCGCTCTAAACGTATCCGCAGCCACAAGCAATACCTGCTTGTTTCCATTCATATAGCGAGCGGCCAGCTTTCCGATGGTCGTGGTCTTGCCGACCCCGTTGACGCCTACCACCATGATGACATGGGGTTTATGGTCTTCCGGGCCGAAAGCCGGCGTTGGTTCTACCTGCAGAAAACTCTCCATTTGCGCCTGCAATGCTTGCCTGAGCTCTTCCGGACTGTCTAGGTCCTTTCTTTCGATCTTTTCCCGCACCGCCTCGATCAGGCGCGTGCTGGTGTGTACGCCGATATCGGATGTAATCAGAATTTCTTCAAGCTCTTCCAGAAGATCTTCGTCGATCTCCTTTTTGCCCAGCAAAAGCGCATCCACTCGGTTGACGAAGGCCTTCCGTGTCTTGGTCAGACGATCTCGGAGCCGTTTGAAAAGGCCCCCTTTTTTTTCTTGTGGGTCATCCTTCTCCTCGGTGTCAGCAGCAGACTCGGTAGTTGCCTCAGGGTCGTCGTCCAGAGTATCCGTCGGCTTTGACTGTTTTTTAAACCGGCTGAAGAACCCCTTTTTGGGTGCAGGGTCTGTTAGGTCTTCTTCGTCCGTGGAATCCTCTTCCGGAGGGACCGATTCCGGTTCCACAAAAGAATTTTCGGGGTCGTCGGAAGATCCCGGCAGGTTGTCATGCTCGTGTTGGGTTTCCCCATTATCGGGAGCGCCGTTTCCGGCTTTGTCTTTTTTCTTTTTGAAAAGCTTCATTTTTGTGAATCCTGAAAATCAAGAGACACCAACTTCGAGATGCCTTTTTCTTCCATGGTTACCCCGAACAGTGCGTTGGCCGTTTCCATGGTCTGTCGATCGTGGGTGATCATTACGACCTGAGAACGGCTTCCGATTTCTTTCAAGAGTTGACTGAAACGGGATATGTTGACGTTGTCGAGTGGAGCATCGATTTCATCCAAGATGCAAAAGGCCGTAGGGCGAATCAAGAACAAAGAGAAAACCAAAGCGATGGCCGACAACGCCTTCTCGCCTCCGGAAAGAAGGCTCATCCGTGTGAGCCGCTTGCCCGGCGGCCTCACCAGAAACGACACCCCGGAGTCCAAGGGGCGTTTGGGGTTGGTCAACGCCAGCTGGGCGGTTCCACCTTCAAACAGTTTTGGGAACACCGCCCGGACCTTTTCATTGACGGCCTTGAAGGTCTTCATAAATCGCTTCAAGGAGACGCGGTTAATCTTTCGTATAATCCGATGAAGGGCTTCGATCGCCTCGTTTAGATCGTCGCGTTGAGACGTAAGTAAACTGTATCGGTCCTTCAGGTTATCGTATTCTTCTATGGCCGTAAGATTCACATCTCCGATTTTGGCGATTCGCTCCCTGCATTCCGTGAGTCTTTCCTCCAATTGTTGTGGCGAAAGCCCATCCGCCTCGGGTTTGTCTGCAGCCTCGGCAATGTTTAAGCCGTATTTTTCTATAATGTTGTTGGTTACGTGATCCCGTCTCATTCTTCTTTCAGAGAGTTTGAATTCAAGCTGTTGAATCTTTCTAAATGTTTCCTGTTGTCTTGATTTTACTTCCGATAGGGCCTGATCGTTTTGCTGTAATCGTCCTTCTATGGCCTGGTACTCCGCCTCACTGTCAGCAAGCGCATGGGTCAAAGACTCCAATTGGGCATAATGGTGTCGGAGGTCGGATTTGTCGGTTGTCAGCTCCGCTTCGGTGGCCCGCTTGTCTGCTTCGGCCTGTTTGAGGCTTTGGTGTAATTGGGACAGCCGTTCGTCGCTATCATGTTGAAAATGTTTTAGGCGGCGCAACGTATTATCACAGCTGTCAAATTCCGCCTGTAGGCTGGTCAAGTGCATCTTGAGATCAACGACTTCATTGTCCACTCTTTCTTGGTCTTGCGACAGTTTTAGAATCTCGCCCTTTAATTGCTCAATCGCCGATTCTTCAACGTGAATTTGTTGTTCCAACGAATTCAACCCGTCTTCGTGGGTTGAAACCTCCGCATCAATATCGGATCTTTCTCCCTCGATCTGTTCCTGCTCCAGGTCTAGGATCTCCAAATGCTGCTGGGTATGAGTGACCTTCTCCTGGAGACGGGAGAGCGCCTTTTCGGTCTCCACCAGCTCCTGGTTTGTCGATCTCTGATTTTGACGGGTCTCTTGAACGGCTGTCTCCAGTCTCACGACCTCTTTTTCCAGGTCAGCCTGCTTTTGCCGAGCTGTGTTTAACGCCTCGTCAAGTGTCGTCAGTCGAGACCGGAGCCGGCGAAGCTCCTTTTTCTTGGTCAGGATGCCTCCTGCGTTGCTGTCCGAACTGCCGACGGTGAGCGTGCCTTGAAAACAAATCCGGTCTCCTTGAGGGGTTACAATGGTTTGAATCTTTCCGTTACGGTTCCAGAGCGCGATTGCCGATTCCAAGTCGTCCGCCACACGTACGTGCCCAAGAAGGGCTTGAACCAGTTCATGGTAGCCTGAGACAACATTTATATGTTGAATGAGGCCATCCGCGTTTTGCAAACGGCCCGCTATGTCTCCCGGTGGTATCGGTTTTATCGTGTCGACGGGAATGAGGCTGGCTCTACCGCCCGAAAGACCGCGAAGGTGTTCGGTAGCTGTGGCCGCGCCGGCCTGGTTCTTTACGATCACATACTGTAGGGTTTCGCCGAGAGCTGCTTCGACTGCTTCTTCGTAGGATGGTTCCGGTTCGATAATATCCGCCACCAACCCGCAAATCCCTGCACTCTCAAGATTGCCGGCTTTCCATTCCTTCATCAGGGCCTGAACCCCTTTTTTAAACCATTGATACGTGTCGTCCATCTTCTTGAGGGCGCCGTGTTGGGACCGTACTTTCTGCCGCTCGAGTTCCGTTTCCCGGACCTGACGAACTTGATCCCGCAGTGCCAGGCGATTGTCTTCAAGGCTGTGTTCCATGGAGGCGAGCGTTTCGGTTATGGCGTTTAGTCGGCTCTTCAGGTCCTGTTCAGCCTTGGCGCCTTTGTTCACTTCTATGTTGAGCCTTTCCAGATCGGCGGCGGATTCAGCCCGTTCCGACTGGAGTTGCTCTAGGCGTTTCGAGAGATGCTGCCGATTGCGGGATGCATTTTCAATGGTGTTCTGGTAAGTTGCTTTTCGGCTTGCCAGATTGACGAGCATGCCCTTTTTTTGCTCCAGTCGTTCTTTCAATTCGTCCAGGTCGGTTTTCAGTCTCCTTGCAGACGCCTGTTTTTCTTTTAATGTGACGTTGCTTTCTTCCAAGGTCCGGGAGATGTCGGTGCGGCGTGCTTCCAACTGTCTGGATTCATTGGAAAGATCCTGGGTCTTTTTTTCGATCTCTTCGATCTCCTGACGGAATTTGGTCATTTCGTCATCGTAGCGACCGAGATCTTTGCTCTTGTGTTCAATGGCTCCTTCCAGCTTGTCCAGTCCGCGTTGAAGATCGTTCTTTTCCGATGTTTTGGCGGAGATGGCGTGATGTTTGGCCGTTCGTTCCGCTTTGATTTCTTCGATGGCGGCATCAAGTTTAGCCAGATCCGATTCGTGCTGGAAGTCCGTGTCCTTGAGCGAGTTGAAAAGCGCTTTCGCTTCTTCGATCTTCCCGGTTAAATCGAGATAATGGTGCGTAGCCAACCGGATTTCGAGTGATTTGATCTGTCCTTGATAGTTTTTGTATCGTTCAGCCTTGTTTGCCTGTCGCTTAAGGGCGCTCATCTGTCGTTTCACTTCGACAGTGACGTCATTGATCCTCATCAAGTTGTGTTGGGTTCGCTGAATCTTGAGTAACGCTTCATGCTTTCGACTCTTGTAGCGGGTAACGCCTGCCGCTTCCTCTATAAAAAAACGACGTTCCTCGGGACCGGCATCGATGAGGTTGCCGATTTTTCCCTGTTCGATGATAGCGTAGGCCCTGCTGCCCACGCCGCTTCCCATCAGCAGGTTCTGCACGTCCTTGAGTCGACACGGCTGTTTATTGATGAAGTACCCGCTCTCTCCGGAACGATAGAGTTTGCGGCTGACCATGATTTCGGGATAGTGGCGGTATTCTTCCGGGGTGGAACCGTTGTCGTTGGCCAAAGTAAGAGCGACCTCGGCCATATTGACCGGGGGCTTTTTTTCGCTGCCCGAAAAGATGACATCTTCCATGGATTTGCCACGGAGTTGTTTTACACTTTGTTCGCCCATCACCCAACGGAGGGCATCCACGATATTACTCTTGCCGCAGCCATTAGGCCCGACAACGGCGCAAATGCCCTCCGGAAATTGGACGCTCGTCTTTTCTACAAAGGACTTAAATCCATAGATGTCCAATTGCTTAAGCTTCATAATTCAAGTACCTCCACAATGAACCGGGAAGGTTGATGGTATTTCATTACGGAACAGCCGGCAAAGCGGTGCTTTTTGAAGACCATTTTAGCGCTGAGATATCGACATTCCAAGGAAAATTGCCAAGCATCCCAGGCTTTTGACCCATGTCGAGATCAAGACGCCTGTCGTGAGCAGGAAGTAACAAGAAAAAAGGGGTTTGTAAAGGTAAAATACTACAAAATGTATAATTTGAATGCCTCGCTGTACAATATATAGGGTTTTCATTTGATAATGAAGTCCCATCCTTGCCCTTATAACATGCGAAGAAACCCTTGTCTTTTTCAAGTCTATGATTTAGTTTTTAATTTACAAATGTGATATAATTTCGATCCATGTTTAACTTTCGTTTGGGAAGACGGCTGGCCATGAACGACACGGCGTATGATTTTCCACCGTTTAGACCCCCCAGCGAGGCGGAAAGTCTGCTGGTGCGGGTGACCCGGGGCTGTCCGTGGAACCGCTGTACTTTTTGTCCCATGTACAAGGGGGTGAAATTCGAAACACGTACCTCGGAGGCCGTTAAGGCGGATATCGATACGGCGGAAACCTTTACGAATGGTCGTGTGAGGACTGTGTTTATCGGTGATTCGGATAGCCTGGTGTCAAAGCGCCGAACCATCTGTGAGGTGATGGAGCGGCTTTACGCCAAGTTTCCCGCCGTTGAGCGTGTGACCAGTTATGCTCGGGCTCAAACACTAAGGCGAAAGTCCGTGGAAGACTTGGCGGCTATCGGGGCGGCCGGGCTTACCCGGCTTCATATCGGGCTGGAGACCGGGTCCGAGCACCTCCTGAAGCGGATTCAAAAGGGGGCCGGCCCGGAAACCATGGTTTCCGGGGTCAACAAGGCCAAGCAGGCGGGATTTGAGATCTCATTGTATGTGCTTTTGGGTATAGGCGGGGTGGCCGATTCGTTCCACCACGCCGTCGAAACCGCTGCGCTGATCAACCGCATGGCTCCGGACTATGTCCGGGTGCGGACTCTGACTCCGCAGCCGGGCACCGGCCTTTACGAAGAGTGGCAGGAGGGCGAATTCGAGTTACCCGGTCCGGAAGTGATCTTAAGAGAGCAACGCTGTCTGATCGACCGCCTCGATGTGAGGTGTGAGTATCTTTCAGACCACGTGTCCAATTATGCCCCGGTGAACGGGATGCTTCCGGCGGACAAGCCCGCCATGATTTCGATGCTGGATGACGTTTTGGAGAGACTTTCCGGTGACGAGGCATTCAAAAAAAGGCTTGACCGAATGCCGTATTTGAGAAGGTTGTAGGGATGTAGGACGGTCGGGCTTCCAATGGCAATCATATAGATGTTACCGGTATGTCCCGGGTTAAAACGAGTACGTAGGAATAGATACCATGCCCCTATTTGAATATGAGTGCCCGAATTGCGGTAAAATTTTTGAAAAAATCCTGAGCGCGGATGCCGAGGCCCCGAACTGCCCGCACTGTGGTGCCGAACGAACCCTCAAACGGTTAGGCGCCGTGGCCGTTCATGTCAAGGCGGATGGGGCGACCCCGAGGATTGAAAGGCGGGTCAAGGATTATCTGAAAGACGGAAAATTTTCTGAAGCCACGCGTTTTGCGGACAAGGCGGCCGCCGTGACGAAGTCCGAAAAAGCGAAGCGGATTGCGGATAAACTGCATCACAAGACGGGAAAGTAGGAACTCAAGTTTTGCACCCAGTACAACGCTTTTCGCCCGGTGCGGAAAGGAACTCCGCTTCACTCGGTCCTACAATTCCGTCAAGCGGTTCCCGAAAGGAAGGTGGACTCTATCCGTGTAGGCCCTCGTTCAACGAAATTCCTTTCCGCACCTTCCTGCGTATGGCGGCTGTAGACTCCCGTGTCGGAGGCAGTCGGGTTAAAATAGGGGTGCGAAACTTGAGCTAGGAAATTCGGGCCGGGAAGAGACGACTATTGGTCAGTAGCCGAAGCGTCTTTCATAAGCGCTTCAGGCGCTTTCATTAGATTTTTGGCTTGGTCTTCCCGAAGATAGAACCGATAGGCACTGGCCGAAGATGTGGCCGGATGCCGCGTATCGTCTTCATTTTGTTTGGCAAAGATTGACAGCGTATGCCGTTTGATACCGTTCAGACGTACCTCATAAATCGGTTTTGAGGTATCCACCTTTTCCTCCTCCGCAACATAGCCGTCACAAGTCAGATCGGAAAGGGTGTGCAGGAATCGGCGTATCTTGTCTACGTCACCGGTACGACCATCAGCGGTTTTCCACACGATGTCAGGCCGTGAGGGCGGCGTGCTCGTTCGACCTTGCGTTTCCGGGTCCTCTACCTCCGCAGGCACTTCACTTCTCACGAATTCCGTTTCCGTTTTCCCGTTTGCAACGGCCAATTGCCGGATGTCTGTGGCGTTGAATGCAAGTACCGCTTTGTCGCGGAGATCCGAAACGGTTTTGTCAAAGTCGTTTCGGAAATTGCCCATGGCATGGTAAATCCTGTCGTCTCCCTCGGGGGTAACGAAGGTATGGCGAAAAGACGAGGCTGTTTTGCCGATACCGAAGGTGTAGACCGGGGAGCCGTCCGTCCAAACGCGTACCGTGATCCTTTTGTCCGGATGCAGATCGTAACGCTGAAAGTTTTCGGACTCCGAGACCAGAGCCGTCAGGGACAAATCCGCAATGGCATTCAGCATGTTTTTTACTTTCTGATTGTCCGCCGGATAGTCCTGCGGAGCGATGTACCACTGATCGTCTCGCTTTTTCAATACAATAGAAGACGCTTGTTCGGCGAGCTCGAGTTTTGAAATGTCGTCAGTCTCAATGGCCGGTATGTCCGGAAGTTGATAATGGGTCTCATTTCTCTCGCTGTATAGGAGATAGATAGAAAGCCCCAATATGATGACAAACAAAATAATATATTCGATTTTTATCTTCATAACGAACCTCTCGGAAGCACAAGTGCAAACAGTCTATTGAGAAGGTAAGATGTTCATCACTTTTGAAACATCATCTGAATCCGCTTTCTTCTCGTGTGCCGGGCAAACCATACCAACAGGCCAAAGAGCATCACTATAACCGGCAAACCGATGATATTGAACCACTTGACAAAGGCCTTGGTGCCGGCACTGGTTTCATTCAAGGGGTTAAACCGTTGCTGTTTACTTCGCATGAGTGCAATGTCTTCGCGATTGTTCAGAAAATCGATCACGTTCATGACGAACATGGCGTTGGGGGTCCGCCCTTCTTGATCCAGCATATTGTTTTTCAACATTTCAGAGGATGCAATGACAAAGACTTTCCCCGGTTTTCCTTGACGAACAACTTCGCCTTCGGCTGTAACCATGGACAGGTCCACGGCGTCTTCCGGTGTTGTTTCCGACATGTCTTTCTCTTCTTTCGTATCCGGTTCTTTCGTATCCGGTTCTTTCGTATCCGGTTCTTTCGTATCCGGTTCGGCAGGCTTTTCCGGGATCGGTTTGTCCGCAAAATAACTGGTAAAAGCCCCCTCCAGCAAGAAGGCCAGCGGAAAGCTTTCCTGTTCGTCCGCGGATTGAGGCGGACGGATCGTCATCGGATTCAGGTTGATACGTCCCTTCATTTCCCATGATTTCTCCGATGACGAGAATATCCTTGTGGCTTGCAGGTCATCCTTTTTGAGCCCTTCGGAATTCAATTCCAGGGGAGAAATCTGCATGGCCACAAGGCCCTTTATGTTATGCATAAAGGGAAGGTCGTCATTGATGAAGCCTCGTTTGATGATGGGCGCAAAGTAGATACTTCTTTGGCCGCCGCCGAATTGGGCGGGAACTTCCTGCACATAGCAATTTTCGTCCAACACGTAGGAATTCTTGACGACAACCCCGTAATGGGTCAACAGCTTCTGTAGCCCCGTATTCGCGGGTAGATATCGGGGAGGTTGATTGAATCTCATCCCTTGTTGCTGCGGTGGCTCGATTTCCTTAAAAGCATCCGTGAAGATTGCCAGGTTTTTGCCTCGCATCAAGAACCGATCGATCTGAAAGAGGGCATAGTCACTAAATTGCTCAGTCGGACCGGCGATAACCAGGCAATCGAGGCTTTCCGGAATCGGTTCGTCCTTGAGGTTAACCGGTTGAAGGCTGTAGTTTTCAGTTACGAGGGATCTGAAGTTGGACACGGTGTTGAGGTCCTGTCCCCCCATGGGATTCATGGGAGAGCCGCCGGCCAGAGGTAGCGTACCGTGATCGGCTAAATAGCCCAGATCCTCATTAATGTCGATGAGGGATTCGATGTTTTCGTTGATGATGGCCTGTATGGACTGGAGGTCTACCAGTTCATAGTGTTTCCCGATCAAAGGGATTCGCATGACATGAATTAGCGGTATCTCTTTGAC
Organism: uncultured Desulfobacterales bacterium; assembly: GCA_964440795.1. Lineage (GTDB taxonomy): Bacteria > Desulfobacterota > Desulfobacteria > Desulfobacterales. The sequence continues at coordinate 23,417 of CAYTTQ010000006.1, read as the reverse complement.
CTTTTTCCCATGTTCCATTACCAGGCCGATGGTTCCGTTGCCGGCGGGGATATTTTCCTCGGGCAGATCGGGCCACTCCAACCTCATCAATTGGTAGCTCTGCGACGCTTTCCGCGCTTGCGGACTTGTGGTTGGATCGAGATAGTCGAATGAGAGTTTGTCATAATTTTTGGCGTTGACTTCACTGACCGTCTCTTCCAGCTTTTTAGGAAGCGCCGACAGTTCGTTTAAACGCATGTAAGGGGCGACTTCCTGGAGAGAGGAGGAAAGAAAGAGTTTGATATGTATCTTTTCCGATAAACGTAAGAGGGTGCTGATCTTGTTGTTGAGTTTTTGAATGGCCGTAGTCAATTTATATTCCAGGCCGTCCGTGGTGGTGATCGTGGGGATGCGCTCAATCAGGTCTCCGTGGATGAGGACCAGCCCCATATAGGCCTTTTGAAACTTAACTTCGTCTTCTTCTATGGCTTGGATTTGTACCGGTTGAATACCGTAGTCTTTGGCCAGGGTCTGGTTTTGTCGGGTTCCCTTGCCAACGTCGCCGCCTTTCGGGCCGACATTGTAAAAACGGTAGTTAAAGTACTCGTTGGCATAGGCGGCGTATTCCTGAAGAAGGTCATGGAGATATCGTTCCGTGTTATTGTGGGGGGCGGGAAGATTCTCCGTAAAGAATACCTTGATCGTCAGCGGCTCGGACAGCGTGGATACAACCTCTTTGCTTGCCTTGGAAATGGAATAGATATTCCCTTGGGTGACGTCCAGCCGGAAAAAGAGTGTCAAGCCGGCCACGTTGATTAGAACGACGGCGACGACATAGGCAAGGAACTTAATATATTTTCCCGATTCGGTTGTTACTCCCATCTATTGCCTCCTTGGTTGCCCTTAAACAAACTTTCTCTACAACCGATATCTCTCACTGATCGCTGTCCTGCCTTGCAAGATGCGCTGCATAGAGAGCCAAAAAGGTGACACTCAGGAAATAGAGGATGTCCCGTGAGTCGATGACGCCCTTGGAAATATTTTTGAAGTGAAAATCCGCTCCCACGTATTCCAGCAGGCCCAAAAGTGACTGGGGAAGAAAAAACAGCATCTTGTCGATGAGGGTAAGGGCAAAGCAGATCGCCACGGCGATGATATAGGCGATAATTTGATTGCGCGTCAACGATGACGCAAAAAGACCGACGGCGCAAAAGGCCGAGGCCAGTAACAGGGCGCCCAAATATCCGCCGATAACGGGTCCCCAATCAAGTTGCCCGAGAAATGATACCATGATCGGATAGCTCAGGGTGGGGACAAGCATGGTCGATACGAACGCAAGCGCCGCAAAGAACTTGCCCATGACAACGTCGCTCAATGTAACCGGCATGGTCAGCAGCGTTTCGTAAGAACCCACGTTAAGTTCTTCCGAGAACAGGCGCATGGTAATAGCGGGGATGACAAACGAAAATATAATGGGAAGCAACGCGAAAAAGTATCTCAGATTGGCCTGATTGTGCAGAAAAAAGGTCGTGAAAAAGAACCAGCCGGTCACCAGAAGAAAGATGGTGATTACGATGTAGGCAATGGGCGATACGAAATATGACTTAAACTCTTTGCGAATAATGTGTGCCGCCTGTCCCATATCAGTTCTCCGTGGTGAGTTCTCGAAAGATGTTTTCCAAGGATCGGGTCTCCTGGTAGAGTTCAAGAAGAATCCAGTCCGTCTCTTTTATCTTCTGGTATATATCGCCTCGAATGTCCCCCGTGGACTGACACGTGAGGTTCAATTCCAGCACGTCTCGGGCGTTGTCCCCTTTGTTGCGGGCGATCTCGGCCACGTCACTTACCCCGGCAATGCCGCCCAGTTGCGTCTTTACCTCGTTAATATCTGCGTGGGCGAGGGTGAGGTGAACCAAGGACTTGTCCCCGGTGGATTCTTTCAGGCTTGCCGTGCTGCTGTCGGCGGCGATTCGGCCCCGATTGATGATCACGACACGGTCACAGGTGGCCTCCGCCTCACTGAGAATATGGGTGGAAAGGATGACCGTTTTTTCCGTGCCGATTTCCTTTATGATATCACGAATCTCGATGATTTGGTTGGGGTCCAGGCCGGAGGTGGGTTCATCGAGAATCAGTATTTCCGGGTCGTTCATCATTGCATGGGCCAACCCGACCCGCTGTTTAAAGCCCCTGGAAAGTTCCCCGATCGGTCGGTGCATGACTTCTGTCAACCCGCACAGTTCAGCCAGATGACGAAGGCGGGCGAATTTGCTTTCCCCGGTTAATTCCCGAATGTCGGCCACAAATTCCAGATAGTCGTAGACCAACATTTCGGGATATAGGGGCGCCGATTCGGGCAAGTAACCCAGGAGTTTCTTGATTTCCAGAACATCGTTTTCAATCGTGTAGTCCTTAACCCGTATACTGCCCGTGGTAGGCTTTACAAATCCCGTGAGCATCCGCAACGTGGTGGTTTTGCCGGCCCCGTTCGGACCCAGCAAGGCCAGGATCTCGCCTTTGTGGATATCCAAGTCGACATGATCCACAGCACACAGATCGTGGTAATATTTACTCAAATCTTCAACATGGATCATACGAGGCTCCTTCGTAGTGACTCTTTGTGGTGACAAGGGGTTTTGACTCGGCTGCTTCGAATCGACTAATATAGACATTATCTTGCCGTTGTCAAGGGTGGTACACGATTGATTGAGTTCTGGATCCAGATCGGTAACGAACCTGATTAACTCCGGTGTGATGGAACCGTATTGTTGCATAAGGTTCGGGACGGTCTCAGATTTCGATGTGGCTAAAACTCAGCCCTAAGGGCTTCAAACAGTTAGCCCCATTGAAATCTGAAACCGTTCAGAGCCTGTCACGTTTTTCAAAAGTCGATCAAGTTTGGTTAGGTTTGTTGGTCAACAGAAGACGTAACAGACAGTTCCGCTTTGACCGCCAGGCCGATTTTTTCGAGTGTGTAGGGCTTTTTGACATACTGGCCGGCACCCAGGTTTTGAACGGCTTTTACACGGTCTGATGCGGAAAAACCGCTGGCTATGATCGCCTTTTGATTGGGCTGGATCTCAAGGATCTTTTGGTACGTGTCGAGGCCGTCAATGCCCGGATCCATGATCATGTCCAAGACCAGTAGGTCTGCAGACTGGTTTTTCAGGTAGTCGACGGCTTCCTCTCCGCTCGAAACGGCAGTGGTGGTATATCCAAGTTTTTCCAGTAACGCCACGGCAAGGTCTCGCTGTTCCTTTATATCGTCGACGACCAAAATCCGCTGACCTTGACCCATCAGATCTTGAAATGATACCGGCGCCTCCTTGTCCTCGCGTTTGGTGCGGGTTACAGGGAAATAAAGCCTGACGGTGGTGCCTTCGCCTTCCCTACTCTCGACATCGACGTAGCCCCGGTGGTCTTTGACGGTGCCCCACACGACCGCCATCCCCAAACCGGTACCGCTTCGTCCCATGACCTTTTTGGTGTAAAAAGGCTCAAAGATCCGCTCCATGTCATCCGCCCCAATGCCGATGCCGTTGTCCGAGACTTCCAGCACCACATATTCCCCTTCTTCCACTTCGTCATAACCGCGTATAGGCTTGTCGATATAGCGGTTTTTTGTCGTTATGATTACCCGGCCCTCCTCGGGAAGCGCCTCGGCGGCATTGGAAACGAGGTTCATAACGGTCTTTGACAGATGAACCGGTGAGCCGAGAATGTTGAGCAAGGAGGGGTCAAGTCTCGTTTCGATTTCCACCCTTTCGTGGAAGGAGCGGAGTTTGGTAAATTCCGGTGAATTCAGGTAATCGTTAATCAGGTCGTTGAGGTTCGACACCTCGGTTACCGCCACGCCTCGGCGAGCGAGCGTGAGGAGGTCTTGGACAATAGCGGCCGCCTTCTTGCCGGAGTTTTGAATCGTCAATATGGGACCTCTCAGCGGGCTGTCCTCGGGCAGGTCCAAGAGGAGCAATTCGGGGTAGCTCACCAAGCCGCTCAAAATATTATTCAGGTCATGGGCCACACCGCCGGCCAAAGTTCCCACAGCCTCCATCTTTTCCGCCCGTTGCAGGTGGGCCTGCAGACGTTTCTTTTCCGCTTCCGTTTCCTTGAGTTCGGTCATGTCGATGAAGCTTTCCAGGAGGTGTCTGCGACCGTCTAATAGAAAGGGGATGACCGTCTTGATGATCGGCACCCGGTCGCCATCCACGGTCAGGAGTTCCCGTTCCGAGTTGTCAATGATTTGTCCCTGGTCGGAAACCGGGCACCGGCCGACTTCGGCAACACTCATGTACTGATGACATTCATTGCCGATGACTTGCTCATGTGATGCCTTCATCGTCTTGACGGCCGTGGGATTGGCATCCACGATCCGGTGGGTTTCTTCGTCGATAATAATGATTCCTGTGGGCAAAGAATTCAGGATGTTTTCCAGTCGGGCCTCGCTTTCTTTGACCTCTTGTTCCGCCCGCTTTCTTTCCCCGATTTCCTTGGAAACACTGTCGATCATCTGATTGGTCACGTTCTTGAGCGATTCGAGGAGTTCGACTTTGGAAGGTCCGGACACTCGTGCCTGTAGATTTCCTTGGGATACCCGATGTAAGACATCAAAGTGTTCCGCAAGCCCGATGGCGAAGTCATGGGAAAGATCCACGATTTCTTCAATGTTTTCGGCGGTCATATTGACCCGGCGTTTCAGCCGGGAAACGACCTCTACGGTCGATTCCTCCGATATGTTGACATTCGGATTTCCCGATGAGATCTCCTTTAAGGCCTCGAATACCTCGGACAAGCCCTGATCCAGCTCGGAATTAATTGTCCGCAACCTTTCCTCTGTTTGCCTTAGTGTCTCTTCCACCCGTTTACGTTCTGAAATTTCCTTGTCTCGCTCGACGATGGTTTGTTCCAGTTCTTGAGCGTGTTGTTGGAGGAGTATCTGTTTCTCCTGGTAGTAATCGATTTTTCTCCTCAGTTCGTCCGGGGTCAGATTGAACTCGGCCAACATGAGACTATATGTTTCCTTTAGGGCCTTTGTTTCTTCCGGAGTGTATATCGTGCTTTGAGTGATGATTTTGTGGGCCGAGGCTGCACCAAAGGAACCCGCGAGAGACCGTTCGATCTCGGCGACGAGTTTGCTCAACTCGGTTATGGAAATGTAAGGTCGTTTTTCGATACCGGTAACGCTGAGCGATCGTTTCAAGATCGCTTCCGCCTCCTGAGGGAGGAAATAGGGTCCCAGGGACTCGAGGATTTTCCTTTTCTTCGTTTCGATTTCGACCGTGGGTTTTTCCTCCGGCAGGGGAACGGTCTTTTCTTCTGCTTTCAGGGCATCCACAAAGGATGCCGCCAGCGTTTTTTCCTCCCGGGTCGGTTGTGAATAGAGAGATCCCACGGTTAGTAGGCCGATGTTAAAGAACATCGACCAAAACACGGTATGTGTGATGGGATCCAATTGGGTTATGCCGAACAGGGCTTCCGGTTTCAGTAGTCCGATACCCAAGGGGCCCGACGTCAAAAGTTCGGGAAATATCCAACCGCTTTTGACGAGGGCCGGCAACAGCATGGTATATAACCAGACTGCAAACCCGCCTCCCATGCCCAAGACGGCACCCGTCCGGGTGGCCCCTTTCCAAAAGATGCCCATGAGAATCGGCGGGGCAAACTGAAGGGCTGCAACGAATGACATGATGCCGATGTTTACGAGCATGTAAGACGTTCCCACCAGGCGTTCAAACCCGTAACCGAAGAGAATGAAAGCGGCCACCGCCCCCCACCGACACTGGAGAATATACCGTTTCAAAAAGCCCAAGGGCTTTATCCACTCGGCTAGAGGCAGTACCAGATGGTTGGTGATCATGGTAGCCATGGTCATGGCGCTGATCATGATCATGCTGGTAGCGGCCGAGAGGCCGCCGATAAAGACAAAGAGGGTGAGAAACGTATTCCCGTATTCCATGGGCAGTCGTAAGACAAAAGTATCCGCCAGGCCGAGGGCGAATCCTTTCAGAAGACCGCCCATGGCGATGGGCACGACAAAAATATTAATGAGCAACATATAGAGGGGAAAGAGCCACATGGCCGACAAGATGTTTTTTTCGCTGGTATTTTCCACAACACCCACGTGAAATTGTCGGGGAAGGAACATGACCGCCGCCATGCCCAAGATCAGGTATGTCGTCCAGAGAGTGTACGTGGTGCCCGTACTGCCGCCAAAACTCAGGTTTTTCCGATAAACACTGTCGGCCGTGCGCTGGAGAATGTCTGCAAAACCGTCATAAAGAAAATAGGTAACGAATATCCCGACAGCCAGAAAAGCGATAAGTTTCACTAAGGATTCCGTGGCGACCGCCACGATCATGCCTTGGTGCCGTTCCGTCGGGTCGATTCTTCGTACCCCGAAGACGATGGTAAAGGCCACCATTAGGCCCACGACGATATGACCGACATAGTTCTGGGTCCAAGATGTTGCGGTGGTCAGGGGGGAGACGATGGTAAACGTGGTCATCACGGCCTTGAGCTGCAAGGCGATGTAAGGCATGGTTCCGATAAAGGCGGTAACTGCGGCCATCGCCGCCAGAAGTTGGGACCGATTATACCGAGCGGAGATGAAATCAGCGATACTCGTTACTCGATATTTGGTCTTGATCCGGACGAGTTTGCGCAGAATGGTCCACCACAAGACGATGGCGATCGTCGGTCCCAGGTATATGGTTAAAAAGAGCATGCCCGAGGTTGCGGCTTGTCCGACACTGCCGTAATATGTCCAAGATGTGCAGTAAACGGCCAAAGAAAGGGAGTATATCAGAGGATTGTCGGCTACATTTCTTGCTTTTTCCGACTTTTGGCGTTCCACCCAAAGAGCGATGACAAAAAGAAACGCCATATAGGAAAGGAAAAGAACTATGACAACCGTTGGGGACAGGGTTGCCATGGACTAGGATTCCTTGTGCGGAATGGAATTGATTTTCTTGTGATAATAGGAGCTTGCTATGAACATGGCCAGGATAAGAATCAGCCAGATGGTAAACGCATAGACAAAAAAGGCGCTTCCGGGCGTGTGGTGGATTGCCACAGTGATAAAAGGCCAGGTGAACAGAGTGAAAAACAAAAAGAACAAGAAGATGTGAAAGCTTGTCTTGGGTTTGAAATCAACGGGTTCGGACACTATGGATTCTCCTTTTTGTTTGTTAGAATAGAGGTCTCATATCCGTCGCGGTGATGGAATGTGCAACGAACGTGCCGTCTAGCGGAGAGCGGGTTTCGGTCCTGCGTGACATCGGGGGTGGGGCGTGGGAAGCGCCAACGGGGGGATACGAAAATGTGAGTTCTCCGACAGGCTCCCAGCCGACGAGGAAGGGGCGCACTAGGCTATTCTTGCAGCCTTCGATCGGTTGCACCGTTCACATAAAAGCTGTACGTTTCGGGCCGTGTTGGCGCCGCCTTTGGATACGGGGATAATATGATCGTATTCAAGTCGTTCTCTTGAGCCGCACTCAACGCACTTGCCCCCGTCGCGATGCCAAACCTCGTGTTTTACCGTCTTTGGAATGAGCCGACCGGGGACTTCGGAAACCTCGTCGGCGATTGTTTGCGTAAGTACCGCATCGTCTTCGACAAGATCTTCCAACACATAAAGCATATATTGTATTTCGACAAAAACGAGGCCGTCAAGCCGTGAATCGGCTATGATTAAGTCCTTTTTAAATGTCCCGCCCAGTGCCTTGGTCGCTTTCTTGAAAAGGGTCTCTCGGGTTGTTCCCTCCGGCAGGTTCTCCCCCGGAAACATACCGGACGTTTCGTGCAACCCTTTGGAAAAAACGCCGATTAACCCTTTCTTTTTGAGGATTTTTTCGGCATCCGGACTGTACTTTAAGATCAGATCCAATCTCGTTAGAAATAGTGCGTATACTTTGGTCAGCGCCGTATGAATGCCTTGGATCAGGTTGTCGTAGTGAGTGGCTAGTTGAATCGCCTCCATGGGCTTTTTGGCCTCGATGAGATCAGGCACGTAGGCGTCATAATAGTCGACGATGGTCTCGAATTGTTCGCGCAAGGCGTCAATAATCGGCGCTTCTTCCATGTCTAATTTACTCCGGCGATCAAACATCTCAAGGTTGTCATTCCGGTCCCGTATCAAGTCGGGAAAAAAGGGGGTAGCAACTTCTAGCTGGGGCCGGGTTTAATGCTCGGCCTTTTCTTTCACCAAACTGATGGCTTGCGAAGAGAGGTTCCTGGAATAGGATCTGGTAGCTGGCATGCGGCGAGAACCCTTTTTCTTACCGGAGTTACAAAGAGGCAGTATTTTCTAAGGGTAGCCAACGGGCTGTATCTCCAAGGAGTAAGAAGCCCTATATTTTTATTTAGACCTTCCCGTACTATCCGAAGGGATTCTCGTAAGTCACCATCATTTGAAACAATTATAGCGCAATCATATCTATCAAGCCATGCATCATTGAGAAGTTGAACGGCCAGATTTACATCAGATCCTTTTTCCTCAGTCTTTATCACATGGGCATATTTCAAGGTTTTTCCAGAGGCAGTTTTGATTGGCTGGGCCAGCGGGAGGGCTTTTGGATGGCTGTTAAATTGTCCGTAATAAACTGAAAGTTCTGGAATGTGTTTTTCAAGCGCGCGCAAAAAAGTCTTCTGGCGGATGGGTTGGTCCGGATCGAGTTTGCCGGACACGCGGGCTGTAAAATACTTGATAGATAGAATTTGATGGTGTGGTTTAAGAAGTCGGGTAAAGAGTAACTTGAAATCGAGCCATTTGTACGGAGTATCCTTTACGGCACCATAATAGAAGTTGAACCCGTCTATATAAATGTAGGTTCTCAGGTGAGTACCCCAAAAAAGCAAGGGCTGCCGAAGCAGCCCCGCACCCAAGGTCGAAACCATTGGGGAAGTTCTTATGAGTATATTATCGGCATCGTTTCCTGCCGTGTCAAGAAAAAAGCGATAGCCTTAGAACTGACCCTATAACCAGATTTAGCATAAAAAAACAACTCCTGATTTTGAACCGTACCTAAATGCGACTGTTGTCATTGCCAAGGGTTAAAAATGTTTGTCACTTTTTTGGCATTTTTTGAATTTGTGGATTTTCTGAAAAGCTGTAAGTTATTGTTTTTACTGGTAGGCGGTCGCAGATTCGAACTGCGGACTTCCACCGTGTGAAGATGGCACTCTCACCGCTGAGTTAACCGCCCAATGCGATGTGAACGTTCACACATCTCTTTAAGGGGTAGACCGGCTAAAGTCAAGGGTTTTATCTGAACCACAGCACGTATAGAGACGCTCGATTTCTTTGGTCGATAGGCGGCGATGGGACCCCGACTTGAGACTTCCCAAGGATAAGGGGCCGTATCGGATGCGCTTTAACTTCATGACCGGGTGACCAATTTTCGTACACATGCGGCGGATTTGGCGGTTTCTGCCTTCTCTGATTACGATTTCCAGCCAAGCGTTGTTTCCGGTGGACGAGAGCCGCTTGACCCGGGCGGGGGCGGTGATACGGCCCTTTAACACAATTCCGGTTCTCAATCGTTCGAGCGCTTCGTTTTCGGGAATACCTTTGACCTTGGCCTGATAGGTCTTCTCAATCCCGTGACGGGGGTGTTGGAGAAGCTGGGAAAGCCTTCCGTCGTTGGTCATCAACAGAAGGCCTTCCGTCTGATAGTCCAATCTTCCGACCGGAAATAGTCGCTGTTCCACGTCGTGAACCAGATCCACCACCGTTTTCCGCTGCTGGGGATCATCCGATGTGGTAACCACGCATTTGGGTTTGTTCAGCATGAGGGTAATGCGATTCGCCGGCCGGGCGATTCGCCGGCCGTTCACCTCGATTTCGTCACAATCAGGATCCACCCTCGTGCCCAGCTCGCGGATTGTCTTCCCGTTGACGGTAACCCGGCCTTGACAAATCCGCTTTTCCGCTTCCCGTCTTGAGCAGATGCCGGCCCGGGCTATGGCGACGTGGAGTCGTTCAGCCATTCTTGTCCGAGATCCTCTATGTCTTTAAGGGTGGGCAGGCTGTTGAGGTCTCTTAGGTCGAAGAGTTCTAAAAAGCGTTTGCTGGTACCGTAGACGACGGGCCGTCCGGGAAGATCTTTTCGGCCCAATACCCGGATAATGCCTCGTTCCAATAAGGTGTGTAGGGTACCACCGCAATCGACCCCCCTGAGATGTTCGATGTCGCTTCTGAGAACGGGCTGTTTGTAAGCGATGATGGCCAGGGTTTCCAGGGCGGCCCGGGTCAGCCTGGCGGGGCGGATATTTCTGAGTTTACGGGTCCACTGCTTGAAATCCGGGCGCGTCCGCAATTGGTATCCCCCCGCAACCTCGCTCAAGAAAAATCCTCGATTTTCCGCGTCATATTCTTGGGCCAACGTGTTCAAGATGTCGCGTATGGTTTTGCGATCCTCCGTCTCCAGTATCGCCTTGATTTTGTCCACGGTAAGTGGGGTGTCGGAAGCAAAGAGGAGGCTCTCCACAATGGATTTTAGGTTGTTCATGGCGATCGATAAACCCTCATACGGTTGTACGAAATGCGCAAGTCGCCGTTACAAGAAGGCCGATGGGTGTCGAGACGAAAGTGGGGCAATCAGGACATGAAAATCCGGATTACCTGTGATTCCACGTGCTGCATGATCCGAATAACCTGGGATTTTGCCATTTCCAGGATGGCCAGAAACGTAACGATAATTTGTCCCTTTGTTGCTTGGTCTTCAAAAAACTCTTGAAAGGTCATCGAATCACGGGTTTCTAACATATCCACCAGCTCTGCAATCCGGGCCTTGACGGTGATGGTGTCCACGGTAATATTAAACAGGTGTTCGGACGATGCCCGCTTGACAATCTGTTTGAAGGCGTCAATGAGTTCAAAAAGACTTACCTTTATGAACTCGGGCTCCGGGTTTTCCACGGGTTCCGGGTCATCTTCGTAGACGCTTCGAGTAAAGACGTCACGGTCGAGGCGGTTGCGAACGGCAAGGTCTTCAGCCGCGTATTTAATCTGAAGGTATTCTTCCAATGGGCGGACGATCTCCATCCGTGGATCTTCCTCGTCTTCTTGTTCTTCGTCGACGGGCAGCAGCATCCGGGATTTAATTTGGGCCAAGGTCGCCGCCATGACCAGAAAATTGCCTGCAACATCGATATTCATGACCCGCATCAGCTTGATATATTCCATGTATTGTCCGGTAATCAAGGCGATGGGGATATCGTAAATATCCACCTCGTTTTTTTTCACCAAGTGAAGCAACAGGTCCAACGGGCCTTCAAACGTTTCTCCCAGGTCTACCTGGTATGGGGTGGATGAGCGGGCGCTTGGCTGCGGGGTCATCAAATTCCCACCGCCTCCCGGACTTCTTCCATTGTATCGCGTGCCACGCGGTTGGCCTGTTCGTTTCCTGTTTGTATGATCTCTGTGACCGTCTCGGGACGGGCTTCATAATAGGACCGTTTTTCTCGTATGGGCGCTAAAGCCTGAACCAGGCTCTCGGCCATCAATTTTTTACATTCCACACAACCGATTTGGGCGTTGCGGCATTCCGAATCAATGCGTGGGGGCATTTCCTCGGCCGAGTAGAGCTTATGAAAGGAAAAGACGTTACATATATCCGGGTTGCCCGGATCCGCTTTTCTCGCCCGTTGCGGATCGGTGACCATTTGGGCTACCTTTTGACGGATTTCATCCGGCGAATCGGATAGAAAAATAGCGTTCTCATAGCTTTTGCTCATCTTGCGCCGATCCAACCCCAAAACTTTGGAGGTTTCCGTCAAAATGGTATCGGGAATCGGAAAGACGTCACCATAAAAGTGATTGAAACGCCGGGCGATTTCTCTCGTCAGCTCCACATGAGGTGCCTGATCTATGCCCACGGGAACGCCATTGGCTTTGTAAATGATGATGTCGGCTGCTTGAAGGACCGGATAGCCCAGAAACCCAAAAGTGGTGAGATCCCGGTTTTTTAATTGATCTAATTGTTCTTTATATGTGGGGTTTCTTTCCAGCCAGGGCAGGGGGGTGATCATAGACAGGAGCAGGAATAGCTCGGCGTGTTCTTTTTGGTGGGATTGGACGAAAAGCGTGCATTTTTCCGGAGACAATCCCACACTCAGCCAATCCAAAAACACGGCGTGTATGTTTGCTTTGATGGGTCCCGTAGCGTCATAATCGGTGGTCAGTGCATGCCAGTCGGCGATGAAAAAAAAACAGTCATAATCGTCCTGCATATTCTTCCAATTGGCCAATGCCCCATGAAGGTTGCCCAGATGTAAGGGCCCGGTCGGCCGCATGCCACTCAAAATTCGTTTTTTTGCCATTCCAAGTTCTCCTGGAACTAAATATTTACATAACATGCCGAAAGAAGATGGACATTCCCTCATCCCCCATGAAAAACCCCAGGGTGGGGCCTAAGAAAAAGGAAATTACACCATTTAGGGTGCCGGTGAAAAGTAAAAAAAACAGAATCAACATGCCGTAGCGTTCAACACTGGCGTAGCTCATGGCGTACCGCCGGGGAATTAAGACGGAAAGCACCTTGCTGCCGTCCAGGGGGGGGATGGGGATCAGGTTAAAGACCGCCAGGACGGTGTTGATGACCACACTATAAGAAAGAATCAAAAAGAGGTCCACCGTGAATGCGCTCAAAAGGGGACTTACCCAAAGGCTCCGGAAGGCCAACAGGAGTTGAGCCCCTAGACCGCACAAGAGGGCACACAGGAGATTGGCACTGACACCGGCCAGGGATACCAGTATGGTGTCCCTCGGATGACGCCTGAGGTTTCTGAAGTTGACCGGCACCGGCTTGGCATAGCCGAAAACGATCGGCGACTTCAAGAGGACCAGCATGAGCGGCAATATCAGGGATCCCATGGGGTCCAGGTGCTTGATCGGGTTCAACGTGAGTCTTCCCGCCCATTTGGCGGTGGGGTCTCCCAGGCGCCACGCCACCCATCCGTGGGCGACTTCGTGAATGGTTACGGCGAAAAGAAGGGTGGATATCTGAATAATGAGTTTATTTAGTGCAAATCCGTCAAACATGATTAATTCGTCCCAGCGTGGTCCTGGAGCCAGTGTTCCCGGACGTACGCAAGTTCCTCTTCCCGGGTTTTGACCCGATCATCCAGGCGGGCGTCAAGGAGGTCCTGCAAAATCTTGCGGTATATGGGACCGGGTTTCAGGCCCAGCGCTTGAAGATCTTTACCCTTTAAAATGGTGGTCGTCGGTCTTAATGTAGTAAAATACTTAGAAATGGCACGCCGGGTTGCCTCCAGGGAAGTCGATGCCATCATATAGAGGAGGCATTCCGTGTCGAATGCCTTCAAGTTTTCATACAGGGTGCTGTTTCGCAATTTGGACGTTGAGCCCAACCATTTTAGGCATTTGTCGGCTTTGGTCTTTTGGTGAACCAGGATTTTTTGGTGTCTTTCATTGAGTTCCAGGCGGCGACAAAACGCCTCGGCCACATTCCGGCTCAAGGGGCGCTCCAAAACAAGTAAATATACCATCCAACGCCGGCAGACGTCATCAAGAAAAAGCAACTTATGCCAAGTAAGTACCTTCTCTGCGGAAAGGAGAAGACCTTCGATTTTTCGGTCGAAATGAACATCCGGGTGAATAACCTCCAGTAAACCGAATTCGTCCAGCCGCCGCAGGGCCATGACGGGCTTTTCTTCTTCGAGGATAAGTCGTAGTTCGGAAAACAGCCTGCGGCCGCTCAATTGCTTCAAAAATCCCATACGGACGGCATTTTCAATCAAGCCGGAGGTCAACTTGGCAATTTTGAAGCCGAACCGTTGTTCGAACCGGATGGCTCGAAATATTCGGGTAGGATCTTCAACGAAACTCAAGTTGTGAAGGACCCGGATCGCCCGGTCTTTAAGGTCCTTTTGGCCTCCAAAAAAATCAATAAGTATCCCAAACTTGTCTGGGTTCAGCTTTATGGCCAACGTATTGATCGAAAAATCTCTTCGATACAGATCCAGCTTGATGGAGCCCGTCTCCACGGTGGGTAGGGCGCCGGGGGATTGGTAATATTCGATTCGGGCGGTTGCCACGTCAATTTTTAATTCCTTCGGCTTTGATTCGCCCGATTTTAATTCGTCCGATTTTAATTC
>CAYTTQ010000006.1:0-9220 GCA_964440795.1 uncultured Desulfobacterales bacterium | reverse complement strand
CTCCGGCAAAACCACAACGGCAGTCCTGAATTTCTTGTGGGAACGGAGACGGCCGTTGAGTGAAGCAGCGAGTTCCTTGGCAAACCGGATGCCGTCTCCCTCAATCACCACGTCGATATCCAGGTTTTCCTGGTAAAGAAAAATGTCCCGAACGAATCCGCCCACCGCGTAGGCACGATAGTTGAGGGATTCCGCCACCCGTCCGATGGTTATCAACAAATTCACGATATGGTCGGGAAGTCGTTCCCTCAAAACGTTTTTTACATTTTTTTGTCGTGGTGGTGTGGCGGCCCTTTCTTTTTGTGTGTCCGGCACATACTCCGGGGCCTGAATCGAATCGCCCACCAGCACGTTGAGTAGGTCCGTCCGGGTGATTACCCCGGTCAGGCGACCCGCTTGGGTCACGGGCAAGAGACGCTGTTTGTTGCCGATGATCTTTTCTTGGACTTCCGACAAGGAGGCTTCCGGGGAGACCGTATTAAATTCGGTGGTCATGTATTCGCGAACGGGTATGTGGGCCAACTTATGATGGAGTCCCTTTTCAATGACTTGTCGAGAGATCGTTCCCACGACGGCGTCCGCTTCCACCACGACCAAAACGTTCACATTGTATCGGGTGAGGATAGCGTTTGCCTCTTGAAGGGAGATAGTGGGAGCGACATGAATAGCCGGAGACGACATGAGATCTTCCGCCGATTTCACCGGATTGATTCGTTGTTCCAGCACGGAAAGCAGTTTTTCTTCCACCTGGATCAGGGTTTGGTTTTTGATCGTCGCCGCTGCCGCGGAAGCATGCCCTCCGCCGTCAAAAACGGCGGCGATGTCTCCGACGTCGACCTCGGTCAAACGGCTGCGTGCCACCAGATAAATGCGATTTTCCATCATCCCGAGGGCGAAAATGACGTCGAGGTTTTCCATGTCGCGCAATTTGTGGACCAGGAGGGCAAAGTCCGGCACATAGGTTTCCGACGAGACCCGGGTTACAACTATGTGTATGCCATTTATGGTATGGTGGACGACATTTTCTATCATGTCGTTAAGAAGGTTAACCTGTTCCGGACTCATTTCCCGGCTCACCATGTTGGCGACCAAATTCAAATTGGCACCTTTGGAAAGCAGGTAGGCGGCAGCTAAAAAATCGTCCTTGGTTGTCGAGGAGAAGGTAAACGAGCCCGTATCTTCATATAGACCCAAAGCCATGATGGTGGCTTCGTCGGCGGTGATGTCGATGTTTCTTTCTCGGAGAAGTCGAATCATGATGGTGACCGTAGCCCCGGTCATTTCGCAAATTTCCACATTACCGGAAACATCGTCGGCCATGGGAGGATGGTGGTCGTAAACATGGATTTCCAATCCGGGACGGCCAAGGATTTGGGAAAATTTACCGATTCTCCCCGCTTGCCGTACATCGACCAGGACGAGTCGGTTGATCCGTTCCAACTCCACATCCTTGATTTTCACGATGTCGTACATGTAAACCATCGACTTGACGAAGAAATCCCTTAGGTTTCGTTCTTGAGATCCCGGAAAGACCACAAGGGCATCGGGGTAGAGCTTCTTGGCGGCAAGCATGGAGGCGAAGGCGTCGAAATCCGCGTTGATGTGGGTGGTGATGACGGTTAAGGGGGCGGGTGTCGGTTCAGAAGGTATCATATGTGAAAGTTGTTCAGCCCGTCCAGACGTTTCCGGATTTTCTGTGTTGGCTCGGGAACGTCACTACTTGATGGCTTTCCGCGCTAACATGGCGCGCATTATGTCTCCCGCGTTTTCTGCATGGTCCGCCACGTTGCCTATAATCTCCGCAAGTTTGACCAAGTGGAAAATTCCCACGGGGTCTTTCTCGGTGGAAAAAATCGCGTGTTTTAGACGATCCTCGATCTGGTCGGCCTCGTGCTCCTTTTTTCGCAGTTTGTGCACGACATCCTTTATAATATTGCGTTGGTTGTTTGAGTAGGTTTCAAAGTACTTCTTGGCCTCACTTACCATCCTGCTGAGATCCTCAATGGGTCCGATAACTGAATCTACGAGTTGAAAAAGGGTTCCTTTCAACTCTTGGTCCACCGCATGGCGTGGCCGATAGGAAAGCCAATCCAAGGCTTCCTGAACCGAATCGAGAACCTTGTCCTGCTCTCGCAAATACATGAAAAGGTGATACCGTGATACGGGTAGCTTGCTGCCTCGCGGTAAGTGTCCGCGGATTCTGCGCTTGATGGCGTCCGCTTCATTTTCCAACCGGGAGACCTCCTGATGGTATTCATTAAAGGTCTTGCATTTTTCAGTGGCATGGCATTCGATTGCCTGCTGAAACGCCCAGCCACACTCTTTGACCTTTTCAGCGTGTTCCAGCAGACCGTCAAAGGGCGACGTCTTTGAAAAAAATGCTGTCAGCGGGTTGCGCATAATGACTCCTGCAAACAGTGGGGGGGTCAACCACTTTACATATGATTAGAAATCTCGCGTTTAACGTTCAATACGGCTCGCATGTGAAAGGGCCCACAGGGTTTCCATCGTGCGTGCGGCAGACACCAACTTCTGCCTACCTTTCTACTTTAAAAGAGCCGTGGAAGATATCAAGTAAATTTTGGGTTTCCCTGGCTATATCCAGGCAATTTTGGGTGAGGGCGTAGTATAGTATACTCAACCGGGTACTGCACGCTTTGCCTTGTATACGTTCTACTTGATTCCTGTCACAGTCCGCGACAAGAGCGGCCAATCTGTCCACCTGATTTGAAATATAATCAAAGTCCACTTTCTTACGTCGGAGCAGCATGATGGACGCGTTCCATAGCAGTCTTGTGATGTAAGTCTTGACATGGTTGAGTTCCTCTTTTTGCTCGTCGCTGAACCCCAAATGTAGGTTTTCAAAGTGTTGGTAGCAACGCACGATGATGTCCCGATGGCTCTCGGCAATCCCTTGTAGGGGCCGAATGGTCTTTGCGTAAGCATAGGCGCGGCCGGCGTGGGCCTCTTGATGCAGGCAGGAGAGTGTTTCGAATGTGTTTGACGCGATAATGTTGGCCCATTCTTGAATCTTGTTGGTTTGGGTTCGCGTAGCCCCGAGTCTCTTTCTGTCTTCCAGCGTAGTTGCTTCGAAGCAGAGGTCCAGGTTGTCCCCCACATCTTTAAGAAAAAGCCCGGTTTGTTCAAATGATGTTTTAACCGCCGTTTCCGCATCGCTAATGTTTCGAGTGGCAAAAGACTCAATGACGCGTCCTTGTTCTTCTCGCCTGAAATGTACACGGTAGGTATAAAGGATGAGAAAGATGAGTCCGGTCAACAGCAGCAAAATGGCCGGCAGTTTGAGATAGTAGATGAATAAAGCGAAGATCATGGAAATGGTAAAGGCGACAATGGCGGTCAAGAACCATCCCCCGATGACGGTAAGCACACCGGTGATTCTATAGACGGCGCTTTCCCTGCCCCAAGCTTGATCGGACAGCGAGGTTCCCATGGCGACCATAAACGTAACGTATGTCGTGGAGAGTGGCAGTTTGAGAGAAGTTGCAAACGAGACTACGGCGCTGGCAACGATTAGGTTCACCGAGGCCCTCAGTAGATCAAAAGAGGGTGCTTTTCCCTTTTTTGTAAGGGCAGGCCTGTACGAACCGGGATCCAGACGACGAGAAAGCCCTGCCTTGACCCGTTTGGGTACAATGGTGTTGAGGAAATCAAAAGTAAAATAGCATAACCGAACCAGGTTCCGCGAGAGCCCGGATGAGCCAAACAGCTCGCCGCCTTCTTCCTGGCTACCCAGGCCGATTTCTGTTCTGGTGACGGACCGAGCCTTTTTCGATATCCAAAGGGTGACGACCATGAGAACGCCGGCCACCAAAAGAAAACCGGTGTTGGATCGAATCGGTGCTTGCAGTGCCTCCATAGTCATGGTTAGAGGGGTATCCGAAGCGGAAGCCACCCGGTATGCGGTGAGGCCGGCAAGGGGCACGCCGATGAAGTTGACGAGATCGTTTCCTGCAAATGCCATGGCCAGCGCGAAGGTGCCTACCAATACGATCGGCTTTAGGATATTAACTCGGGTAAAAAGTGTAACCAGCTGAAAGATGAACCCGAAGAAGAAGAAATTGGCGATAAATAAGGTGCCGGCGTGGGTCTTTATCCAGTTTGCGGTGTCCGTCGAAAGGAATGACGTTCCTTTCGCCCCTTTTATCAGGATAAAGTAGGTGATAACGGCCAGGGCAAGCCCCCCCCAGATGCCCCCATAGCGGCGCAGACGTTGTTCGTAATCAAACGTAAAAACCGTTCGGGTGATCAACTGAACAAAAGCACCGCAAAAAAAGGCGATTACGATGGATAGAAGAATCCCGGCTATAATGGCCAGCGCTTTGCCCGTGTTTATATATTCGACCAACCGGAGTAGGCTTTCTCCCTGTGAGTAAAGCTTTAGAAAAGACACCGCCACGGCTGCGCCAAGCAACTCAAAGACAATGGACACCGTAGTGGATGTGGGCAAACCGAATGTATTGAACAGATCAAGAAGCAAAACATCGGTGAGCATAACTGCCAAGAAAATAGTAATCAGTTCCGGTAAGAGGAAGAATTTGGGATGAAATATACCCTTCCTTGCGACTTCCATCATTCCGCTGGAAAAGGTTACGCCCACGAGCATGCCCATGGCGGCAATAATCATGATCACATGACGGGGGGCGACACGGGAACCGATCGAAGAATTGAGAAAGTTGACCGCGTCATTGCTCACCCCCACGACAAGGTCGCAAACGGCAAGACCGATCAACAAGCATACAAAAAAGAGATATAGTTCCATGGAAAAATCTTGTGCCCATTGTAGGTAATGTTGTCAGCACTGGTATATCAGTGTCACAAGTCTGTCAAGAAACCGTCACATGTTTGTAACAATTGGACGGCTCTGTCTTGGCTTCGTCTCGATCTCCGTCGGCTTTTTCAGGTGGCCTTATTCGGTATACAGGGGTTATTGCCTAAGTTCGGCGTAGGCGGAAAGGATCAACTCCGCGGCCCGATCGATGTCTTGCCGGGTGTTTTCTCTGCCCAAGGTGAGTCGGAGGGCGCCCCGGCCTATCTCTTTGGGAACGTTCATGGCGGCAAGCACATGGGAAAGGGAGACCGAGCGGTCATGACAGGCCGCCCCGGTGGATGCGGAAATTTCCGGTACGGCGTCCAGGAGCTTGGCCCCGTCTGCACCGGGTAAGCAGACATTCAATGTGTTCGGAAGTCGGGCCTCCGGGTGGCCATTCAAGACCAAGTCGGGGATTCGGGCGGCCAGAAGGTTGTGAAGGCGATCTCTGAGGAGGCGTGTTCGATCTGTGTCTTCCGCTACGTGTCCAGCGGCGAGGTCGCAGGCGGTGCCCAGCCCGACCGCCAGTGCGACGTTCTCCGTGCCCGCCCGACGTCCCGACTCCTGGCCGGCACCATGCATGAGCGGCTCGATATGCACCCCGTTTTTGATGAAAAATGCCCCGATCCCTTTGGGTCCGTAAATCTTGTGGCCGGCGATGGAGGCGAAATCGACATTCATGCCGGCCACGTCAATGGGGATCTTTCCCGCCGATTGGGCTGCATCGGTGTGAAAAAGCACATCATGGGTTCGGGCGATACGTCCGATCTCTTCAACCGGCTGTATGGCGCCCGTTTCGTTGTTGGCATGCATCACCGAAATCAGAATGGTCTCTTTGCGAATGGTTGCCTTCAGACCGGCTGGATCGACGAGACAATTGCCGTCTACGCGCAAAAATGTAGGGTCGTACCCCCGTTCCATAAGGAATATACAAGGACTGGTCACTGCGGGATGTTCGATGGCGGTGGTAATGATATGGTTTCCCCGTTTTCGGTACGTATGGGCGACGCCCTTGATAACCGTGTTGTTTGACTCGGTACCGCCGCTGGTGAAAACGATTTCTCGGGCGGTGCAACCCATGAGACGGGCCACTTGACTCCGCGCGGTTTCAAGTGCATCGTGGGCGGTACGGCCGAGCGGATAGCCGCTGCTGGGGTTGCCGTATTCCCGGGACAGATACGGCGTCATGGCCGCATATACCTCAGGGGCCACCGGTGTGGTGGCATTATGGTCAAGGTAGATCATAGGGTGGTTGTTCGTCGTTGTAAGCCTGCCAATACTACTTCTTTTTGGTTTTCTTGGCCTTACTTTTCTTAGCTGGTTTCTTTTTCGATTGCTTCTCCGATTTCTTTTCCGCCGTTTCATTAAACACGGCGTGGGCGGCCGCCAGTCGTGCGATAGGAACACGGAACGGAGAGCAACTGACATAATCGAGTCCGAGACGATGGCAGAAGATCACCGAGCCGGGTTCACCCCCATGCTCTCCGCAAATACCGATTTTCAGGTCTTTTCTGGTGGCTCGTCCGTTTTGGACCCCCATGGTCATGAGTTTGCCGACACCCGCCTGATCGATCGCCTGGAAGGGATCGTCGACGAGTACCTTGCGTTGCACATATTCCGGTAGAAACGTGCCCGCGTCGTCTCGAGAATAACCGAAGGTCATTTGCGTCAAGTCGTTCGTCCCGAAGGAAAAGAACTCGGCGTTTTGAGAAATGTCGTCAGCGACCAACACAGCCCGGGGGACCTCGATCATCGTGCCCACCAGGTATTTGAATCGCTTGCCGGATTTCTTCATGACGTCTTTGGCTTCCCGGTCAATGACGGCCTTTTGATCATTGAACTCGGCGGCGGTGCCCACGAGGGGTACCATGATTTCCGGCGATACGCGGATGTTACTTTTTCGGCACTTGACCGCTGCTTCGAAAATCGCCCTCGCTTGCATGGCCGTGATCTCCGGATATATAAGTCCCAGCCTACAGCCCCTGTGACCCAACATGGGGTTGAACTCGGACAAGAAGTCGGCCTTTGCCGCCACGGCCTTGGCGGAAACACCGAGCCTTGAGGCCATTTCTTTCTGCGTCGCTTTGTCATGGGGAATAAATTCGTGCAATGGGGGGTCCAAGAGCCGTATTGTTACCGGGCGGCCTTTCATGGCCTTGAAAATCCCATAGAAATCGTCCCGTTGCATGGGCAGGAGCTTGGCCAGGGCTTTTTGGCGGCCTTCATGATCTTCGGCCATGATCATTTCTCTCATCGCCCAAATTCGCTCTCCAAAAAACATGTGTTCCGTCCGCGTAAGGCCGATCCCTTCGGCCCCCAGCTTGACTGCCGCGGTGGCATCTTCAGGTGTGTCCGCGTTGGTTCTTACCTTTAGGGTTCGCATCTGATCGGCCCAGGACATCAGCTTTTTGTAACTCGGTTCCTTTTGCGGGCCTTTGGCGATGAGAGGCAGCTTCCCTTCATAGATAACCCCTTTGGTGCCGTTCATACTGATCCAATCGCCTTCTTTGAACACCTTGTTCCCGAATTTAACGGTCTTTTTTTGGAAATTAATTTCTTTGATGTCGCCACTGCCGACGATACAACACTTGCCCCAACCCCTTGCCACGAGGGCGGCGTGACTGGTCATGCCGCCCTTCGAGGTCAGGATGGCCTGGGCCGGCTTCATGCCGTGCACGTCTTCGGGAGATGTTTCTTCTCGGACCAGGATTACCTGCTCTCCGTTTGTGCCCTTGGCTTCGGCCATGTCCGCGGTGAGGACGATCTGTCCCACGGCACCACCGGGACCTGCAGGTAATCCGGCGCCGATCTTGGACGCCGTCTTTTCCGCCTTGGGATCCAGCATGGGAAGCAGGAGCTCTTCGAGTTGTTCCGGCCGAACGCGAGACACGGCGGTTTCTTTGGAGATGAGCCGCTCTTTCACCATGTCGGTGGCGATTTTAATTGCCGCCGGCCCATTCCGTTTGCCCACACGGGTTTGAAGCATGTACAGGGTGCCGTGCTGAATGGTGAACTCGATATCTTGCATATCCGTATAGTGCTTGTCGAGTTTGGTCCGAATCTGGTCGAGCTGTTTATAAAGTTTGGGCATTGTTTGCTTAAGCGTGGGCAGATGCTTGTTTGTGTCGACCTTGGAAACCTCGTTGATGGCGAAAGGGGTGCGAATGCCCGCCACGACGTCTTCTCCTTGGGCGTTGATGAGCCACTCCCCGTAGAAGTTATTGTCTCCGGTAGCCGGATTGCGAGTAAATGCCACTCCCGTAGCGCAGTCGTCTCCCATATTCCCAAAGACCATGCATTGCACATTGACGGCGGTTCCCCACTCGTCCGGGAGTTTTTCAATGCGGCGGTATGAAACAGCGCGTTTGCCGAACCAGGATTGGAAAACCGCGTCGACAGCGCCCCAGAGCTGATCCATCGGATCGTCGGGAAAGGGTTTGCCCAAAACCTTCTTGACTATTTTTTTGAACTTTTCCGTTAATGCCTGCCAATCGTCCGCGCTAAGGTCGAGGTCGTTATCGTATCCCTTCTTTTTCTTGAGCTGGTTGACCAAACCCTCCAGTTGGGCTCGTATGCCTTTTCCTTCTTCCGGCTCGATACCCGCCGATTTTTCCATCACTACGTCGGCGTACATGGAAATCAGTCTCCGATAGGCGTCATAGACAAAGCGAGGGTTTTGCGTTTTTTCAATGAGGCCGGGAATGGTTTTACTGGTCAAGCCGATATTAAGGACGGTTTCCATCATACCGGGCATGGAGGCACGTGCGCCGGAGCGAACACTCAACAGTAGCGGATTTTTCGGATCCCCAAGCTTTTGATTCATGAGTTTTTCCACCCGAGCAAGGTGGGTCTTGACTTCTTTTTCCAGTCCCGGCGGGTGCTTTCGTTTCCGCCGGTAGAATTCGTTACACGCCTCAGTCGTGATGGTAAACCCCGGAGGAACGGGCATGCCCAGGTTTACCATCTCGGCCATATTTGCCCCCTTGCCTCCCAGGAGATTCTTCATCGTGGCGTTGCCGTCGGCCTTTCCGGCGCCGAAGAAATAAACATACTTGGGATTCCGTTTCATTACGTCTACTCCTTTCTATTTGAGTTCGCCGGGCGGTTGCGTGGTTACTGACCCGGACACTAACCCGGCGCAGTCCAGGAATGCTCCTCGTAGCACATGATCCTATGGAAATCAAACCTTTTGGACGAATAGACGTCATGATTCTTCGCTTGGGGCTGTTCCGGTACTTGGGGCTCGCGTGGAAAGATATTGCCATGGTTGTTCCATTGTGATAACAGACCATATAGATATTGCCGTCGTGGCGTTTTACGGCGCAATCCCTTAGGGTTCGCGCAAAAATAACTTCACAGAATGGGCGCTCGGATTTGGTTCGGATTTGGCCG
>CAYTTQ010000005.1:0-69085 GCA_964440795.1 uncultured Desulfobacterales bacterium | reverse complement strand
TCGGCGACCGGCGCCACCAGGCCGCCGGTGACGAAGAACAGGACCAAGGACCCGCTGGAACGGGGCAAGGCGGTTTGAATGAGAGAAAAGGGATTGGTGTCGGCCAGATAAAAAGCCGCCATCCCAGCCAAGGTGCACAGTCCAAAAATCAGGGACCAGAAAAGACCCCGAGAAAGCCCGGGAATGATTTGGTTTCGACCCAAGCCGATGGCGGCGGGGGTCCGGTGGTTCAGTGAAAGGACCAGAAAAAGAGCGCCGGTTTGCGCAATGCGGGTAAGGGCCAGTGCCGGCAGGGGGGAGGAAAGGATCGGATAGATAAACAGGGCGGCGACAACCTCCAGGGCGATTATTGCGAGGGTGGAAAAGGCCAAGTCCTTTACTCCGATTGGAAATGACGCCATGTCGACAGTCTCGATAGCCCCCCCTTTCTCTCTGGCCGATCGGTGTCAAGACAAATATAGTATCTTTTCCTTCTCATAACACTATATATGGTGTTTTTCCGGGCTATCGGCCGCTCCAACTGAGTTTTGATTTGAGCAGTTCGTAGTAACTCTGATCGGGGCTTCTGATCATACGAATGGTATGCGGCGCTTTCTTAACAATGACCGCGTCTTCATGGGTGATGTGCAAGCCCACCTGACCGTCGAACGTGAGGAAAATATTTGAATCCCTTTGTTCTACGTTAATTCTTATGGTCACATTGTCCGGTAACATGAGGGGGCGGTTTATGAGTGTAAAGGGGCAAATGGGGGTTAAAATGATGGTCTTTACACACGGATGGACAATGGGACCGCCGGCGGACAAGGAATAGGCGGTAGAGCCGGTGGGCGTGGCAAGGATGAGCCCGTCCGATTTAAAGGTCGTCAGGTAGGCCTCGTCGATGTAGGTATGAATGTGAGCGATACGGGCCAAGGCTTCTTTGTTGATCACCACATCGTTTAATACGGTCTGGCATGCCACAGTCTCATCGTCCCGCAAGACCTCCGCGGACAGGAGAATCCGCTCTTGCGTTTGATAGTCTCCCTTGATGACCCGCTCCATTATCGGGAAGAGTCGGTTTGCCGATACCTCGGTAAGGAACCCGAAGGCCCCGAGGTTGACACCTAAAACGGGAATCATGGTGTCCTGAACCCACCTGATGGCACTGATAAAAGTGCCGTCGCCTCCTAAAACTACAATACAAGCCAGATCCGATGGGGCTCTATCCACATTTTTGATCAGGCAACGGTCCGACGTGATGGGGGCGGGAATGTTCTGCCGCGTGAGGACCTCGATACCCCGTTCTTGTAACCACGATTCCAACTTTTTGGCCTTGTCGATGGCGCTGTCTTGGGCTTTCACGACAATCCCTATCCGTTTCATCACTCACCTCTTCCGAAACAACGGGTAGCCGACCCGGGCACTGGCCGGAAATAAGACAGCCCAAAGGCCGAAATCGCCGAAAAGAGAGGCCCCGTTTTGGAACCTCCCCTGAGCTTAGCCTATAACAGGCCATCAGGGCGTTCGTCAAACCGATTTTGGACGAGGCTCAAGCACTCTTTTCGGTTGAATCCGGGCAACGTTTCCAGGGTTAACCTTTGATGACGCCCAGGGGCGTGAGCTTGGCCACTTTCTTGGCGATTCCTGCGTTATGGACGATGTCCACCACCTTATCAACATCTTTATACGCGTCGGGCATTTCCTCGGCGACAGTACCTTTCCCTGCGCTCTGGACATAAATGCCCCGATCTTCCAGTTCCCGGACGATCGCTCGTCCTTTCGCCGACTTCTTGGCCTGTTTTCTACTCAATACCCTGCCCGCTCCGTGGCAGCAGCTGCCGAAGGTTTCCTTCCAACCGGTTTCGGTCCCCACCAAGACATGGGATGACCGACCCATGTCTCCCGGGATCAAAACGGGTTGGCCTACCCGTCGATAGCGTTCCGGAAGCCCTTCCGCGTAGGGGGGCTGAGCCAGCGTGGCGCCTTTGCGATGAACGCACAACGATCGCGAGCGGCCGTCCACTTCATGGGTTTCCTGCTTGGCCATATTGTGGCAAATGTCATACACGAGAGAAAGTCCGATGGTGCGGGGGGACATTTGCAAAACTTCCTGAAAGGTTTCCTCGACCCAGTAACCGATAATCTGTCGGTTGCAAAAGGCAAAATTGGCGGCACAGGCCATCGCGGAAAGATATCGTTGGGCCTCCGATGAACGAATCGGTGCACAGCAAAGCTGTTTGTCCGGAAGGTCTATATGGTGTTTGCCCGCGGCCTTTAACAGGATCTGAATGTAATCGTCACATACCTGGTGTCCCAATCCCCGAGACCCGGTGTGAACCATAACGGTCAGTTGCCCGGATTTCAGACCCAGGGCTTGAGCGGCCGGCCCGTCGTATATAGAATCGACAACCCCCACTTCAATGAAATGGTTCCCCGAGCCCAAGGTTCCCAACTGATTGCGACCCCGGTTATAGGCTCTCTCCGAAACGGCGCTTGGGTCGGCTCCGGCGATACACCCGCCGGCCTCGATATAAGGCGCGTCGTCGGTTCGCGCAAATCCCTCTGCAGCCGCCCATCGGACCCCCTTTTTGAGGACATTGTTCATTTGTTTGGCCGAAATGCGGAAGTCTTTGCGTTTGGAGCCAATGCCCGACGGAATGTTTTGAAACAAGGCCTTTACGATTTTGGGCAAAGAATCGGCGACTTGTGCGGCATCTAACTCGGAACGCATCAACCGGACGCCGCAGTTGATGTCATAGCCGACGCCTCCCGGGGAGATGATGCCGGTCTCCATATCGAAGGCGGCCACCCCGCCGATGGGAAAACCGTACCCCCAGTGTATGTCGGGCATGGCCATAGAGCGACCCACAATACCGGGCAAGCAGGCCACATTGATCACTTGTTGAAGGCTGCCGTCTTCCCGGAGGCTTTCCATCATCACGCTGTCGGCGTATATAATCCCTTCCGTTTTCATCTTGCCGGACTTGGGAATAATCCATCGGTAGTCATCCAGTTTTTTCGTTGCTATAGAAGGTGACATAGCTGGATCCTCTCTGGGCCGTTTCAATGCCCGGCGGCCGATTATGAGTGCCTATATGTCCAAAACCACCCGGCTCTCCCAGGTGTTCTGCTGCTGTTTGACGTAGAGGCGGTGATAGGTGACCCCCTTTATGCCGGTCTTTATCGTGTGGCGGGCGAGGTCCAATCGTTCCCCCCGACAAGAAGCAGTCAGACGGAAGTCATTCAACCGGTTCACATGAAAGCGTCCCAAGAGCAATTCATCGGTTTCAAAGCGATAAAGCAACTCATTGAGCCATCGAACCATGAGCATTTCCAAGTCCTTGGCGGCGACGGTGAGGGTGTATTGCTCCATCGGCCGAATTTCGTTTAAATCGGTCATTGTCTCCACCACCGCCTCGGCGGCATGTTCAAATACTTCCTCCACGGTGGTCCCGTAGGCCTTGAAAGCCACATCTGCGGTGTGGTCAAGGTACTCATACCTAGGTAACATGCCGAGCGCTCCAAACAGACCTTTTGTGTCAAAATCGTGAACCGAGCTACAGCTTGAATGGATTCTATCATGTGTCGACTCTCTGTCAATGGGTACCGGGCTTCCCAGATTCACCCTTGCCCACCGTCGCGCATCTCCGGCAAACTCGGCAAGCGGTGGATTTAGGTCACGGAAAATAATTGACAATGCAACAAACGGCATGTAAATTAATCATTTTTCCAACTCCTTGCTCCATGCGGGGGCTAATAACATCCAGAAGGAGGATATATGAGAAGATACGAGACCACCATTATTGTCCGTCCGTCCGTTTCCCAGGAAGAACGCCAAGCCTTTTTTGACAAAGTGATCGCACTGATTTCCAGCTCCGGCGGGCTCTTGATTCGGTTCGAAGAGTGGGGGCAACGCCGACTTGCCTATGAAATCAAGAAGGAAACCCGGGGGTACTACGGTTTCTTCGAGTTTTGTGGAGACGGGCCGCTGGTCAAAGAAGTAGAACGAAATATCCGCTTGGATGACCGTTCCTTAAAGTACATGACCATCTGCACGTCTCAAGAAGTTGACAAGGAAGCGGTCAAGGCGGAAATCGAGGCCGCGAAGCCGAAAGAGACGGAGACCGAAACCGTTGCCGAGCAAGAGACCCCGGCTTCATCAGTGGAGGCCGGCACCACGGAGACACCCTCAGAGGATACGTCTTCGGTTCCGTCGGACAGCGTAGAAACCAGTGAAAAGGAGGCGACTCCGAATGACAGCATTTAGACCGAAGGGCAGGCCCCAGAAGGGCGGACGTCGGGTTTTTCGCCGGCGAAAAAAAATCTGCCGTTTTTGTGCCGATCGAAACATGGCAATTGATTACAAGGATCCGCGAACCCTGAGACTCTTTACCACCGAACGCGGCAAGATTATTCCTCGGCGGATATCGGGGAATTGTGCAAAACACCAACGTCAGTTGACGGTAGCAATCAAAAGGGCCCGCACGATTGCGCTTATGCCTTACGCCGCCAGGCTCAGCTTCGGATAGATGGGTCTTCGTCCGTTCACGGCCTTCCGCAAGGACGGGAGGTAGGGGGAGGAAAAGGGTCCAGTGAACGATACGGACGTACGAAAAGGGCACAAGGAGTTTTTGACCGCCACGGGAATCACTGCCCTCCTTGCTTTGGCGGGCCTATACCTTCCCGTGATCGGTCTCTTTATAAGTGTGTTTGTCCCCCTGCCGGTTCTCTTCTACAGGTCGAGGCTGGGTCGTTCTCAGGGAGCCTTGATCCTGGTTTGTGTTACGGTGATCGTGGCCTTTGCCATGCAGTGGCGTTCCCTGACCCCGGCCGTTTTTTTCTTCGAGCTGGGGCTCATCGGGTTTGTCTTGTCCGAGATGTTTGAACGCGATCTGTCTCTGGAAAAGACGATAGGGCTTACCACCGGCTTGGTACTTTTGGTGGGCCTGGCCGTGGTGGCGATCTACGAAATGTTTTCGACCGGTACGTTGTGGGATCGGTTGACTCAATATCTTTCCCGAAATCTTGAGCTGGCGATGGACATGTATCGACAGATGGATATCCCTGCAGACCAGATCAATGCGCTCTCCCAGTCTATGGAAGGTATCTTGTACGTGATGGTGCGCATCATGCCCGCCATCGTCGTGGTGTCCGTGCTTTTGGTCGTCTGGGGCAATCTGCTTTTAGCCCGCCCGCTGTTGCGCAGCAGAAAACTCTTTTATCCCGCCTTCGGGGCGCTCAATGAGTGGAAGGCGCCGGAACGGTTGGTTTGGGTGGCTATATTTTCGGGGTTTTTGCTCCTTATTCCACACAACGGCCTCAAGTTTTTGGGCATCAATATGCTCATCATCATGATGATGGTATATTTTTTTCAGGGTATCGCCATTGTTTCTTTCTTTTTTGAGAAAAAGCGGTTTCCGCGATTACTCCGCGTCATTCTTTACGGGCTTATTGTATTACAACAGTTTATACTGCTGCTGGTGATTGCATTGGGATTCTTTGATTTATGGGTTGATTTCAGACGAATGAAAAAAGGGGTGAGTGACGACAATGAAAGTAATTCTTAAAGAGGCGGTCGAATCGTTGGGCAGCGTCGGAGATGAGGTGGTGGTGGCCAAGGGATATGCGAGAAACTACCTCCTTCCCCAAAAAAAAGCGGTCCCGGCGAGCCCGACCAATAGAAAAATGATCGAACAAGAGTGGAAACACCTTGAGCTTCGGGCCATGAAGGATAGAAAAAAGGCGGAAGAGATGGCCAAGCAAGTGGAAGGCACCGTGTGTCAAATTGTGGCCAAAGTTTCCGAGGAAGATCGGCTCTATGGTTCCGTCGGCGTCAGAGATATCGAGGCGAAGTTACAAGAATTGGGACTCGACGTAGACAAGAAAATGATTCTGCTCACCGAACCGATCAAATCTGTCGGATCGTACACCGTTGCCATTCAGCTGTATCCGGAGGTAAAACCGGAAATCACGGTGGAAGTCCTTCCGGAAGAGTAATGGGCAATATGGCGACACAGGATTCCTGGTTACAAAAGGTCCCCCCCAACAGCGTGGATGCAGAGCAGTCGATTCTCAGCGCTGTCTTGATTGACAATCAAGTCCTCCCCGAGGTCCTGGAGGTCCTGTCTCCGCAAGACTTCTATCGGGAAATCCACGGGAAGATTTTTAAGGCCATGGTGGACCTGTTTGAACGCAACGAGCCCGCCGACCTGATCACCCTGACCAATCTGCTCAAACAACAAGGACAATTGGAGGCTGTCGGGGGTGCCTCCTATTTGGCGGATTTGGTGGACGTGGTGCCCATGGCGGTGAATGCCAGTCAATATGCGAAAATTGTGCAGGAAAAAGCAATTCTCAGGAGGCTCATTGAGAAATCGGCCGCCATTACCACCCGGTGTTTCGAGGACAAGGGGGACACCGAAGGTATCCTGGACTTTGCGGAACGCAGTATATTCGAAATTTCGGAAAATAAGGTCAAACCGTCGTTTTATGCCTTGAAAGACATATTGACGGACACCTACCGTGCGGTCGAGGAGGCATATGAGAACAAGGCGCTTGTTACGGGAATTTCCAGTGGATTTAAGGACTTGGATCAGAAGACGTCCGGGTTTCAACGGGGCGATCTGATTATTATCGCCGGTCGACCCGCCATGGGGAAAACGGCCCTTGCATTGAATATCGCCCGCAATGCGGCGCAGGAATCCGGTGAGCCCGCCGCCATTTTTTCTCTTGAAATGTCCAAGGAACAGTTGTCGCTACGCATGCTCTCCTCGGAAGCGGGGGTGGACTCCACGCGAATGCGAGGCGGTTTCTTAAACCAGGAAGATTTGGAAAAAATCAATCGAGCGGCAGGCGTTCTTTACGACACGAACTTGTTTATTGATGACACGCCGTCGATTTCCGCCTTGGAGATTCGGGCCAAAGCCCGTCGAATGAAGATGGAAAAAGGTCTGGGTCTAATCGCCATTGATTACCTGCAATTAATGAAGGGGCGTACCTCAGCGGAACGACGAGAGCTGGAAATATCCGAGATTTCAAGATCCTTAAAGGCCTTGGCCAAAGAACTTGCTATTCCGGTCATAGCGTTGTCCCAGCTCAACCGTAAGGTGGAAGACCGTACCAACAAGCGACCCGTGCTATCGGATCTCAGAGAATCCGGTGCCATTGAACAGGACGCCGATGTAATCATTTTTGTCTACCGCGAAGAAGTATACAACAAACAGGTGGATCAGGCCAAAATGAGATTGGCGGAACTCTCCGTGGCGAAGCAACGAAACGGGCCCACAGGAACCGTGAATCTGACCTTCCTGGAAGAGTTTACTCGCTTTGAAAATCGATCCATGGCCGTGGAATAAGTGAAGCCCAAAGTTGATGGCGTCGTAAAAAGCCGGTTTAAGCCGCTACCGCGGCTTCCTATCGGTAACGAACTTGATCACCGACTTGTCAGGTAACGCCTGGCGGCCTAACCTGACCTACAAGCGTTGGGGCCGAGTTTTAGGCGCCTTGAAATTTGAAGCGGCCCCAACGCGCGACCTTCTCAAACAAGACAAGTCAACTTCGTTGGAAGTCCGATTTTAGATGGCTAAGTAAAAAGTTCAAGATCCCCGATAGCGGGATTTCCGCTTCGCTCCAACAAGGCGCCGCAAATCCTGAGGAATGAGGCGTACTTAGCGTACGCCGCAGTGACGAGGGATGCAGCGCAACGCAGATATTGGACTTCCAACGAACTTAGCCCAAGTTGATCGACTTTATGAAAACGTTATCGGTTCAGGACGGTCTCAGATTTTAATGGGGCTAACTGTTTGAAGCCGTTAGAGTCCCTTGGTTTCGTTGTTCCTTTGACATTCAACAGGCACCACATATCTTGGCAAATCCACATGGTCAATTTAACAAACCCGGCCGCAACGAAACTTAGGGACTCTTACGGCTGAGTTTTAGCAGCATTAAAATCTGAGACCGTCCTGAACCTTACGCGGCAATACGGTTTGACACACCACGGTTGATCCAGTTCGTTGTCAACAGGAGGCCAGCGGCGCGGCTTAACTCGACTTTTTACGACACCATCAACGTTGAGGGGTGAATATATTAGGGTTTATGGCAATACGGGGGGGTTAAAGGCAAACCAGGTCCGGCGTTTAGGAAACCTGTATCGCCGCAAGACGTCCCCAGCAGACGTGCTTTCCTATGAGCTTACCAAAACCATCTGCCGGTTGTCGGCGGAAATGCGCCGGCAGATCGGTCTCCTGATCGACCGACGGGGTCGGATCGTATACGTAGTGGTCGGCAATTACCAAGGAATCGTCATTCCGAGTTTAGACAAGTATCGTACCGGGGGACAGCGGCTGAAGGGCTTGCGGTGTATCCATACCCATTTGAAACACGAGGCCCTTTCCCACGACGACCTTATGGATCTGACGTTTTTGCGGTTGGATCTGATGGCGGCAGTCACGATCGGGGAAGACGGAAACCCGGAAAACCTGCATGTGGCCCATCTGCTTCCCCAAGACACGGGCAAAGAAAACTGGGAGGTCTTGTCTCCTGTAAGGCCGGCTGAGTTGGATCTTGATTGCCAGCGCCTTATCCGGTCTCTCGAATCCGAATTTGCATCCCAATTACCGGTTCAAAAAATCAAGCGTCAGGGGGATCGTGCCATCGTGGTAAGCGTATCAACCCGGCCCCGGAAGGAAGCGCAAGCCTCGACTCATGAGCTCAGGCAATTGGCCGGAACCTGCGGGATCGGTGCGGTGGATACGGTCATTCAGCGACGGCGGGCGGTCAGCCCCCGGTTTCTGATGGGAAAGGGAAAACTGAGTGAGTTGGTGATCCTGGCACTTCAAAAGGGGGCGGATCTGTTGATCTTCGACCAAGAACTCAATCCCTCTCAGGTGCGTTCCATAACCGACTGTACGGACTTGAGGGTGATCGATCGCACCCAGCTCATCCTGGACATTTTTGCCCAGAGGGCCCAGAGCCGCGAGGGAAAGATTCAGGTGGAATTGGCCCAGCTCAAGTACCTGTTGCCCCGCTTGGTCGGTAAAGGGACCGCCATGTCTCGTCTCACCGGTGGTATCGGGGGGCGTGGACCGGGGGAGACCAAGTTAGAGGTGGATCGTCGTCGGGTCCGAAAACGAATCGCCCAACTCGAAAAGCTGTTAAAAGGTTTTCGGAAACAACGTGACCAGCGGCGGGCCAAGAGAAAAAAGAAAGGGTTGCCGATTGTATCTATCGTCGGTTATACGAATGCCGGTAAGTCGACCCTGCTCAACACACTGACCAATAGTTCTGTTTTGGTGGAGAGCAAATTATTTGCGACCTTGGATCCCACCACCCGGCGAAAACGCCTCCCCAAAGATGCCGAGATCATTGTCACCGATACCGTCGGTTTCATCCGAAAGCTGCCCCGGGAATTGGTGACGGCATTTCGGGCCACCCTGGAGGAACTCGGCGATGCCGACGTGCTTATTCATTTGATTGATTTGAGCAATCCGGATTTCCCGAGTCAGATCGAATCGGTGGAACGCATATTGGAAGAGCTTCAGCTGGATCGGATACCGTTGGTTCGCGTGTTCAACAAAAAAGACCGCCTCGCCGGTGCGGCCGTGCAGCGGCTTTCCCGTAGATGGGGAGGTATTGCCATCTCGGCACAAGACAAAGAGTCGCTGGGGCCGTTGCTTGAAAAGATTGAAGCCCATGTGGGCGGCACTTAGGGCTCGCGCAAAAATAACTTCACATTTTGCCATCTCGGCTTCCGCCCGTCTTTGCCCGATACCTCACTCGCAAAACCTCGACATAGCCTGCTATGCCTGCGATTTTGCTCAATCGGATCGGGCAAATCCGAACCAAATCCGAGCGCCCATTCTGTGAAGTTATTTTTGCGCGAACCCTTAGCATCCTGTCGAAGAAAGTCCCCTTCTTTTTTGCAGGGCATGAAGCTTGCTTGCAAGCATTATGACTTCCGGCGAGAAACACGGGCAGAACTTGACGTGGCCCGGAAGGTGTGAAAAAAGATCGCAAGACTTGGAAAGCCGTGCAGGTTCAGCCGATAACACGCGGGTTATCAGGAGAGGTTTATCCCCGCCGGGGGTGTATGGAGGTTGACAAGATAGTTGGGGACTGGTAACAAGTGCCGCCCAAGTCTACAACAGGCTTTATCATAATCCGAAGCTTCACGGATGGTCCTAAGCTTCTTGGATGGTTCCGATCGCGATCAAAATGACAAGGGAGACGACATGAGTTTATATCTTAAGGAAGGCCTACTGATTGGGATGTGTTGTTTGATCAGTGCTTGTTCCTCGACGGGTCATCAATCGGGACCCGTCGGTTCGGCGGGCCCGTCCCGTGAGGTTTTGGAAACGACCCGCTCCGGTGGAGGCGACAAAGCGGTGCCATCGAATTTGACTCCGGCCGACTTGGGTGCCTTGTCGGCCGAGGACACCGCCAAGAATTCCGGGGTTGGTCGTTTAAAACCAGTGCCTGCTCCGGGAAGTACGGTGTCGTCGTCGTTGTCCGATGTCGCTTCAGGCCCGACGCTTGCCCCGGAAGGGACAATGGAAGCCGAGCCCGTCAAAGATCCCCAAATGATTCTCGACGAAGCCTTGGAGTTTTGTGAAGCGTCCCGAGATTTTTGGAGTAAAGGGGATTTTGATAACGCCATCGCTTCTCTGGATGAGGCGTACAGCCTGCTGTTGGAGGCCGAGACCAAGGAGCGCCCCCGGTTTATTCAGCAAAAGGAAGAAATTCGTTTCGTGATCTGTAAACGGATGTTGGAGATATATGCGTCCCAACGCACGGCGGTAAACGGTAACCACAATGCCATTCCGACCGTCATGAATGAGCATGTGGAAAAAGAGATAAAGCGGTTTCAAGGTCCGGAGAAGCGTTTCTTGCTCGAGTCTTACGAACGGGCCGGCAGGTTTCGCCCGTTTATCTTACAGGCGCTGAAAGACGCGGGCATTCCCGAGGAGCTTTCGTGGCTGCCATTGATTGAAAGTGGGTTCAAAGTGAGGGCCCTTTCCCGGGCCAGGGCCTTGGGTCTGTGGCAGTTCATTCCGTCCACGGGATACAAGTTCGGCCTTACGAGAGATCGTTGGGTTGATGAACGTATGGATGTCAGCAAATCGACCCACGCCGCTATTGCCTATTTAAAGGAACTCCACAACATATTCGGGGATTGGAGTACCGTGTTGGCTGCTTACAACTGTGGTGAGTTCAGGGTCCTTAGGCTGATTCGAAATCAGAACATCAATTATCTGGACGATTTTTGGGATCTGTTTCGGCAACTGCCCTATGAAACCGCTCGCTACGTTCCCCGCTTTCTTGCGGCATTGCATATCATCAACAACCCGGAAAAGTTCGGGGTCGAACTGGATGCCCCCGCCGAGCCGCTTCGGTATGAAGTTGTCGAGGTATCCAAGCAGGTCCGTTTGGCGGATGTCGCTAAGTCTTTGGGGGTGTCGAAAACAGAGATGCAGCTGTTAAATGCAGAACTCCGTTACAAGGTCACCCCGCCCAAGGCGTATGAGCTAAAGGTCCCCGAGGGCAAGAGAACCACGCTTGTGGCCAAGCTTGATGAAATTCCCGCCTATGTGCCGCCACGAACCTATTATACGCATCATCGTGTCCGCCGCGGAGAGACGTTGTCTCACCTGGCGGATCGCTATCACACCAGTATTCGAGCTATCATGGACGCAAATAACCTGCGAAGAGCCAATTATGTGAGAGTCGGCCAAAGGTTGAAGATTCCGGCCCGTGGGAAGAGCCGGACATATGTCCTGGCAAGACAGGCGGCTGAAGCCGATTCTTCAAAACCCCTTCGCCACCGGGTCAAAAGAGGTGAATCACTCTGGTTGCTTGCCAGGGCTTACAACACGAACATACGCGAAATCATGCGCCTCAATAACATGACCTCCACCCGACTTCATGTGGGTCAAGTTCTGGTGGTTCGTCAGGGGGTGGATGAAACGGCGTTGGAGGGGACGCGGAGTTACCAAGTTAAAAAAGGAGATAGCCCGTATCGAATTGCCACATTACACAACATGGAACTGGAACGGTTCCTGCGGATTAACCAACTGACTCCTCGATCCAAGATATATCCTGGACAAACCCTTTTGGTTGATGCAAAATAACTGCGGCGGCGAGAAAGAATATTTGTAAATTACCGCTTCGCCCCCGTAGCTCAGGGGATAGAGCAAAGGATTCCTAATCCTTGCGCCGCAGGTTCGATTCCTGCCGGGGGCACCAATTCCTGGGTACGGACGCTACCGGTAGCCCCGGCATGCCCTGCTGTTTCAGAAAGGTTGACGTCGTGTCACGGAACAGATGAAGGCCCAAGCGTAGGTATGACACATACCATCACGATGGGCCTTCTTCGGTTTTGCCTGATGGGAGAGAGATACGTAGATGGATGAAAAGCCGTCTTACGAAGCACTGGAGCTGAAGGTCAAGGAACTGGAAACTGCGGCGGCAAAATGTTCACAGGTCCAGCAGCCCCTTCGCAAGAGCGAAGAACTCTTTCGCAACCTCTATGATACGGCACCGCTGGCATTCGTCATCTGGGATCTGGAGACCCGGGTCACCGATTGGAACAAAAAGGCGGAGGAACTCTTCGGTTGGACCAAGGAAGAGGCCCTGGGCCGCAACTTCTTTTCTTTTTTAATTCCGCACTCGGAAAAAGGTCATGTAGAGGATGTGGTTGCTGGTCTGGTCAACGGCAAACTTCCCAATCACTCCATAAATGAAAATCTGACCAAGAGCGGTAAGATCATCGTCTGCGAATGGAATAACTCCCCACTCCACGACCCGGCCGGCAATGTCATCGGGGCAATGTCCGTCGCCCTGGATATCACCAAGCGAAAACGGGTTGAAGAAACGCTTTGTAAAAGGGATGCAACGTTGGACAGCCTTTTCAAGGCCGCCCCTACAGGCATCGGTTTGGTTAGCGATCGGATTTTCAAACGGATCAATGAGCGTATCTGTGAGATGACCGGATACAGCGAGGACGAACTGTTGGGGCAAAAGGCCGAGATGCTCTACCCCACACCGGAGGAATACGCCCGGGTGGGAAAGGAAAAGTATGCGCAGATCAACAAGTACGGGATAGGGACCATCGAGACGTGCTGGAAGCGCAAGGACGCTACGATCATCGATGTGCTTTTGAGTTCCACACCCATCCAAATGGATGACATGAAAGACTGGATTACCTTTACCGCCATGGACATTACCGAGCGTAAGCGGGCGGAAGCGGAATTGCGGGAAAATAAAGATCGCTACCGGCGCATTACCGAGGCCATTACGGACTATATTTATACCGTACTGGTGCAAGACGGCCACGCAGTGGAAACGATTCACGGGCCCGCCTGTGCGGCAGTGACCGGGTATACGGCCGAAGACTTCCAAAATAATTCCTATCTATGGATTCAGATGGTGCATCCCGATGACCGACAGGCGGTTGAAGAGCAGGCCGAACAAGCATTGTCGGGCGCCAAAGCGCCTGCTTTGGAACATCGAATCATACGCAAGGACGGTGTGACCCGGTGGGCCAAGAGTACGTTGGTTTTAAACTATGACCGCCATGGTCGGTTGTTGTCCTATGATGGTCTGGTCCAGGATGTTACAGAACGAAAGGAAGCCGAAGAGGCGTTGCGGAAGGCCCACGACGAATTGGAAGCCTTTAACCTGGAACTCGAAGAAAAGGTCCGGGAACGGACCGAGGAACTTAAAAACAAAAATCGGCAACTGGTGGAGGCCGAAAGGCTTGCCGCCTTGGGGCAGATGGCCAATACGGTGGCCCACGAACTTCGGAATCCGTTGACCGCGGTGGGCGGATTCGCGCGGAGAATCAGCAAGAATATGCGTGACAATGATCCCAACAAGAAATCCCTTGAGATGGTGGTTGACAAGGTGTTAATCATGGAAAAGAAGGTTTCAGAGATAACGAAAATGGGCAATTCGGGAAAGAATATGTCCAAGAAATCGGTTTGAGTCCGTTAACGGCTTCGGAAGAAGCGGGGTTAAGCCGCCCCGCGGCTTCCTGTCGACAACGAACTTGATCCACCGTGGTGTGATGAAACCGTCCGCTTGACTTGTTGCGAGTGCACCCTGTGATGTGGGACTGGAAAAGGAGGTTTGGTTATGGTGACACAAAAGGTAGAGTATTCGGCTGACTTTCAAAGAGCGCTCGAGATAGGCCGTCCACCCAACATCGCCCATCTTTTTCCCAATTCGAAGGCGCTGATTGTGAGTGGCAAGTTCATCGATTTGGCCATGATTGAAAAAGGAAAAGCGATTGCCATGGCGGCAAACGGCCGTAATTCATTCGTCATTCGAGGTGCTTTGCGAGCCGCTCAGAAGGCGAATGCCTGTTTGATCATGGAAATCGCTCGTTCAGAAGGCGGAGCCAATCCGTATTGTGCGGTGAATTACTGGAATATTGCCCGACTAGTTGACGCCTTTTGTAACGAAATGGGTATTACCGTCCCCGTGGCCATTCATGCCGATCACTATGGAATCAAGAAGGAAGCCGATATCGGGCCCGCTAAGGTGGAGATTCCCACCCTGTTCGAGGCGGGAATGACGTCCATTGCCGTAGATGCTTCCCACCTACCCGATGACGCCAATTTGCTTGCAAGCATCGAACTCAACCCGTGTATTCCTAAGTGGGCGGGTCTGGAAACAGAGGTTGGAGAAATAAAGGGAAAGGAGGGCCTCTCCACCCCGGAAGAGGCGACATTCTTGATTCAAGGGTTAAACGCCAACGGTATTCATCCCAACTGGATTGCCTTAAATAATGGAACGACCCACGGAATCGAAGCCAGTGACAAGGGGATTCAGGTCGATTTAACCCGGCAGATCCACGAAGCCCTCAAAAAGTATGCGGTATCCGGGGCGCAGCACGGGACTTCAGGGAATAGTTCGGATCGACTCCGAGAGATCGCGGAAAAGACCCGAACCACCAAAGCCAATGTGGCCACAGCATTGCAGATGCTGTCCTGGGGCCTCGAGGTCAATGACTATGGAAACGCAAGTCTCGACGCGGAAGGAAACTTCAAAAAGGTAGAAGGGGAAGGCGTTACCGAACAGATGTGGCAAGAAATGGTCGCCTATGCAAACGAACGGGGGTGGAAGAAAGGAGACTACAAGAAACTAAACCTGCCGTTTGAAAACAAGCTCCTGGGACAGGAAAATGCAGTCCGGGAACGAATGGTCCGACGGGTGGAAGACTTCGTGTATGGGATGTTGGTCAACGTGTTTAACGCCAAGGACACGGCGGACGTAGCCATTGGCCGTATTCTTCAAGCAGGGGGCTTCGATCCGGGTGATAAGGTGGGTCGAATCGAACCCGCCGAGGAGTGGACCGAAGAAAAGATCAGACAACGGGGCGTGGCCCTTTCCAAAGATAAGGGCCCTGGGGGCGACTTCGACGACTAGCTTCCGATTGAAAAAGTCTTGCTTATGACGAGGTCCATCGGGGGCGATATTGCTGCATGGCCAGCGCCTGATGGAGTTCATAGTGGGTGAGAAACCCATTTTCTTGCATGATGGCGCCGAGCTTTCGTTTCATGGTGTTTACGGCCCACATGATATCGCCGGTAGTGATGTGTCCCAGACGTTTGAGGATTTGTCCGAGCTTCTCGGAAGTCTGATTTTGGACTTTCAGGGCCTCTTCGAGTTGGTCCGGCTCGATGCGCCCGCCGTTAACGAGCGTTTCTCCAAACCGACGTTTTTGCTCGGACAAGGCTTTGTCGAGTTGTCTTTCCGTTACGATACCTTCTGATACCAAGAGTCGTCCCAGCCGGGGTGCCTGCCACGGCAGGTGGTGGGAATAGGCCATCAGGCGATTTTTTCCATTATCCTTGGCGCGGGCCAATGCCTGACAAGCCTTTTCCACGAATTCGGCGGCTGACGCTCGGGTTAACTGGTGATAATTTGCATAGCCGATGCTCACCGTCGCAGAAATCTCGGATGTGCGGGCCCGGAACTTTTCTTGTTCTACGCGGTTTTTAAATCTTTCGCATATGGAACGAGTCTTTTTCGGGCTGGTATTTCGCAAAAGAGCCGTGAATTCTTGGCCACCGTAGCGACAAGTCAAGTCTCCCTCTTCGATAGATTCCGACAATATGCCGGCCACGTCGCGTAACACGGCATTGCCGGCACCATACCCATATCGGTCGTTAATGTCTTTCAGGCCGTCGATGTCGGCAATGAGGAGAGCCAAATTCCCACTGCCTTTTTGATGAACGGCGATCCGGTGTCCCAGCATTTCCATGAAACGCGGGCGGGTCAAAAGGCCGGTCAGTTGGTCTCTGGTTGTCAAGAGGCCGATTCTCTGGGCAATCATTTTGGTTTGTCTCTTCAATCGGGCCTTTTCCAGAGCCCCGCCGATAGCCAGGTAGACGGTTTCCGCATCGACTTGGTCGACAGGCATGGAATCGCAAGCGCCGGCCCGGATGACCTGTGAAGCGATGACCTCATTTGCTCGTTGCGTAAATACCACCACCGGTGTTTCCACCCGCCTTTCTTGCAGGTATTCCATCAGGGAAAAGGAATTCCCATCATCAATGATATGGGTGGAAAAGATGACGTCGAAAGAGTCGGACTCCACCCGTTTTCCCGCCTCCTCAATGCTTGCCACCCGAGTGACATCGATTTGTGCATTGTCTTGCAAGATACCGTTGAGTTTCTGAAGGTAATTTGCCGGGCTTTCCACCAACAGGACTTTGATTTTTTGATCCAGGTCAATGACCGCCGTACGGCCCACATAGGGGCGAACATCGTTATGACGAATGTTGCCCACCTTTTTGACAATGTCGGCAATGCGGGTTCCCGCACTTTCTATCCGGGAGACGTATTCTGAAAATCTTTTTGGGTCGTTCAAGTGCTTGTTGAGAAGATCAATGTTGGCCAATAGAACCGTCAGCGGTTGATTCAATTCATGTGCGGTAGCTCCGGCCATCTGAACCAGTACATCGAGCTTTTCTCCCTGAACCACGGCCCGTTGCTGTTCTACGATCTTCCGGTTGGCCAGGCGCAGCTCATCTACGGTCTGTCTGCGTTCCCTGACTTGACTTCTCAACTTTTTGTTGGCTCTGGACAACTGTGCGGTTCGTTGTTTGACTCGGTCTTCCAATTCTTTGTGGAGGCCGCCCAGCGCCTCTTGTGCCTCTTTGCGCCGCTCAATCTCGGTAGAAACGCTGTGAATCATCTGATTGGACCGTTCTTTTAGCAGATTCATCAGCTCCATGTCCGAGTGGCCTTGCATTCGTGCGGTGAGATCGCCTGCGGCCACCCGATTGAAGACATCAAAGAGTTCGGCCATGCCGATGGCGAACTCATGGGCCATTTCAACCATTTGACCGCAACCCTCGGCTGTTTCATTCACCGCCCGTTTTAATGTCCTGATCGGTTCCGCGTCACCTTTTTCCGAAACACGGCAGGCCGGGTTCCCCGATGAAATTGCCATTAACGCGTCACACACCTCGGTCAGAGCGGCTTTCAGTTCGGTAAAACCGGGTTCGACAGACGCCCGTAGAATGCTCTGAGCGTATTCGTTGTCGGCATTTTGTATGTTGTCAGTGGTAATCATTGGTCTATTCATTGTTCATGCTGCCCGTGACTCTCTGTGCGGGGACTCGATTCGAATTATCGAATAAATCATGGGGTTTGTTGCCCCTGCCCCTGACTGTCGCATCTTTAATGCATGAAGCATGCCATTAATGGCTACAGTTATATTTATCTAGCAACATCAATCAGTTGAGTGTTTAGGGGGCGGCGGGGTTCCCGGTGGCGGGCCGGGTAAATGGTCTATATGCTCCTGATTTGTCAACACGTTGACATCGACGCCGTTGGGTAGAGTACCTCATGGTTGCGGTGAGTCATGGGAAGGCTCGGTCAGCCAATGTCCATGTTGGTCCCAACAAACACAGGCGAAGACGCCCTTTCCGCGAGCCTTTAGGCCGGCGGCACCCAGCGTGCTTTGGCGGCATCGTAACACCAGCTGTTGTAGAGGGCCGCCTTGGAAGAGAATTTTGGGTTTTTGGCCCAGTTCAAGAGTTGGGCATGGGCCTCGTTGATACGGACGAAACGGCTGCGCATACCGCCTTTGTCCGGATGGTGTTGTTTGGCTTTTTTTCTGTATGCCGATTTCAGTGACTCCACCCCGTTACCGGACAAAATCTGTTCCTTGGTCAGTTTTAAAAGCTTCAGGGCCCGTGTCTGAGCCTCGTTGAGTTGGGGCCTCTTTTTGGAGACAGGAACGACCGTGTTCACGGGGATGTCTTTGCGAAGAGTTTCATCCAGCAGATGTTGTGACGCCCACCAACTCGAACCGGTTTCACTTTCCTTCCGGTACCATTGTCGACCGGCATGATCAACCATTTGCAGCAGTTCGTCGGCCACTTTGCCCGCCCCGTTTCGTTGCCATACAAACCGGGAGATGACCTCCGAGCCGACGGGCAATACATCCAAAATCAGGATGCTTGACGTGTAGGAAAAAGCGGCATATCGGCAACGCAAGGCCTGTAAGAGCCCTGTGCAGATGTAAAGTGCAAAATCGAGGCGCTGTTTGCATTTATCACTACAATACCGCCGCCTTCGCTTGGGCAGGGGGGTACACCCACAGGCGAGACAGATGCGTCCACCCATATGGTTTTGTACCGCCGGCAGGTCGTTTCGAGCGGCCTGTTTGATACCGTCTTCTTTCACGCTATATTCGTCCACTTTTCTCCAGGTAGGAGGCAAAGGCGGTTGCCATGGCCACCGGATCGGCGCCGAAAGTAAGGCCACCGACGCCTTCCACATGGGGATCCTTAATGCGCTCCAGTACCAGGTGTCCCACCAGAAACATGCCTTTGGGATGTAACGTCGTGGGCTTGCAATTGATATAATATTGGCTCCGGCGGCCGGAGGCCAGCGTGTATATCGGTTTCTCATCGTGCATAAACGACTTGGGGCAAAGCATTTCAATCAACCGGGTCTTCATGGCTACCTCGTAAGCTCTGGGGATATTTCACTGAATGACTGCGCCCACATGATAACACGCCGGGAGTTTCCTGACAATACCCCGGCGATGCCCTTTATCCGCTTATGGCATTGTGTTATGAGGTTCTGGATATATTTGCAGACCGGACTTCATTTATGGAAAACGACTTAAGACAACCGAGCAAATGGCTGGTCTTTTGTTTTGTGGCCATCGGCATCTTTATGTCCACTTTAGACAGCAGTATCGTCAACGTGGCCCTGCCGACCATCATGGAAGACTTCAATGTGCCTTTATCGACAATGGAATGGGTGGTGGTGATCTACTTGCTGACCGTTTCCTCCCTTCTCCTCAATTTTGGGAGACTGAGTGATATCCGAGGTAGGAGGTGGGTGTATAGCCGGGGATTGATCGTTTTTTCCATTGCTTCTCTGCTTTGCGGCCTTGCTCAAAGCGCGCCTTGGCTCATTGCTTTTCGCCTCGTGCAGGGTGTGGGTGCTTCCATGATCATGGCATGCACGCCGGCCTTGATCGTGGATACCTTTCCGGCCTCGCAACGTGGCAAGGCGCTCGGTATGGTGGGCACCGTTGTCGCCGCCGGGTTAACGGCGGGTCCCGCCTTGGGTGGGGTGTTGTTGCATCTGTTTCCCTGGCCGGTTATCTTCTATGTCAATGTCCCCATCGGACTGGTGTCCGCCTTGGTTATCTCCAGGCTTCTTCGGGGAGGCCACGCTGATCAAGGTGTTGAAGAAAGGTTTGATTGGGTCGGGGCATTGTTGCTGGTGTTTTCTCTCGCCGCTTTGCTGGTTTGCCTCAGTCATGGATATTCCTGGGGGTATGCATCCCTTCGGACCCTTGCCCTGGCGGTTATAGGGATCGTCTCGTTGGGGGTTTTTATACATGCGGAAAAGCGGATTCCCTGTCCCGTCATGGACCTTTCCCTGTTCACCATTCGTTTGTTTACGTTTCCGGTCATGAGTGCCGTGATGCTGTTTATTACCCTTTTTGCCGTGGTATTCCTCATGCCTTTTTATCTGGTTCATCCGTGCGGGTTCGGCGTAGACACGGTGGGAATGATCATGGTGACCCCGTTTGTCTTTCTTTTCTTTCTTTCCCCCCTTTCAGGATGGATCTATGACTTTCTGGGATCCAGGTCCCTTTGCACGGTGGGGATGATATTTTTGGCTGCGGGGCTTTTTGCCCTATCGGGACTCGCCGCTTCGGCGTCGATCACGCAAATTCTTTGGCGTTTGGCATTGATCGGAATCGGAACGGCGGTCTTTTTACCACCGAACAGCTCTGCGGCCATGACGGCCGTACCGGTAGCCCGACGTGGGACCGCCGCGGCCACGGTGGCCATGGCTCGTAATCTGGGTATGGTGATCGGCGTAGCCCAAGCCGGGGCCATTTTCAATAGTACCTTTTCCCGTCTCACTGGTGGGGAGACCTTCCGGAGTTACACGGATTCTTTGGAACCGGCGTTCATGTCGGCGTTCAGGTTGTCCCTGGTAGCCGCCGCGGGGGTGGCGATCATCGGTGCGGTCTTGGCCATGATGCGGGGTAAGGGGTAGATGCGATGCTCCCGGGTGAGCTTTGATAAGGTGTAAGCCAAGAGCGGAAAAACGACCACTGCCGGCCGGAACAGGCGTTCCAAGAATCGAAGGCCTGGACCTGAAGGAAAGATAGTGATATGGATTAAGAAATATCCCTCTATTCGGGGGGGCAACGTTTGGTAAGGAGCGTGACATGGCGGACATAGATCTTTCTCAGCTTA
The DNA here is from genome assembly GCA_964440795.1 of uncultured Desulfobacterales bacterium. GTDB lineage: Bacteria > Desulfobacterota > Desulfobacteria > Desulfobacterales. The sequence goes on along the minus strand of CAYTTQ010000005.1, from coordinate 48,359 downwards.
GGCCGGTACTCGATTTTTACAGGAACAAGAAAGGAATCCTAATTCCCCTATTACAGGACATCCAGGAAACCTTCGGCTACGTTCCCCCCGGGGTGGTGGAATTGATCTACGAAGAATTCGGGATTCCCGCCGTTGACACGTACGGTGTCCTCACCTTCTATTCGCAGTTTTATCTCACACCACGGGGAAAACATACGATCCGGGCCTGTCAAGGGACGGCGTGCTATATAATGGGTGGTCGGGAGATCCTGGAACAACTTAAGACCACGCTCGACGTTTCGGTAGGCGAAACAACACATGACGGGATGTTCACTCTGGAAACGGTGGCTTGTTTGGGATGTTGTGGCATGGCCCCGGTGATCAATATCGATGACAAGCTTTACGGAAAGTCTTCGATTGCCAAAAGCAAAGTGCTGGTAGAGGAATGCCGGTGCAAGGAATGATTGCGACGGAAATACGCAATTGAAAGAGGATATGTGAATGGCGAACAGGATTTTGATCTGTACGGGTTCCAGTGGGATTTCCGCCGGCGCGCTTGATGTGGCGGAAGCATTTGAAAGGGAACTGATCCACCAGGGCCTGACGAGCGATTATGAGGTGGTTAGGGTGGGGGACAGAGGCCTTTTCAGGGACGTCCTCGTCGATATCGTATTTGAAGATGACCAACGGGTGACCTATGAATACGTAACCGCCGAGGATGTTTCCACTATTGTGACACAGCATCTTCGAGACGGGGTGTGTGTCGACAATCGGCTGGCCGGTAAGGATTATGAACGGTTTTTTGAGGGACAAATGCGGGTGGTCCTCGCCAACTGTGGAGAGATTGATCCGGAGCGTATAGACCAATACCGGGCGGTCGGTGGCTATGAGGCCCTGGTTAAGGCCCTAGAGATGACGCCTGATGAAGTAATAGCGCAAGTGAAGGATTCAGGCCTCGGCGGCCGGGGTGGCGCCGGGTTTAGTACGGGGTTGAAGTGGCAGTTTGCCAGGGCGGCACCGGGAGACATTAAATATATGATTTGTAACGCCGACGAAGGCGATCCGGGCGCATTTATGGACAGGAGCGTCCTGGAAGGCGACCCTCATGCAGTATTGGAGGGGATGGCCATCGGTGCCTATGCCATGGGCTCTTCGGAGGGATATATCTACTGTCGGGCGGAGTACCCCTTAGCGGTGAAGCGCCTTAACATTGCCATCGATCAAGCCAGACACGAGGGCTTGCTCGGCGCGAATATTCTGGGAACGGACTTTTCTTTTGAGGTGTCGATCGTTCAGGGCGCCGGTGCCTTTGTTTGCGGGGAGGAAACGGCCCTGATGGCCTCGATTGAGGGCCAGCGGGGCATGCCCCGGGTACGGCCACCCTTTCCGGCTCAGAAGGGCTTGTACGGCAAGCCGACAAACATCAACAATGTTGAAACCCTGGCCAATGTCAGGCATATCGTTACCCGAGGGGCCGGATGGTTCGCCGGCATCGGTACCGAAAAATCAAAGGGGACCAAGGTGTTTGCCTTGGCGGGGAAGATCAAAAATACGGGCCTGGTGGAAGTTCCAATGGGAACCTCTATCCATGACCTTGTATTCGGTCCCGGGGGTGGCCCTCTAAACAAGCGAGCGGGGGTAAAGGCGGTGCAAATGGGCGGGCCCTCCGGCGGATGTATTCCCGCCGACCTTCATGATCTGCCCATCGACTATCAATCGATTAATGAAACCGGGGCGATCATGGGTTCGGGCGGCATTATTGTGGTGGATGCCAAGACGTGTATGGTGGATGTGGCCCGATACTTCCTTAACTTCACGGTGGAGGAGTCGTGCGGTAAGTGTGTTCCTTGTCGCGTCGGCCTCAAAAGACTTCACGAGGTGTTGACGGAAATTACCGAAGGTAGGGGTAAAACAGAACACATCGGTTTTCTCCAAAGCATGTCCGAGACGATAAAGAATACCTCCCTTTGCGGTCTGGGAAACACGGCTCCCAATCCAGTGCTCACCACGCTCAGGTACTTTGGGGATGAATATGAAGCCCATGTTGAGCAACGGGAATGCCCAGCGCATGTCTGTACGGCCTTGTTACACTTTGAGGTGGATGAAACCAAGTGCACGAAGTGTGGGCGGTGTGCCCACGTGTGTCCTGCAGAGGCCGTCACCTGGAAGAAAAAGTCGTATGCCAAGATCGACAAAGAAAAATGTATAAAATGTAAATCCTGTATATTGGCCTGTGAGTTTATGGCGATCCGGTGAGGAAATTTAAAAATGGTTACCATCAATGTAGACGGCAAAGATATTCAAGCTGAAGCCGGTGCCACCGTCCTGGAGGCATGTCTCGGTGCAGGCATCTATATTCCCAATTTATGTTACCATCCGGACTTGGAGCCGTTGGGTGCGTGTCGGCTCTGTGTCGTGGAAATCGACGGAATGAGAGGCTTGCCGCCCTCGTGCACCGTTCAGGCCACGGAGGGGATGATCGTTAGAACGGATACGGAAAAACTCAGGCAACTGCGACAGGACCTGATATGGTTGCTCCTCACGGAATGTCCCGAAGACGAGCTGCGCGAAGGAACCCAGTTCAAGAAGGTCGTCGATTATATCGGTCTTAAAGATGTACTACCCGGCTTTGTTCCCGAACGAAAGCAGGTTCCCGTACACGAAGATGACCCCCTGTTCATTCGGGACCTTAATTTGTGTATTCTCTGTGGACGTTGTCATCGGGCTTGTAAAGAGATTCGGGGAATCAGCGCCATCGGCCTGGCCAATCGGGGCATTAAAAGTTATGTGGCTACAAGTTATGATCGGCCCTTGCGGGAAACGGTGTGCCGTTTTTGTGGGGCATGTGTGGAAGTGTGTCCGACCGGGGCTTTGCGGGAAAAACAGCCGGTAGATGCCCAAAATCGTGAAAACACCCTGGTGCCTTGTCGGGTGGCCTGTCCCGCCGGTATTGATGTGCCCCGGTATGTCAACCTGATCGCCGGGCAACGGTATCAAGATGCGTTGAATGTCATTCGGGAAAAGGTGCCGTTCCCCTTGTCGTTGGGATGTGTGTGCCCACATCCGTGTGAGGACGTCTGCCGCCGACGTGAAGTCAATGAGGCCATCTGCATCAAGGATCTGAAGCGATATGTGGCCGAGACGGATTCCGGCGATTGGAAGGACAAGATAACCGTGAGCCCGGATACCGGGAAGCACGTAGCCATTGTCGGAAGTGGTCCGGCCGGGTTGACGGCTGCATGGTTTTTAAGAAAAAAAGGACACGACATCGTCGTCTATGAAATGGGCCCCAAAGCGGGCGGGATGATGCGAGCGGGTATTCCGCCATATCGGTTGCCCGATGAGGCGTTGGATTGCGAGATTCAAGCCATCACCGAATTGGGCGTCGACATAAGAACGAATACTAAAATCGAATCGGTGGACCGTCTCTTTCAGGAGGGGGCGGATGCGGTTTTTTTGGCCCCCGGTGCCCCCAAGGGTGTCCACATGAATATTCCCGGCGGTGACTCTCCTCGTGTGCTCGACGGCATTGACGTGCTCTATCAGATCAATTTAGGGGAAAACGTTGAATTGGGACAATCCGTTGCCGTGGTCGGTGGGGGCAATGTAGCGGTGGATGTGTCTCGGAGTCTGCTCAGAATCGGGGTGACGAATGTGACCCTTTTGTATCGGCGCACCCGTGAAGAAATGCCCGCATTTGCCCATGAGATAGGCGCGGCCCAGGAAGAAGGTGTGGCTTTCCGTTATCTTACCGCACCGGTGGCGGTTACGCAGTCGAACGGTAAAATCAACGTCGACTGTATACATATGGAATTGGGGAGTCCGGATGCCAGTGGCCGACGAAAGCCGATTCCTGTGGAAGGGTCTCGGTTCGGGTTGGAACTCGACTATTTGATTATGGCGATCGGGCAGCGTTCGGAAATACCCGCAAGCCTTTGTGCGGACACGGATGATCGGGGACGAATACGAACAGAAGGGGGCGGGGCATCGTCTTGTAAGCGGCCCGGTCTCTTTGCCGGGGGAGATGCCGTAACCGGTCCCGCCACGGTGGTGGGAGCGATAAAGCAGGGACAGGCGGCGGCTGTGGACATTGACAAGTACTTGGGTGGAACCGGAGAGATATTTGAGCCCATTGCGCGCATCGAAACGCCGGACGGCTGCTTGGGGACCGTTGACGACTTTTCGGCGCTGGCCAGAGCGAAGGTGCAGACCATCCCCATCGATCAAAGAATACGTCCGTCATTTCCTGAAGTGGAAGCCGTTTTTGACGAAGAGACCGCTCGGTCTGAAGCGAATCGCTGTCTGCGTTGCGGGTTGCGGCTTCTGATAAATAAGCCCCCTGAACCGCCAAAACCGGCGTGATGAGGGAAAAATGCCATACCACCGATCGCTCCCATGATGCGTTTTTTGCGTCCGTACATTGAGGATCCACATCGACGCCCTCGCTTCACCGTCCGTCCATAGATCTCGTTACGTGGCTAGCGGCAGGTTTTTGCCCATTCTGTACACCCCCCCCTTTTTAGCGGCGATGTTTTAGAAGTGCCTGTAAAGTTAAATCCTTAAGTTCTTTTGCGGGCTGTGAGCTTAGTGGCACGTGGCTTGCTTAGTCCTCACTGTAGCGAGGGAGCCTCCATCATTCAGGCTTGGGTAACGGGAGACGCCATATGGCGGAAAAGCGTATAAAAGATTTAATGCTTTCTTTGGAAGCCTTTTCGCATATATCCCCCCAAGAAAAGGTCGGCCATGCCGTCAAGGTTTTAAAAACCAGAAAGTACCAGGGGTTGCCCGCTTTTTTGTTGGTGGTGGAGGTGGTCGATCAGAAAGAAGAGATTCTCGGGATGTTGTCGCCCGAAACGCTTCTCAGTCACATGGAGTCTTCCCGAGAGCCGGCGGATGAACTCCCCATATTCTGGCAGGGCCAGTTTCAGGAGGAATGTGAGGCTGTTTTCGGTAACGCCGTCGCGGATGTCATGTCTCCGGTTACGCGGGTAATCCACGAAACCGGTACCTTAACGGAGGCGGTTCATCTGATGCACTTGCAGGGCACGGATTGGCTCCCCGTGGTTGCGGAACAATCAGTGGTGGGAATAATCTTGAAAGACGCCCTTATTGGAGAGGTGTTCCAGGCCACAAAGGCTGTGGCCCCCTGATCGGGCCAAAGATTGAGCTACGCAGAATCTATGGAATCGACTAGTTCGGTACCAGATGAATTAAGAAAGCTTGCCAGAGAGGTTGCCAGCTATAAGGTAGAGCTGGACCAGACCCGGAAATATCTCCATTCCGTTTTACAAAATTCCACCGACATGATTTTCATGACGGAAGTGACCGGTTTGGTCGTATCCTTCAGCAAGGGGGCGGAAAACTCCCTGGGGTACACCATGGAAGAGGTTATCGGCCGACCGGTTCGAGACTTGGCTCAAGATCCGGACGCCTTTGAAGCCTTGATGGAGCAGTGTCAGAAGGACGGCAAGGCCAGTTGTGCAGGCGTGATCTTTCGCCATAAAGACGGGCGGCCGGTGGATTGCCATGTCTGTTTGATGGAACTGATCAACCGTAAAAACAATAGAGTCGGCACGATCGGTGTCTGTCAGGACGTAACGCATTGGAAAAAGCTTCAGGAAGACTTGGTGCAAATTGACCGCTTGGCGGAAATGGGTCGCATGGCTTCAGGCCTGGCCCATGAAATCAACAATCCACTGGCGATAATTAATGAGGCTTCCGGGTGGGCTGAAGAAATAATCAGCGATACCGAAGGGCTAAAACCGGAGGATCGTCAAGAGCTGCTGGATACCGTCCACAAAATCAACGCTCAGACCAAGCGGTGCCGAAACATTACTCACAAGCTGCTCGATTTTGTGCGGGATTCGGCGCCGTCCAAGGTTGAACTGGATGTCCATGCCCTACTTCGAGAGACCGTGGAGCTGTTGCGATCGGAACTTAAACACGCCAGTGTCGAGGTCGAATTTGACTTCCCCGAAACACCGCTTTCCGTCGTATCCGATCCAGTACTGTCGGAACAGGTGTTTGTCAATCTGATTACCAACGCGATTCACGCGGTTTCGGAAAATCGGGAAACCGGCGGCTATGTTAAGTTAACGACGGCACGTGTCGACTCTGAGATTGAAATACGTATTGAAGATAACGGCGGGGGAATACCGAAAGCCATACAGCCTGATGTGTTTAGCCTTTTTTATACGACGAAACCTCCCGGAAAAGGAACCGGCCTAGGCTTGTCCATTTGCCAAAACATTATCAATAACCTGGGGGGAACCATCGGGTTCGACAGCCGGGAAGGTCAGGGGACGACCTTTATCGTGGCCCTCCCCGCCATCTGACGAGAAACGCTGATGAAGGTGTCTTGTTGTTCAAAACTACGATTGTTCAAAACTACGATTGGTCAAGGCTATGATTGTTCAAGGCTGTGAGCCGCCGTTTTCTTGCACATTATACCGCTCCAGGGTTTCTTCGATGCGCTGTTCTTGCGCCCGTTTTTTGCCGTATGCGTCATTGATCGCAGCTACCAGATCGGCCGTATCACAGGGTTTTCGCAGATAGTCATACGCCCCGAGTTTCATTCCCTCAATGCCGGACTCCAGGGAGGCGTTCCCGGTGAGCATGATTACCTCGGCCAGTGGGGTTGTTCGTTTGATTTCCCGCAAGGTTTCTATGCCGTCGATTCCGGGAAGCAGCACATCCAGGACGATGACATCAAAGGTGTGGCGCCCCGCCTTTTCCAGAGCCTCCTCGCCGGAAAGACATGTGGTTACCTCATAGCCCCGATTGATCAGGCGTCGGGAAAGATATTCCAGGTACATTTCCTCGTCGTCGACGAGCAGCAGCCTGGGGCTGGCATTTGGTTTTGCTGAGGCCATCAGTCCCAATAATAACTCGCTGCCTGCCCAGCCGCCTGTCGGAGAACTCCCGTTTTTCCTCCGGGTGAGCGACTTTGAGGCTCCTCGCGTTTGAGTATGGGCCGTCGTTTTTTAAGACGGATGCGCACAAGGTTTCTTGTCGTCATCTATCACTCACCGCGGTGTCCGTGGCCCTTTTCCGTTGAAACTTAATATTATAATCACTCATTTTCTGTCTCAACGTGCGCGGCTTGATTTCCAATAGTTCCGCTGCGGCGACCCGCCTCCCTTTGGTTATTTCTAAGGCGCGAACAATCAAGGTTTTTTCAATTCGGTGCCGGGCCGTACGCAGCGGCTCAACGCCTCCGGGAACGGGATAACCGGTGGCGGCTTCTTCCGGTTGGTCCGCCGAGGAGGTCTCCCGCGCTTCCCGTTGGGAGACGGACGACGTAAGTTCTTCCGGAAAATCCTCCGGCGTGACCCATGTCTCTGGGGCCATCAAGGACAAGCGTTCCATCAGGTTCTTGAGTTGACGGATGTTGCCGGGCCAGTCGTAATTCACCAAGTGTTCGACGGCGTCGTTGCTGAGCGTGATCTTTTCTTTCTGGTATATTTTGGCAAAGCGTTCCGTAAAATATGCCGCCAAGTGGGGGATAGCCTCTTTCCTTTTTCTCAACGGCAACAGGTTGATGGGAATGACCTGTAGCCGATAGTAAAGGTCCTTCCTGAAGAGTCCCGCCTCTACCGATTCCACCAGGTTTTTGTTTGTTGCGGCGATGATCCGTACGTCCACCTGTGTGGGAGCCTCGCCTCCGATCCTGCGAAAACACCCATCTTCCAGCACACGAAGAAAGTTTGCCTGGTTCGGCAGGGAGATTTCCGAAACCTCATCGAGAAAAAGCGTGCCCCGGTGGGCCTGTTCAAATCTGCCTTTTGTGCGTTTGGTGGCTCCTGTAAAGGCGCCCATCTCGTGGCCGAAAAGCTTGCTTTCAAACAATTCTCCCGAAAGCGTGCCGCAATTTACGGGGACAAAAGGTTTGTCGTTGCGCCCACTCTTTTGGTGCACGATACGTGCCATCAGTTCTTTCCCTGTTCCCGACTCCCCGTATATCAATACGTTGGCATCAAAGCGGGCGATCTGCTGAACCGCTTTCATGACAGCGCGCATGTGCGCGCTGACCACGACAAACTCTGGGAAAACATCCGGTTCTATCCGGTCGTGCAGGGCGACCCTATGAGGGCACATGGTCCGCTACCTCCCACGTTTGAGTTGTTTTTTGCCGTCTTTCTTCGGCGTGGCCGACTGCCTTTGGCCGGCCGGCCAAACCGTTACCAACGCTCCCGAAACCGGGACCGCCCCCTTTGCCGCCGCCGGGTTTTCAAGCGGGCAACCGGGTGCGAAAAAACCTCGGCCCTTTTATCAAAGCGGCATAAACATGTCAACTTTTACCCGCTGCGATCAATTGAGGCAAAAATATGCCGGTATAGGTGGGACGTCCTTTGGGGACCGGCCGATGATTAAAAGTGCGATATTAGCAGGTTGTGGCTTCAAAAGGCAGATTCGCGGGCTTGGCACATGACTTGCTCAAGCCCCCAATAGTCCGTCTTTATTAAGGCCTACGGGCGGTTGATTGCTAGATTCGTCGTCACCGGAGGGATAAGGTAAACGTGGACAGACCAGATCCGGAAAATAGAATCAGTCGGGAGGCTCCCGGAGAAACCGGCACAAGCGGGAAGTCGTCGTCCAGACGACTCAATTTTGAGCCCTTTGTACTTACCTTCGTCATCATGTTCGCCGTCTGGATACTTCTGTCCGGAAAATTCGATGGCTTTCATTTGAGCTTGGGTCTTATCTCCTGTGCCATTGTTGCCTACCTCTCATCGGATCTGCTCTTTTCCCCCCGTGCCCAACAAAGCCGCTTTTCGCAGTGGGTGCGTTTCATACGGTACATTTCGTGGCTGTTGGTACAGGTTTTTAAGGCGAGCTTCCATGTTACGTACCTGGTATTTCACCCCCGGATGATGGAACTCATCGACCCAAAGATTGTTAAGTTTCGCAGTCACCTCAAAAGGGATTTGGCGCTGGTTACATTTGCCAATTCGATTACGCTCACCCCGGGCACAGTTACCGTCTATGTGTCAGTTGACGGAGACTTTAAGGTCCACGCCATCGATCCCGCCTCCGGGGGTCCCCTGCCGGGAGAAATGGAAACCCGGGTGGCTAGGGCGTTCAACGAGGTCTGAAATGGACACGTTCTTTTTGTTTTCCGGCTTATACCTGGCCTTTCTCATGATCTTGTCCCTCTACAGGGGGGTCTTCGGTCCCACAGTGGCGGATCGGATGATCGGCGTCAACGCCATAGGAAGCAAGACGACTGTTTTGCTGATTTTGATCGGGTATATGTATCACCGTGTGGAGATGTTTGTAGACATTGCACTCGCTTATGCCATGTTGAACTTCATCGCCGTATTGGCGGCTTCCAGATATTTCCAGAAACGCAAAGGATTGTACGATGAGGCGTAGATCCTTGCCGCGGAGGGATCAAAAATGGATGTAATCGTGATTTTTCTCCTACTTGCCGGGTTGTTCTTTTTTACCGGCGGTGCCGTCGGTATACTGCGATTCCCGGACTTTTATTCCAGACTTCATCCCGCCGGAAAGCTGGATACCCTGGGTCTGCTGTTGTCGATGACCGCTCTGGCCCTGTTCGGTCTGCATCACTTTTCTTTGGGTTCTTTGCTGACCAGCATCAAGATTCTCTTGATCGTCGTTTTTGTTTTCTTGGCCAGCCCTACGGCCACGCACGCCATCGTCGATGCCGGTGTCCGGGCGGGCCTGGAGCCGTGGGTCAAAGGGGAAAGGAGGAGGTAGCCCGTGATCTGGCAACTTGACTTGGCCATTCTTACTTTGGTGGTGATTGCCGCTATCGGGTCGCTCATGGTCAGGGATCTGTTGGGTGCCGCCATACTTTTCGGTTCGTACAGTTTTATGATGTGTCTGCTTTGGACCATCATGGGTGCGGTGGATGTGGCTTTTACAGAGGCTTCGGTCGGGGCCGGGGTAAGCACGGTTTTCTTCGTTGCGGCTGTTTTCAGGACCACCAGGAGGACCAAGGATTGAAATTTCTAGGTCTTGTCATCGCTTTCACAACGGGCGTTTTTTTGGTCTATGCGGCGGTGGACTTTCCCGATTGGGGGGATCCCCAATCACCCGCCAGCACACACGTTTCTCCCCATTTCATCGAAAAGACCATGGAGGAAACCTCCGTTCCCAATATCGTTACCGCCGTGCTGGCAGATTATCGTACCTTCGATACCATGTTCGAAACAGCGGTGATCTTTTCCGCAGCCGTGGCTTGTTTCTTTATTTTGCGCACGTTCTTGAAAGAGGACGAACGCAAAGAACGGCTCTACAGGCACGTGCTGACAGGGGTGACGGTTCGAGTCAAAGAAGGCGGAAAGATACCGCCCTCCGATGACTTTGAGCGGATCGACGATTCCTGGACTCCCCACGATCTCATCATCAAGACCATATGCCGGATCTTGGTTCCCTTTATCCAGATCTTCGCCCTGTACGTGGTCGCCCACGGTCACCATAGCCCCGGGGGCGGGTTTCAAGGCGGGGTGATCTTAGGGGCGAGCATCATCGTCTTGGCCATGTCCCACGATTTGCGTACGGAGCTCCGGCGAATCGGAGAAAAAGTGGTGGGGGTCTTATGTGCCATGGGAGTCTTGCTGTATGCGGGTACGGGTGCCTTGTGTCTCTTGCTGGGTCTCAACTTTCTCGATTACAGTGCCCTCGCCCCGGTGCTCAGGGTGGGGCCCGTGATGGCGCGATCTCACGGCATCCTTATTGTGGAAATCGGTGTGGCCATTGCGGTGACGACGGCCATGGTCTGGATTTACAACAATGTCTCGTCCAGGGGCAAATACGACGAGGGACTCTAAATCATGCCCGACTTTCTCGAACTGGTGGTCGCAAAATATAACTACTGGATTTACATTACCCTGATGATGATCGGCCTCTATGCGATCATTTCAAAAAATAACCTGGTGAAAAAGATCCTGGGCATGAATATCTTTCAGACCGCGATCGTCCTTTTTTACGTATCCATAGGAGCCAAAAAAGGAGCCACCATTCCGATTCTGGAACATGGTCACGGACCGGCGGCGCACGGGGCCGGTTCTCATGCGGTCCACGCGGCGGATTACATGAATCCCTTGCCCCATGTGCTCATGCTCACAGCTATTGTCGTCGGAGTGGCAACGCTGGGTGTGGCGCTGGCCCTGGCCCTTCGGGTGTACAAGCACTACAACACGCTCGAAGAAGATGAAATCCTGGCACAGATAAGGAAGAAATGAGTCAACAATATCCCGCACTCGTGGTCGTTGTCCCCCTCCTGTCCGCGTTACTGATCAGCGCTGCCGGATGGGCGAACAAGCGGCTCTGCTTTCCGATCGCACTTGCGGCTCTGGTGACGGCCACCGCTTCGGCCGTCGGGCTCCTGTTTCGGGTCATCAACGAGGGCGTCATCGTTTACCGGCTGGCGGGATGGGACCCCCCGTGGGGAATCGCTTATTATGTCGATCACCTGAATGCGTTGGTGCTCGTGGTGGTTTCGGTCGTGGCACTGGCCAACCTCATTCCGGCGAAAAAGAGCATCGAACAGAAGTTTCCCGACAATCAAGGCGCCTTTTACACCCTGTACGTTCTCATGGTTACCGGATTGCTGGGTATCGTGGCCACCGGGGACGCCTTTAACCTCTATGTGCTCCTGGAAATCGCCGCACTGACCGGATATGGATTGCTGGCCATGGGAGAAGAAGGCCGCGCACCGCTGGCCACCCTGAATTACCTGTACATGGGAACCATCGGGGCCTGCTTTTATCTGCTCGGCGTGGGCTATCTCTACATCATGACGGGGTCCTTGAATATGGTGGACATCGCCGAACGGTTGCCGTCCATTTACGAGTCCAAGGCCGTGGTGGCCGCCTTCGTCATCTGTATGGTAGGGGTCTGGTTGAAGATGGGTTTTTTCCCGCTTCATGCCTGGTTGCCCAATTCGTATACCCATGCACCTTCTCCGTCCAGCAGCCTCATCGCACCTTTGGCCACGAAGGTGATGATCTATGTCATGATTCGATTGATCCTGACCGTATTCACCCCGGATTTCACCTTCACCACGCTGGCCATCAGCAAGGCGGTGGTGTGGTTTGCCGTCGTCGCCATCGTGGTGGCCGCTTTCCTTGCCTTGAAGGAGCGGAGTCTCAAGAAGATGTTGACCTACATCATTGTTGCCGAGGTCGGGTACATGGTGGGGGGTGCCTGGCTTGGAAACCGGGCGGGAATGACCGGGGCGATTCTGCACATCGTAAACGATGCCCTCATGACGCTGTGTGTCTTTTTGGCTGTAGGCAATATCGTATACCGGAAAAAGGGCCACCACTTCGAGAATCTCCAGGGGCTGTTCAAGAAAATGCCCTTTACCATGGGGGGATTCGTCATTGGAGCCATTTCCATTATCGGCGTGCCACCGACCTGCGGTTTCTTCAGTAAATGGTATCTTATTACCGGGGCCATCCAATCCGGACAGTATCACTTCATGGTCGCGCTCCTGTTCAGCAGTCTGGTGAGTGTTGTGCTCTTCTTTCGGGTCATCGAAATCGGCTATTTTGAGCCTTTTTCCGACCATCACGGTCACGACCATCATCCCGAACCGATGAACGAAGCGCCGCTCAGTATGGTCCTTCCGCTGTTGATCGTAGCTGCCGGACTCATTCTGGTCGGCCTATACACGGGAGATATTGTGGATCACATCATTCGAATTGCCATACCGAAGGGGCTCATCTAGTGACCGATACCATCGTATCCGTAAAACCGCTTCTCGCCGTTTTGGTTTCCTTGATGGTGACGCCCATCCTGGCGTCGAGCAGGGCGCCGAATGTGAGGGAAGCCTGGACTTTTGCGGCCGCCGGCGTAAAATTCCTGATCGTGTTGTCGATGGTTCCGACCATTCTAAAAGGTACGGAAATCGTATACACCGTGGCCGAGTTCCTGCCGGGGGCGGCCATTCAGTTTCGAGTCGATTCCCTGGGAATGCTCTTTGCCCTGGTTTCTTCATCTTTGTGGATCATTACTTCCGCTTATTCCATTGGATACATGCGCGGGGAGAACGAACACAGTCAGACGCGATATTTTTGCTTTTTTGCCCTTGCCCTGTCCGCCACCATCGGTGTCGCCTTTTCCGCCAACCTTTTAACCATGTATCTCTTTTATGAAATGCTTTCCCTGGCTACCTATCCCCTGGTTACCCATCATCAAGACGAGGAAGCCCGCCGTTCCGGTCGGAAGTATCTGTTGTACATTATGGGCACGTCCATCGGGTTTGTCTTGCCGGCAATGCTGATTTGCTATGATCTTTCGGGCACGCTCGAGTTCGGTCGGCAGGGGTTCCTGGCGGGAACGGGATCCAAAGGGTTAATGGCCCTCCTCTTGGTGTTACTGGTTTTTGGGTTTGCCAAGGCGGCGATCATGCCATTCCATTCATGGTTGCCTGCGGCCATGGTGGCTCCTACGCCGGTCAGCGCCCTGCTGCACGCGGTAGCCGTGGTCAAGGTCGGCGTGTTCAGCGTAGTGCGGGTCGTTACGGGCGTCTTCGGAACAGACCTGTTGCTTTCCCTCAATCTGAACTGGATTTTGCTCGTGGCCGCCTCGGCGACGATTCTCATCGGTTCATTGATCGCGCTGTCCCAAGATAACCTTAAGCGGCTCTTGGCGTTTTCGACGATTGCCCAGCTGTCTTACATCGTACTCGGTGTGGGCCTGTTATCGCCGAAAGGGATGACAGGGGGCATGCTCCATATCGCCATGCATGCCTTCGGGAAGATTACCCTCTTCTTTTGTGCCGGGGCGATATTCGTGGCCACCGGGCGGAAAAACATCAGCGAGATGATCGGCATCGGCAGGAGAATGCCGGTGACGATGGCCGCTTTTTTTATTGCCGCCTTAAGTATTACGGGGCTTCCCCCGGGCGGGGGATTTTGGAGTAAGTGGTATCTTCTGTTGGGATCGTTGGAAGCCGGTCAAGGGGCCATCGTGGTGGTGTTACTTCTCAGTTCGCTGCTGAACGCCGCATACTTTATGCCGATCGTCTACAAGGCCTTCTTTTGTAAGCCCGAAGACGCCCTTTTTGAGAACAAAGTAAAAGAGGCACCGGCTTTTTGCGTGGTACCGCTGGTGATTACAGCGATAATCTCCATCGCCCTGTTGTTTTATCCCCAGCCTTTTCTAGAGCTGGCCACCATGACGGTGAATCGGATTGTGGGAATATGACGATGACGATCGAAAGAAGTGATGAAATAGAAGGAAAAATGGTACTCCAGCATGACGGTGTACCGCCTTTCAAGAAGATCCTTTTTGTGGTAACCGCCATCGGGGCCGTATACCTGGCGGTGATCTTTGCCGCCACCCTGTAGGCGAAGCGGGAGACCTGGGCATGGCACAGCACACATCTGAAGAAAAGGGTTATTTTTTCGACAACCCGAGGAACGTGAAGATCATCATGGGATGTTGTTTGGCCGTGCTCGCCCTCTTGTTGATCGCCGATTTTGTGATTCACAAGCACGCCCATTTCCCGTGGGAGAACTGGCCCGAGTTTTATGCGGTTTTTGGTTTTGTCGCCTTCGTATTCGTGGTGGTGGTGGCCAAATACATTCTGCGGCCGATAGTTGAGAGACGAGAGGATTACTATGATTAGCACCGTACCGCCGGCGGCCATATTCATTGTCGGGGGCCTGCTGGTTCCGCTGATCAAAGGCAAGTGGAAAAGCGCCTTCATGTTGCTTGTGCCGGTGATCGGTTTCCTCAACCTGATCCATATCCCCGAGGGCACACATTTCGTCGTTTCCGCCTTTGGCCAGGATATCGTCTTCGGCAGAATGGACAAGATGAGCCTCCTCTTTGGATATGTCTACCATATCATCGCTTTTACCTCCTTACTCTATGCCCTGCATGTCAAAGACGACCTGCAACACGTGGCGGGGCTCATCTATTCGGGAAGCGCCCTGGGTGTCGTTTTCGCAGGAGATCTCCTTTCACTGTTTCTCTTCTGGGAGATGCTCACCGTCGGTTCGGCCATTCTTATCTGGTCCCGCCGGACGACTCAGTCCACCCGGGCGGGATATCGCTACGTTTTGGTTCACGCCGTGGGCGGGCTGGTGCTCTTGGCGGGAATCGTGCTGCACCTGAAAGAAACGGGGAGTATCGAATTTGGACATATCGGGTTGAACGGGACGTCGTCCCTATTGATCTTCCTGGGCTTCGGGATAAACTCGGCTTGGCCGATTTTCCATGCGTGGCTCCCTGACGCCTATCCTGAAGCCACTCCCACGGGAACGGTTTTTTTGAGCGTTTATACGACCAAGACAGCCGTCTATACCTTGGCCAGAGGGTTTGCCGGCACGGAAATCCTGATTTGGATAGGCGCCATCATGACCGTGTTTCCGGTCTTTTTTGCCGTTATCGAAAACAACTTGCGACGGGTATTGAGTTACAGCCTGATCAACCAGGTCGGTTATATGGTGTGCGGCATCGGCGTCGGCACACAGATGGCCATCAACGGTGCCGTATCTCACGTCTTTGCCCACTGTATCTACAAGGCCCTGTTGTTCATGTCCATGGGGGCGGTCCTCCACCGAACCGGCAAGATCAATTGCACCGCTCTGGGCGGACTGTACCGAACGATGCCTTTCACGGCGACATGCTGTATCATCGCTGCGGCATCCATATCCGGGTTTCCCTTGCTGAGCGGATTCGTCACCAAGTCGATGACCATAACGGCGGTGGGCAATCATCACATGGTGGTGGTCTGGTTTCTGTTGATGTTCGCCTCCGTTGGGGTGCTGGAGCACGCCGGTATCAAGGTCCCCTATTTCGCCTTCTTCGGGCACGACTCCGGAATGCGGCCCAAAGAGGCACCGCTCAACATGCGTTTTGCCATGGGGATCGCCGCCTTTTTGTGCATTGCCATCGGTCTTTATCCCTATCCGCTGTATGACCTGTTGCCTTATCCGGTGGTGGATTTCGCCCCTTACACCGGCGCCCACGTAGTGGGGATGGCCCAACTTCTTCTGTTTGCGGCGGCGGCCTTTGTTCTTCTGATGCTTGCGGGCGTCTATCCGCCGGAGAAGCGGTGTGTGAACCTGGATGTGGACCGGTTTTACCGGATGGGTGGCCGTCTATTCTATTACGCAGCGGACAAGGTATTTAACGGCATCAACGGTGTGTCAGACCGCCTTTTCGCCCGGGGGGTGCCTAGGGTCCTGGGTCGACTTTCCAGGCGGTTGCCCGAGATTTTAACGTTGGGAACCTTGGTTCCGCTCTGGTCCGCCGTCGGGACAAAAGGCGAGGCGTTGCAGCGCAAGATCGCCAGGACGCGAGCGGCCCTGGAAACGGGTACGGCGCCCGTGGGCATCAGCGCGGCAGTGGCCACGATTTTTCTGGTGTTGGTTTTCCTCTTGATGTGATATGGATATGGAAAAAAGGCCATGAGCATGGGAGGAAGACCTCCTCGGTTAACAGCCGATTGGACAGATCGGCGCACGGTGCTGAAACGGTTTCAGGATCGGTACGGAAGGAGAGACAAAGATATATGGCTTCTGTACAAAACTTAAAAGAAGTGATTCTGTTTGAAGATTTGCCGGACGATTTTCTGGAGCGGCTGCTTCCGCTGGTGGAAGAACAATCCATGGAAGAACGGCAGATCATTTACGAGCCCGGCATGGAGGCCGATAACTTCTACTCTCTAAAGCGGGGGAAAGTATTGCTGGAGTCAGAGCTTGCTCCGAACTTCATCATCTCCGTAGGCGCCATCAAACCGGGATATTCCTTTGGATGGTCGGCCCTGTTTTTGCCGAATGCGCCCCATAGCTCCTACGCGGTCTGCTCGGAGCCAAGTGAAGTGTTCGTTTTTTCCGGACAGGAACTGACGGCATTTCTCGGTCGGGAACGAGAAACGGGATATATGGTCATGAAGAAGGCGGCACGGATCTTGGAAAATCGTCTGGAACGCAGAACGGCCCAATTCTTGAAAGTAATCGGCAAGCATCCGGAAATCGGCACGCTATTGGGGATGTAGACGGATCTTTTTCCGCAAGATGAAATATACCCGTTTTTCATCCAAAGAGGGCTGAAGCCGATCAGAGAACTGCCTTAAGGCGAACGGAAAAAGTTGTTCCCTTCCCGGAGGTGGAAGAAACTTCGATTTGGCCGCCATGCTCTTCAACAATCTTCTGGGTAATCAGCAACCCCAGTCCGGTTCCCCGCCCTTCTTTGGTACTGAAAAAACGGGAAAATAGCTTCTTTCGAATCTCCGGAGTCATCCCCACGCCGTTGTCGCTTACCTCGAAAACCAATGTGTCGTCGTCATCGTCGCCAATGCGGGTTCGTACCTCAACCTGCCAGTCCTTGGTGTTGTCGGGATCGAAAATGCACGCGTCGATGGCATTGGAGACCAAATTGAGAAGAACCCGGTGGATACCCGATTTGTCCAATCGGGCGTGATTAATTGAGGGATCGAGTTCTGTTTTCAATTCGACCTGGTGATCTGCCGCGTAATCTTTTACCAGGTCTAATACATCGGAAACCAGTTCCTTCGGATCGCAGTCCGTGGGCTCCGGTTTTCTGTCTTTGGAGTATGTCAACAAGTCCATAACCAGTTCGGATACCCGTTCCACATTTCGGCTGACCACTCCCCACCCCTCGCGCAACATTTTGGGTTTGTCCTTTTTCAAACCCACGTTCACCATGTACATGCCACCTCGCAAACCGGTAAGGATATTTTTGATGTAATGGGCCAAGCCGGCCACTGTTTCGCCGATGGTGGCAAGCCGTTCATTTAGAATGAGCTCCTCCTGGGCTTCTTCCAGATCGATCCTGCAGGCTTCGACCTTATCTTCCAAATTTTCCGTATAGTCCCTAAGCTGTTGGGCCATGGTGAGCTTTTTTTTGGCTCTTTCCAGCGACAACATAAGCACTTCGTCACGCAGGGGCTTGGCAATAAAATCGGAAGCCCCGTTTTGAAGCGCCCGTATGGCCGAATCCATGTCCCCGTGGCCGGTAATGACAATGACCTCGGTTTCGCTGCCGGACTCATTGATTCGCTTGAGCACGTCTATGCCGTCTATTCCGGGCATGTTGATATCCGTGATGACGATTTGGGGTGACTCCTCCGCGAAGATTTCAAGTCCTTCCTGACCGCTTTGCGCCGTAAGAACTTCATAGCCTTCACTGATCAGGCTATGTTCCAACATTTCCAGGACCGGTTTTTCATCGTCAATGATGAGCAGTTTCATCTTTGGGCTCCCCTTGTTGTCGATATTCCCTCACCCGTGTCGGAAACCACCGCCACCAGGTGCTTCAGTTTGGAGATGAGTTCCAGGTTGGATTCTTCCGATACCCGGGGTTCGGGATTTCCCGATGAGATCTGTTTCAAAGCCTCGAAGACCTCGGAAAGGCCCAGGGGCAATTCGATGCAGAGGTCTTCCGGTTCCCGGACTCGTTCATGGGACAATTTCCTCTGCGGCACTCATAGTCCTTGACACAGTCACTCTCTCAATGGTATAGAAAACTTCCGCATGACGCGGATACATAACATACTGGAACAGAGTGATCAAGTGATCAAATGTTTTCCCGCAGACGCAAAAAGCAGCCTGTGAAATAGTTTTCGGTGCGAGAGCGAACGCACCATGGTTCGTGCCCGATTGTTGGTACCGAAAGGAGGAAAAGGATGTCCAAGAAAATTCTGATTGTGGATGACGAGCTAGACATCATTACTTTTCTCAGTGCGCTTCTTGAGGAGAACGGTTATGAAAGCGTGAGTGCCAAGGACGGGACGGAGGGGCTGGAACTGTTGCGGAAAGAGAAACCGGACTTGGTGTTGCTCGATCTCATGATGCCCAAAAAAAGCGGGATTACCATGTTTCAGGAGCTGAGAAAAGATCCTGAACTGAGTGATATCCCGGTCATCATCGTAACGGGTGTGTCGGACGTTACAGGTGTTGATTTTCGAAACTTCATGTTCAAACAGCCGATGCGGGATGAAAAGAAGTTTGTGGAGACGACGGGGCTTTCCAAGTATACGGTTCCGGACGGCTACATCGAGAAGCCGATCGACCCGGCTGAACTGATCAAGGTGGTTAACGAGACCTTGAACGCCCGTTAACCAAGCCGGAAGATGGGGATATGCCCCGATATGGGCGCTGTCCATGAGGTCCGGACCTCACGGTTTCAAATGGGCAAGACGCCCGCCCGACACTGGGTCTCCTACCTGCGGGTCGGAATTATCGCCTTTCCGCTGAACCGTCTGGGTGCCGCCTCCCGGAAAATCTCTTCTTGACATTAGTGCCTACTTGTCATATAAGGCCGACGAACTCTACGAAGCTTGTATCATCACCATTTCCTGACGATGTATCCTACGCAACCGAGGGTGATAATGTTGCCAAAGAGCGGAATTGCCCGGTTTTCTATCACACACATCCTTCCACGGCAGATAAACGGACCTGTACTTTCCCTGGTTTCTGAACAATCGGGATTCAAACGACGAAAGGAACGTTTGATACAATGACATCAAAGATGGAACTGTTGTTTATTTATGGCCTGGCGGCCATCTTGCTCATTATCGGCGTAGTGTGTTACGCATCGTTTCCCCAGGAAGTTCCCGATGAACCGGTAAGACTGGTATTTGACACAAGTGCCGGTAAGGTCCTGTTTGATCATCAAACCCATTTGTCCGAGGATGGTTACGGCTTTTACTGCGAGGATTGTCATCACTACGAGCAAGATGACGGAGGCATGGGGTGTGGCGGACCTTACTGCCATGGTGCGGACACCGAACCCACCCGATCGGATGCCTTCCATACCAATTGCCAGGGCTGTCATGAAGAAAGCGGCGCCGGTCCGGTTGAATGCGCTACATGCCACTTGCAGTACTAAGGCCAACAGGGATACCAACACAGGGGATCGTATTATGATAAAAAGACCGTTTCTGGGAATTATGAGGCCGAAACTGAACTACAACGTGGTTCCGGATGAAGTTCAAGAGCTTAAAGTGCCGAAGAGTGTGACCCTACTGTTGAGAGACGACAATCCCGAAGCGGGGGGGGATCTCGAGGTCGGGGCCAAGGTGAAAACCGGCCAGAGATTGAGTAAGTCCGCCGAAAGCTCAACCTATGTCATTTCTTCCGTAACCGGGACCATCTCCAGTCTATTTCCCTATGTCGGTTCTTTCGGGGAAGTCTATCCCTACGGAGGCATATTTGAACAATCGTATACCGCCATAACCATCGCTGCTGACGAAAAAGACGAATGGGATGATGAATATACGGGGGGCGCCTCACTGGACACCGCCCTTCGCTTCTTTGAATATCTGCCGGGCAACCCGTCCTTCCGCACCTTTGCCGATCCGAACACCTCAATACGGATGATCGTCATATGCGGCCAGGACCAGGATTTGCTTTTGACCGCCAATCAAATTATCATCCACAACGAGCTTGACGCCGTCAAGGCAGGAGTTAAGGCGCTCAAAGATATGACGGGTGTGGATCGCATTTTACTCACTGTCCCCGAGGGTATGGTGCAACAAGCGATTTCGACCGGTGCGGAGGCGAAGGCCTTGAGCGTCGAGTATCCGTCCGGCCTACCGCACATGATTATGAAAGACGTTGTGGGAACCGTGATACCGGAAGGTCAGACACCGGAGGAGGCCGGGGCGTTCTTTATCAGCGCAGAAGCGGTTGCCGCCTTGGGGGCCTGCGTGGACACGGGCCGACTGTGCGTCACTAAAATGGTCAGCGTTGTCAGGAAAGGCGGAAAGGCCACCAATCTGAAAGTCAGGATCGGGACTCCCTTACGAGCACTGCTTGGGGCCTGTGGTATTACCGTCAAGGATCGCGACCGGCTGGTCTTGGGTGGCCCGATGAGAGGGAACGCTACCTACTCGGACGAACTGCCCGTAGAGCCCCAAACAGACGGCCTGGTGGTACAAGATCAGCAGGAAAGCCCGCTGTTGGCGGATCATCCCTGCATCAACTGTGGAGAGTGCATTAAGATCTGTCCGGTTAAGATACCGGTAAACATGCTCATTCGCTTTTTGGAAGCAAGCCTTTACGAAGATGCCAGAGATATGTATGAATTGGCATGTTGTATTGAATGCGGCTTGTGTGCATATGTGTGTCCGTCCAGGATTCCAATTTTTCAGTATATTCAGATGGCAAAGCGCGAACTGGGCCTAAGGGAAGCCGCGGAGGCAGAAAATGAATAGGGACTTAAGTGGTGAAAAACTGGTTGTTTCTTATGCCCCCTACTGGCATGACGGCAGAACGGTTTCATCCAGGCATCGGCAGATGATGCTTGCTGCACTTCCTGCAGTAATCATGGGAATCAGCCAATATGGCAGTCCGGCGCTGGGCATGATCTCCCTGGCGACGGCGTCGGCCGTCATTTGGGAATTTATCATGAACTTGTTGCTCGGCAAGCGTATTTCCATCGGTGACGGAAGCGCGGCGGTAACCGGCCTCTTGTTCGGGATGCTGTTACCCGCGACCGCACCTTGGTGGATTGTCGTTTTGGGCACGTTTTTGGCGATCATCATAGGCAAACAAATATTCGGCGGCCTCGGTCTGAACCCCTTAAATCCCCCCTTGCTGGCCTTGGCGATGCTGGTCATTTCGTTTGCAAGTATCTTTGACTTCAATACGGCCCTGCGTAATTACGAATTGGGGTTTGCCATGACCTATCCCCTTGCCGACTTGAAGGCCCTGGGAACGGCGGGTATTGCCCACTTTAGTGTCGGTGACTTGTTTATGGGCAAGCAGATCGGCGGGGTCGGGTCCACTTTCGGGCTGGGACTGGTGATCGGAGGCATATACCTGATCCTGAGAGGGTACGTACGGTGGGAACTCTCCCTTTCTTTCTTGGCGGGTGTCTTCATCACGGCATGGCTGTTTAATCTGTCCGATTCCACCGCATACGCCGGTCCCCTATTCCACTTGTTTACCGGTTATACGTTGATCGCCGCATTTTTCCTGGTTCCGGAAGATTCCTCATCCCCGGTCAACCTTATTCCCATGCTGATATTCGGCGGCCTGGCCGGCCTCATGACCGTGTTGATTCGTAATGTGGGGGCCTACGTAGACGGCGTTCCATTTTCCATTCTGTTGTTGAATCTCGCCAACCCTCTCCTCGACAAAATTAGACCGAAAGCGGTTGGAAAGGTGGTTGAAAATGCGTGATATCATCCGGATGATCGTGGTTCTCGGCCTCCTGGCCGCATGTTCCGGCGCGTTGCTGGCGGCCGTTAAGTCCGGGACGGCGAAACAGATTGAGGTCCAGCAGCTTAAATTTGTAAAAGGGCCGGCCATAAAAGCAATTTTGGAAGGTGCAGCCAACGATCCCATTCAGGATCGATTCAAGCTCATGGACGGGGATACGGAACGGACGTTTTTTGTGGGCAAGTTTGAAAATAGACCGACGGCCGTTGCCTACGAGGCCTTTGGAAAGGGTTACGGCGGAGATATCGGCATCATGGTCGGGGTGGATCTCAAAACCGACCAACTCGTAGGGGTAGGCATTACCACTCACTCCGAAACGCCCGGCTTGGGCGCCAGAGCCAAAACCGACCAGGCGTTCAAAAACAGTTTCCAGGGGCTTTCCTTAAAAGACCCCATCGAGGTTGATGATGTGGACGCCGTTTCCGGAGCAACCATTACGTCTAAAGGTGTGTGTACGGGAATTAACAAGAGCGCCGATTTCTACGAACGACTGAAACCGAAAATCGTTGAAAAGGCGAAGTCCGTTACCGACTAGGGGGAGAAATAATGGCCAAGACGATTGTTCAAGAATTCACCAAGGGGTTGTGGGAAGAGATCCCACCCTTCCGGCTGGTGCTGGGCCTGTGTCCGATTTTGGCGGTAACCAAATCGGTGGCCAACGGGTTCGGCATGGGGGTGGCCGCCACCTTCGTACTGTTGTGTTCCAACGTTCTGGTCTCCATACTGCGATCCATAATCCCGGTTAAGGTTCGGGTGCCCTGTTTTATCATTATTATCGCCACCTTTGTTGTGGTGGTGGAGCTGGTGATGCAGGCGGTCGCTTATCCTTTGTTTCTGCAGCTGGGCATTTTCATACCGCTCATTGTGGTGAACTGTGTCATTTTGGGGCGCGCCGAAGCCTTTGCCTTCAAGAACCGTGTGACCTATGCGGCCGCAGACGGGCTCGGCATCGGTCTGGGGTTTACTCTTTCGCTGACCGCGGTTGGTGCTGTTCGCGAAATCCTGGGCAACGGAACGGTCTCCATTCCTTTAACAGACCAAGTGATTCCGCTTTTCGGGCCCTCTTTCCAGCCCTTCACGTTTATGGTGGAGGCGCCCGGGGCTTTTGTCTGTTTGGGCCTGATGCTGGGGTTGATGGACCTGGTGGGGAATAAGGGATAGACACTGGTGGACCGATTTGGCGATAAAAGGGTTTCTGGTTAGCCGTCCTTCTGAAAAACGGAGGCGATGAAGGAGTCATCTGATGGGAGATTACATGTTGCTGGCCGTAAGCGCCATCCTAGTGAACAACATCTTGTTGATTCAGTATTTGGGCAACTGCCCCTTTCTGGGAACCTCCAAAAAGATGGAGACGGCCACAGGCATGGCCATGGCGGTGATCTTCGTGCTGGCCATGGCCGGCATCGTTACATGGATTTTGGAGATGGTGTTCCTTAAGCCGCTGGGCCTGGAATATATTCGAACGATCGTGTTTATTCTGGTAATCGCTTCGTTGGTCCAATTCGTGGAGTTGTTCCTCAAAAAGACCATACCGGCGTTGTATGCCGGTCTCGGGATTTTCCTGCCTCTGATCACCACCAACTGCGCCGTCATGGGGGTCTGTTTGATCAATGTCACGGAGGAGTACAATTTTCTGGAGATGCTGGTTTCTTCTTTGTCCTATTCTGCCGGTTTTGGGTTGGCGCTTATTCTTTTCGCCGGCCTTCGGGAGCGAATCAATGTCGGACGGGTGACGGCCCGAAAAAGGACCGGCGTTGCCTTGATCGACAAGAGGATGCGCGACCGGGTCACCATCGGGCGGGTGTCGGGGCCCTTGCAGGACGTGGCCATTGCATTGGTGACGGCGGGATTCATGTCGCTGGCCTTTCTGGGATTCAAGGGGATGATTTAGGAGATAGATGATGATAGACGCCTTGCTTGTCATGTTGGGATTGGGGACTGTTTCGGGAACCCTGCTGGGGATTGCCTCAAAGGTCTTTTATGTTTGGGAAGACCCGCGGATTGCCGAAGTTGAGGACTGTTTGGCCGGTGCCAATTGCGGGGGGTGCGGATATACCGGATGCAGTGCTTGTGCCGCCGCTATTGTGTCCGGGGAAGCCCCGGTGAGCGCCTGCATCGTCGGGGGAGCCGGTTCCGCAACCCGTGCGGCGGCGGTCATGGGCATGGAAGTGGGTGCCGCCGAACCGTTGACGTCCGAAAATACCTGTACGGGAGGGTTCCGGGCGCCGGAAAAGTACTATTATATGGGCATCAGTGATTGTCGAGCCGCCGCCCAGCTCTATGGGGGCGCCAAGGAGTGTACCGTCGGGTGTCTGGGATACGGCACTTGTGTTAAGTCATGTCTATTCGACGCCCTGGAGATGGGGCCGGATAACGTCCCGGTGGTGAAGGTTGAAAATTGTGTCGGTTGCGGCGCTTGCCAGTCCGTATGTCCCAAAGGCATCATGCAGGTGAGAACGCCTTCTCAGCGGGTCTTGCGATTTCATGAGCGAACGGATCGGTTGGCCCCTTGTCGGCAGACCTGCCCTGCCGAAATCAATATCCCGAAGTATATCGACCACATTAAACATGAAGAATATGATCAGGCCTATCTGACGATCATGGAACGAAATCCCATGCCTCTTTCCATCGGTCGGGTTTGTCCGCATCCCTGTGAAGACGCATGCCGCCGGGCGGTGGGCGGTGACGACCCCGTTTCCATCAACCAGCTAAAACGGTTTTGCTCCGACTGGGTATTTGATAACAATGCGCCCATTAATATCCCGGTGGCGCCGGATACCGGATTCAAAGTGGCCGTTGTGGGCGGCGGTCCGAGTGGTTTGAGTGCGGCATTTTTCTTGAGGCGGCTGGGTCACCAGGTGAAGATCTATGAGTGGATGCCGGAGCTCGGGGGTATGATTTACTATGGGATTCCGGAATATCGCCTGCCCAAGAAGATACTGGGTCAGGATGTGCAACGGATACTCGACCTTGGGGTTCAAGTCAAAACGGGGGTGAAGTTCGGCGTGGACTTCGATTTGGAATCCCTCGTGGGCGCTGGGTACGACGCCGTACTTACATCTATCGGTGCATGGAATCACGCGTCGGCACGTATTCCCGACGAAGACAAAGTCAAAGGGGTTATTCCGGCGACGATCTTTTTGAGACGCCAAGGTCTGGGTGAGGCCAATCCGATCGGCAAGCGCGTCGGTGTCATCGGGGGCGGCAATGTGGCCATGGATGCCCTGCGAACCAGTGTGCGCTTAGGCGCCGAAAAGGTTTACTGCCTGTACCGAAGAGAGATCAAGGACATGCCGGCAAATCAGGTGGAAATCGAGGCGTGTAAGCACGAAGGCATCGAATTTATTACGCTGTGTACGCCGACCAAGTTCGTCACGGACGAAGACGGGAACCTTACCGGTATCGAGTATCTGAAAAACGAACTTGGAGAACCCGACGCCAGCGGGCGGCAAAAACCGGTGCCCATCGAAGGGTCGGAAACGGTGCTTCCCCTGGACAACTTTGTCTTGGCGATCGGCCAGGTAACGGATTCTTCCTTTGTCAATGAGGAAGGCGCCGCCGTGGCCAGACTTTCAACACAGAAAGGGGCCATTGTCTGTGATCCGGACACGCAGCAAACGGATATTCCGTATGTCTTTTCAAGTGGTGACTCCGCCGGACCGCCGGGACTTTTGGTTACCGCCATCGGGGCGGGGAGGCGGGCCGCCCGGGGCATCCACAAGTATCTTGTGGGCGAGGAAATGGCCTTCCCCGAGACAAGGCTTCGAGTCGATTCGGGACGGATGACCGGGCATATCCCCGGGACCATATTCGAACATGTGGAAGGTGTTCAGAAAAAGGGCCGTATCGGCCAACCCGAACTGGAACCGGGTTCATATGAACGACAGCATACGTACGCCGAGGTGGATTTGACGATCAGCGAAGGGGATGCCTTAAAAGAGGCGAATCGGTGTATGCGGTGCTGTTTGACCTGTTACGATCGTGACATATAGATAGATGAATTATCATGTGGGGGATTGGCTACACGGTGTTGACACCTGGGTTAATCCCCCGAGTTGTGTGGTGGGGACTTTGCCCCGAAACTTAAAGCCGAGGCGAGTATATATACAATGAATGAAGCGAATGGAACGATTCCGGATAACCCCACGGGGGATACTCAGGAAACGGACGAAGGAGAAGGCATGAAAGGAGGTGATATAAAATGGGTAAGATGATTACGGTCGATCCGGTAACACGAATTGAAGGACACCTTGGCATAACGGTTGAGGTGGAAGACGGCAAGGTAAAAGACGCTTGGAGTAGCGGTACTATGGCCCGGGGATTTGAGGCCCTGTTGCAGGGAAGAGATCCCAGGGACGCCTCCTTTGTGACCAGCCGTTTCTGCGGTGTATGTTACAGCGTTCATCAGATGGCCAGTGTCAGAGCCTTGGATGCGGCCTTCGGGGCGAAAGTGCTTTGGGGCGGAACGCTGTTAAGAAACCTGGCTATGGGTGCGGAGTATATTTACAATCATATCCTCCATTTTTATCACCTGGCAGGCCAAGGCAAGGAACATGGGAGCCATTTTCGGTGGGCGACAGCCGCATTATCAAAGTATCGTCGTCGGTGGTGCAACGGAAGTCATATGCCACAATCGGACATTCTGTTTCTCCCGTGTCAGCGATGAATTATCAATCCACCGATTGCAAGGCCTTGATGACCCCGGCCATGTCTTCCGGTACCGGAGATTCAAAGCACAGCTCGCGACCGAGCGATGGGTGAACACATGTCAGCCGCCAAGCATGGAGCATCTGGCGGTTTACCGACTGAAGCATTCGGCGGATATATTCCGAAGCGGTTGCTTCCTTCCAGCGCTTTTTGCCGCCGTAGCGGATGTCTCCGACAACCGGATGCCCCATATCGGCGCAATGGACGCGAATCTGGTGAGTTCGCCCCGTTCGTATCCGGACATCGATCAGGGTGGCGGAATTCAACACGCTTCGTATACGCCACTCTGTTTCTGCAGGTCGCCCTCGAGGGCTTACGGTAGACATCTTCTTTCGGTGGACGGGGTGCCTGCCCACGGGCGTTTGAATGACGCCGGCCGTATCCGCAATCCGCCCATAGACCAGGGCCAAGTATTGCTTCTGGACCTGCCGATGCTTAAACGCCTTTTTTAGGTGATTATAAGCCGGTGCTGTTTTAGCAACGATCAGGGTGCCGGAGGTATCCTTATCGAGACGATGAATGATACCCGGACGGGCGGGATCTCCCACCCTGCTGATGTCGGGGTGGTGGTAAACCAAGGCGTTGACCAGGGTTCCGCCGGCGTGGCCCGGCGCGGGATGGACTATGACCCCGGGAGGCTTGTTCAATACGATGATCTGATCGTCTTCAAATAGGATGTCAAGAGAGATCGGTTCCGGTTCTACCAGAGGCGGAGAGTGAGGATCCGACAACGGCGGAATGACCCCCCGTACCGAATCGTTAGGTCTGAGAAGATAGGCTGCCTTTGTGGCCGTGCCGTTGACCCGGATCCGATTTTCCCGGATTAGTTGATTGGCCTGAGAACGGGATAGAAAAGCAAACCGGGCGGCCAACACACTATCCAGTCGACGCCCGGCTTCCCTGTTAGTTGCACGAAATGTGATGACCGATACACCTGATGATTTCAACCAATAGAAATGCCTATTCTTCTACGTCGAATATGGTGTTGATGTCCGACATAATGGCCCCCTCGTCCGTTTTTTTGGCAATAGACAGCTCTTTAAGAAGGAGGCTCTGGGCAGTATCCAGTAGTTTTCGTTCCCCAAAGGAGAGGTCCTTTTCCTCTTTGAGCAAATACAAATCGCGCAATACTTCCGCGACTTCGTACACCGATCCCGTCTTGATCTTTTCCATATATTCCCGGTACCGTCTGTTCCACGTCTGGTTGTCCGACGGAATATCCCGCTTTTTCATAATGTCATAGACCTTAGTGACCTCCGCCACGTCTATAATATCTCGAAGTCCGACAGAGGTGACCTTGTCTACCGGAATCATGATAATCATTTCATTTTCCAAGATTTTCATTATGTAAAAATCTTGATCTTTTCCCGATACCTGCCGTGACTCCACCGATTCTATTCGTCCTACCCCGTGCGCGGGGTATACTGCCAGGTCGCCAATCTTAAACATGTTTTTACTCCTATCGTATACTACCAAAGAAACATGCCCGTATCGGGCCCAAATTTGGATAAACCGTCGCCGAATTCTATCTTTGTATAGCATTTTCTTGGAATTCAATCAATACAAAAAGGAAGTATGGGCTACGGAACCCGTCAGTATGGCAGGGTGCTCGGTTTAGGCGGGTGGAGGTGTTCGTTAAGAGGAGACAAAAAGAAAAAGGATTGGCACCGTGGAGGTGCCAATCCTTTACTCTGGGCTGTTACGTTGAAGCCCCTGATGCCCCGGTATGCCTAAATCAAGAAGGGGACCATCAGGAGGGCAACAACGTTCAGGATCTTGATCATCGGGTTGATGGCCGGCCCGGCGGTATCCTTGTACGGATCGCCGACCGTGTCACCCGTTACGGCTGCCTTGTGGGCGTCGCTGCCCTTGCCGCCGAAATGACCGTCTTCGATATATTTCTTGGCGTTATCCCAAGCCGCCCCGCCGGTGGTCATGGAAATGGCTACGAAAATACCGGTCACGATACTGCCGATCAGTAGTGCGCCGAGGGCGATTTTCCCAAGGAAGAATCCCACAAGAACGGGCACCACCACCGGCAAGAGTGCCGGAACAATCATCTCCTTAAGGGCGTAGCGTGTTACGATATCGACACAAGTGGCATAATCGGGTTTGGCGGTTCCCTCCATAATACCGGGAATCTCTCGGAATTGCCGCCTTACCTCGGTGACGACCTGAGCGCCCGCCCGGCCCACCGCATTCATGGCGATGGAGGCGAACAAGAAGGGCAGAAGGCCGCCGAGAAAAAGCCCGACAATGACATACACATTGCCCAGGTCAAAGATGAGTTCCTCTGCACCACCGGAGGCGTGACTCATCTCGGCTACCAGGTCCTGGATGTAAGCAGCGAAGAGTACCAAGGCGGCGAGGCCGGCCGAACCGATGGCGTATCCCTTGGTGACGGCCTTGGTGGTGTTTCCCACGGCGTCCAGGGGATCGGTAACCGCCCGCACACTTTCGTCCATTCCCGCCATTTCAGCAATCCCGCCGGCATTATCGGTGATGGGACCATAGGCGTCAATGGCGATAACCATACCGGTCATGGACAGCATGCTCATAGCCGCCAGGCCGATGCCAAAGAGACCCGCTAAGAGATAAGATGCCAGAATAGCGGCACAAATCAGGAGTACCGGAATCGCCGTGGACTGCATGCTGACGGCCAGTCCGGCGATGATGTTGGTCCCATGTCCGGTGGTGGAGGCCTGTGCGATGGCCTTTACCGGGCCGCGGACCCCGGTGTAATATTCGGTGACAATAACGATACCCACGGTGAGTACCAGACCCACGAGAGTGGCCAGATAGATGTTCATGATCGGAATGCCAATGCCGCCCATCATTTTCTGGGTCACCCAGTAGAAAGCCGCGCCCGCAATGATGGCCGAGCCGAACATGCCTTTATAGAGGGCCCCCATGATGTATTCGCTTCCACTCCCCAGCCGGACAAAAAAGCTGGCGATAATCGATGCGATGATGGATACCGCACCCAGAACGAGCGGGAAGGTTACGGCGTTGTGATAGACTTCCGGGCCCACTTTCGCTTCCGGAAAGACAAGGTGGGCCAGCATCATGGCCGCCACGGCGGTTACCGCATAGGTCTCAAAAAGGTCCGCCGCCATGCCGGCACAATCACCCACATTGTCGCCGACGTTGTCGGCGATGGTCGCCGGGTTTCTCGGATCGTCTTCGGGAATCCCGGCTTCTACCTTACCGACCAGGTCGGCACCCACATCGGCGCCCTTGGTAAAGATACCGCCGCCGAGACGGGCAAAGATAGAGATCAAGCTGCCACCAAACCCCAAAGCCACCAGGGCTCGAATGTCGTGGGTAATGGTGTAGTAGCCGGCTACCGAGGTGAGGGCCAGGCCGGCCACGATCATCCCGGTTACGGTACCGCCCTTAAAGGCCATTCCCAAACCGGCGGCCAGCCCTTTCTTGGAGGCCTCAGCGGTACGGACATTGGCCAGAACGGAAACCCGCATGCCGATATACCCTGCAATGTAAGAGGCCGCAGCACCGATCAAGAAGCCGATGGCTGTTTGAATTCCCATGGTGGCTCCGATAATGATGACAATCACGGCTGCAGCGATAAAAACGGTCTTTAACTGACGATTCAGGTAAGCGATGGCCCCTTCCTTGATTGCTTCAGCAATCTCGTTCATCTTTTCATCCCCAGATGGGGCACTCTTTACGACACCAATTAGAAACAGCACGAAAACCACTCCGGCAATACCCACCAGCGTGCTGTAAAGTTCCCAATTAATCAATTCATTCATAGTTTTCCTCCCAACCTAACATTGCGTAATGTTTCTGCCATGAAACCGATTCATTGCCTCCGATACGCCGCCGGCAATCAGCATCTCCAGCGCATCCGTTGCCTGTGTGACAACCTCGGCCACACACTTTTCCTGGGTGGTATCGAACCGGTCCAAGACATAGCCCGTGACTTGGCGTGGGTCTTGGGGGCGACCGATACCGACCCGGATGCGGTTAAAGCGTTGAGTTCCCAGCGCAACGATCAAAGACTTGACGCCATTATGTCCTCCATCCCCTCCTTTCTCTTTAATTTTTATTGTGCCAAATACAAGATCCAGATCATCATGGATGACTGTGATATCTTGTGTATCCACCCGATAAAAGTGGGCCAGATTCCTGACCGCCGGTCCGACGCGATTCATAAATGTCATGGGCTTGGCGACCAGAACCGCCGATCCGCACATCCTGCCACGAACGTAACGGGTATCAAACTTGTGTCGGTCCAACGTCAAGCCGTGACGTTGAACCAAACAGTCTACTACCATGAAGCCCACGTTGTGACGAGTCAACCTATATTTCGGTCCGGGGTTGCCCAACCCCACAATCAAGCGAACGCGATCCTCCGGCATCTAAAATCCTACGATTCCGCAGATTCTCCTGTCTCTTCTTCACCCTCACTGACTTCGGCTTCTTCACCTTCTTCCAACTCTTCTTCGGGTTCTTCTTCCTCAGCCGTGGGTGCTACCACGGTTATGACCGTAAAGTTGGTTTCATACAGAAGGGTGACTTCGTCACCGACAGTGATTTTATCCACATGTATGGAATCGCCGATGTCCAGGTCCGAGATGTCGACGGTGATACTGGACGGGACGTCAGTGGGTAAACATGATACCTCCAGGTCATGACGGACCACCTGCAGGTATCCCCCACGCTCGACGCCCTTGGATGTACCCACCACCTCCACAGGCACATTGACTTGAATGGCCTGATCCAAGGCAACTTCATAAAAATCGACGTGTAGGTAATCGCTCGTGGCCGGCGCCCTTTGAAGCTCCTTTATCATGGCCGTCTTCCTTTGGGTGCCGCCGTTATTGATGATTAAACTCAGGACCATATGTTCGCTGCCACTTGCTTTGTAGATGCTTTGGAGCGCCTTCACCGATATGGTCAAAGGCACCGCGTCTATCTTGGGGCCGTACAATACGGCCGGGACGAGGCCTTGCCGGCGCAGTTCCCGGGCCTGACCCTTGCCGGTTTTTTCTCGCCTGGTTGCTTTTAGATCGAATGCGTCCAATGGTTGTAACCTCCCTAGACAAAAAGTGAACTCACTGAGCTGCCCGTATGTGAACGCTGAATGGCCTCGGCCAAAAGCTTGGATACGGATAGCACCCGTATCTTGTCACATTTTTGGGCATTTTCCTGTAACGGATTGGTGTTGGTAACCACGAGGGTCTTGATTTGCGAATTGGTAATTCTGTCCACTGCGGGACCTGAAAGAACCGCGTGGGCGCAACAGGCATGGACTTCCGATGCGCCGTGTTCAATGAGTGCCGAGGCGCCTTCGGTAAGTGTACCCGCGGTGTCCACCATGTCATCGACGATGATCGCCCGCTTTCCTTCCACCTTGCCTACAACGTTCATGGCCCTGGCCTTATTGGGGGCCGGCCGGCGTTTATCGATAATCGCCAATTGAGCGTGAAGTCTTTTGGCAAAGGCTCTGGCCCGTTCAACACCACCGGCGTCAGGGGATACAATGACCGTGTCATTGTCGAAGGTGCGTTTGATGTAGTCGAGTATGGTCGGGGCTGCAAAGAGGTTATCTACGGGAATGTCGAAAAACCCTTGTATCTGCCCGGCATGAAGGTCCATAGTAATCACTCGGCCGGCTCCGGCGGTGGTGATCAGATCGGCAACCAATTTGGCGCTGATCGGCACTCGAGGCGCCACCTTCTTGTCCTGCCGGGCATAGCCGTAATAGGGTATGACCGCCGTGATTCGCTTGGTCGACGACCGCTTAAAGGCGTCGATCATCATCAACAGTTCCACCAAATGGTCATTTACGGGGGCACAGGTGGATTGAATGATAAAGACGTCCTTACCCCGAACATTCTCGCTGATTTCGATTTGGGTTTCCCCGTCGCTAAATTTTTGAACCTTGGCTTGGCCTAATTGAATGCCGATGTCGTTACAGACACTTTTGGCCAGGTCAAGATTAGAATTGCCGGAAAACACAACAAGTCTGTGCATATTTCACCGTTGATCTCATGGTCACGATATCTCCAGCACCTTCGACGGTGCGTGGCACAAACACGTGGCTGGGGTGGGAGGATTCGAACCTCCGAATGCAGGAACCAAAATCCTGTGTCTTACCACTTGACGACACCCCAACATAAAGCCCGTCAGGGAAGCAGCAGGTCCGCTAAATAGGTATCCCAACACCCCCGGCTTTGAATCGCCTCATACGCATGGCGCGCTTGACCATAGGCTGAAAAGAGGCCAAACACCGTAGGGCCGCTTCCAGACATCAATGCGCCCTCAGCGCCATAATCGAGGAGAGCCCCTTTTACGGCGGATATTACCGGGAATGCCCCGATAGTTACCTTCTCCAAATCATTACACAAAAAGCCCTTGATCCGTGAGGGGTCCTCCAAAAACGCCGAAACATTATAAGTTTCGGGGCAATTTGTCAATCCCAAATTTAGCTGTCCGAAGACCCAGGTGGTGGATACTCTAATTCTGGGATTTACGAGAACCACCCAAAAAGGGAACATTCCCGAACAGGCTTCCAAAGATTCCCCCACTCCCTGGGCCACGGCGGTATGTTCAAACAGAAAAAAGGGAACATCGGCGCCGATCCGAAGGCCCATGTCCATGAGTTGAGGCGTGGAAAACGGATTGTCGTAATAGGCGTTAAGTGCGTGTAACATAGTCGCGGCGTTGCTGCTGCCCCCGCCCAATCCGGCTGCCACGGGGATCTTTTTGTGGATGAAGATGGTCACGTCCCCCGGTGTGGACAGGGATTCAAAAAAGACGGATGCGGCTTTCCGGGCCAGGTTCGCCGATCCGTCGGGTACGCCGGGATGGTCACAGATGGTGGTCCCGGTTGGGGTGTCAAAGGATAGCCGTAACGTGTCACACAGGTTTACCCGGCACATCAGACTTTCCAGGTCATGATACCCGTCGGGTCGTTTCCCCAGCACCTTGAGGTAGAGGTTGATCTTGGCGGGCGAAGCCAGAGTAACAGGATTCACTTGTGGAAAGTCACCGATTCAGCGGTTCAAAAATGATCAAATCGTAAAGTCTATTTTGACGGCGTCGTAAAAGTCTTCCAATCGTCATGCCAAACTTGATCGACTTTTTGAAAAGGTTATAGGTTCAGGACGGCCATCAATGCTTTTCTTGTTCCTATTTCCGGATATTGACCGCAAAAAGACCGGCTTTTCGCTGAATCAGAAGGGATATGGTCTCCCCTTCTTTTACGTCGTCAATATATTGTTGATAGTCTTCGACGGTCTTGACCTGTTTGTGATTGATTTCCAGAACCAGATCCCCTTCTTCGATCCCGGCTTTGTCTGCTTCGCTTTGGGCGTCCACGGCCACCACAACAATGCCGCCGCCCCCATCGGGAATATTAAAGCGCCGGGCCAGGTCCGGGGTCACTGGGGACACCACCATGCCCAGTGCACCGGCTTCCTCCGCGTCGGCTCTGGCCAGGGTTTCCTTGTCATCCGTCCGCTTGGCTATCTTGATGCGGAAGGTACGCTTTTTGCCGTCTCTCAAAACCTTGATGGTGATCTTTTCTCCCACCTTGATAGCTGCGATGACCCGTGAAAGGTCCCGACTATCTTCAATGGTCTTTCCTTTAACTTCCACGATGACGTCCTTGGGCTGAATCCCTGCTTTATCAGCCGGATCTCCTTCGAACACCTCACCGACAATGGCACCTTTCGCCCCTTCCAGGCCGTAGTATTCTGCCAGTTCCGGAGTTAGGTCTTGAATGGTTACCCCCAACCATCCGCGGGTTACCGATCCGGTCGTTTGCAGTTGGTTGATAATTCCCCGGGCCATGTTGATCGGTATGGCGAAGCCGATTCCCACATTACCGCCTCCCCGGGAGACAATCGCCGTATTGATGCCCACAACTTCGCCGCTCATATTGACCAGCGGGCCGCCACTGTTTCCCGGATTGATCGACGCGTCGGTTTGGATAAAATCGTCATAGGGCCCGGAGCCGATGACGCGACCCTTGGCGCTGACAATACCGGCCGTTACCGTATGTTCCAACCCAAAGGGACTGCCGATGGCCACTACCCACTGGCCCACTTTGATTTCGTCGGAATCCCCAATCTTTAAAGCCTTGATCAGTTTCAGATCCTCCGCCTTGAGCAAGGCGATATCGGTCTTCGGGTCCCTGCCCACGATCATGGCTTCGTACTCTCTGCCGTTAGTCAACTTAACCTTGATTTTGTCGGCGTTTTCCACCACGTGGTTGTTCGTTACGATATAGCCCTCTTCGTTGATGATAAAACCGGAGCCCAGGCTGCGTTCCTTGAATTCCCGAGGGGGTTGGTTGCCGAAAAACCTTTCAAAAAAGTCATGAAACGGGTCATTTTCACCAAATGGGCTTTGGAAATGTCTAAAACGCCGTCCTCCGGGAGTACGTACCGTCTTTTCCGTGCTGATATTGACCACTGCCGGGCTTACCCGTTCTGCGACCTCGGCGAAACTGTGCGGTACGCGATATTGTGTGGACGGGTCGGCCGCTATGGTTTTCGGGGTAAGCCAGAGTCCGCCGCCGAGGCCCATTGATACCAGGGTGACCAAAAAAATCCGTAGGCGGAGGCTGCTTCTTCGTTGCCGATTTTGTGACCTCATAGGGGATCTCCTTTTATGATTTTTCCTTTACATAGCGCATTCTCAAGTCATAGAGGATATTCTTGAGAAGCTGACCTTCGTCTTCCGTCAGATTCCCCTGGGTCTTTTCCTCCAACATTCCTAAGATATCTATGGTATGTTTGGCCATGGGCAGGCTCTTTTGCTTTTTTCCGGTGGAGGGATCCTCCACCTCTCCCAGATGGAGAAAGGCTGAAGAACTCAGGGAAAAAACAAAGGTGGAAAAATTGATCTCGGGGAGCTGAACATCTTCATCCGACGATCTTTCCTTTTCAGGCCCCGCGGTCTTCGCTTCCTCTTGGCCTTTGTCTCCCGCGGTTTCCGTCTTAGGACTCTCCGCCTCGGGTTGACCGGTTTCCGAACCGAAAGAGCGTCTATCTTTTATAACGAATCCTTTTTCTTCTTCTGACATGGTTGTTCCTCCATAAAGCCTTTTCCGGTACCTTGAAGGGGCGGACCTTACAATTCCAACGGGATCACCGATTTGACCATGGGCAAACTCCGCAGCTCTTCCAAGGTCTCCGGCGGGGCGATGGTATCGGTGTCCAGAAATATGACATTCCTTTGACCGTGATGTTCTTGGCCTACATGCATTCTGGCGATATTGACCCGGTGCTTTCCCAACACCGTCCCAATGCTCCCGATAGCCCCGGGTTTGTCCTCGTTATGGATGAGGATGAGATGGCCTTCCGGTACCACCTCGAGTCTGAAATCATTGATTCGAACGATGCGGGGGTCAAACTTGCCGAATATGGTCCCGGAAATCGTACTTGTTCCTTCAGCCGACACAGTCTCCAAGGTGATGAGCGTGTTATAGTCTTGCGCTTCGGCACTTCGAGATTCGATGACCTTTATTTGTCGCTCCTTGGCTATTACCGGCGCGTTGATAAAGTTGACTGCGTCTTTCAGAAAGCAGGTGAGCATACCCTTAAGGGCGGCTGTTGTCACCGGTGTGAGATCGATGCCGGAGAAATCCCCGGCATATCTAATATTGAGTTCTGTAGGGGCCTTCTGTCCCAACTGTCCCTGCAGCGATCCCATACGTTCCGCCAGAGTCAAATAGGGTCGAAGTAGCGTGAGTGCGTCTCCGGTGACGGAAGGGACATTGACGGCGTTAATGATGGTGCCTGTTTGAAGATAGCGGATGATCTGATCGGCAACGGCGACGGCAACGTTGGTCTGGGCTTCTGCAGTTGACGCTCCCAGGTGCGGCGTGCATATGACATTGTCGTGTTTCAGCAATGGACTTTCTCCCGGGGGTTCGGTTTCGAAAACGTCTAACGCCACGCCCCCCACTTGGCCGGACGCCAAGGCCTGATCCAGATCCTTTTCGCTGACGATTCCTCCACGGGCGCAGTGAATCAACATGACGCCCGGTTTCATTTGGTCGAATGCCGCTTTGTTGATGAGATTAACCGTTTCTTTCATCTTGGGCACATGGATAGTTATGTAATCGGACCGAGCAAACAGTTCTTCTCGGGATACGACTTCACACCCACCCTGTTCGATGAATTCCTGGTTTGCATAGGGATCATGGACGATGACTTTCATCTTTAGTCCCCGTGCCCGGTCGGCAACGATGCTACCGATGCGGCCGTAACCCAGAACCCCCAGGGTCTTGCCAAAAACTTCTTTTCCCTGCAGCTTCTTCTTTTCCCACCGTCCTTGTTTCAGGGACGCCGTACCTTGAGGGATATTTCGGGATAACGCGAGCATCATGGCCACCGCATGTTCGGCCGTCGTTATGACATTGCCTTCCGGGGTGTTCATGACCACGACCCCTCGTTTGGTCGCCGCGGGGATATCCACGTTGTCCAGCCCAATACCGGCCCTGCCGATTACCTTCAATCGGGGAGCCGCTTCCAGGATTTCAGCGGTTACCTTGGTAGCGCTTCTGATGACCAGTCCGTCATAGTCTCCGATGATTGTTTTCAATTCTTCAGGAGGCAGACCAACGTTTACGTCGACATCGATACCTTCCGCTTCCTGCAACATATGAACGCCCACTTCAGCCAGTTTGTCACTTACCAAAACTTTCAACCCCAAGTCTCCTTTGTGTGCCGATTTTCGACATAACGCTTGTTCACGCCGATATCTATTTTCTACCGACAAAATACCCAAGTGTCAAGACTCGTGTTGGCCGTCCGGCCTTTCCTCGGGGGGCTTTTTGCCTTGACACCCTCGGGCTTTGTCTTTATAGGTTCCCATGACAATGAGGAGGTGGATATGAGCAATAGAATCTATAACTTCAACGCGGGACCGGCCGCGCTTCCCCTGCCGGTGTTGGAAGAAATACAGGCCGAGTTCCTGGATTTCAAGGGATCAGGAATGTCCGTCACGGAGGTAAGTCATCGATCGAAGTGGTTTGATGACGTGATCGAAGACGCCGTGACAAGGACCAAGCGGCTTCTGGGTCTCGAGGATCAATTTGATGTCTTGTTTTTGCAGGGCGGGGCCAGCCTGCAGTTTTGTATGGTCCCCATGAATTTGTGTCCGCCGGGCCAACCCGCCGATTATGTTGACACGGGGACATGGTCTACCAAGGCGATCAAAGAGGCCAAGGGTCTGGGAAGATCGGTAAATGTGGTTGCCTCTTCGGCGGACAAGCACTTTTCTTATATCCCCAAAGAAATTCGCTTTTCTCCAGACGCCGCTTATGTCCATCTAACCTCGAACAATACGATCAAGGGGACCCAATGGTCTGCTTTTCCGGAGACAGGAAAGGTACCTCTGGTCAGTGATATGTCGTCCGACATCATGAGCAGGGTGTTTGATCCGACTCCCTTCGGATTGATTTATGCGGGTGCCCAAAAGAACCTGGGCCCTGCCGGGGCGACCCTGGTGCTCCTTCGCAGAGACATGCTCGATCGGGTGCCGGAAGACCTCCCCACCATGTTGAAGTATACGACGTTTGTCGAAAAAAACTCCATGTTCAATACGCCGCCTTGTTTTGCCGTCTATACGGTCAGCTTGGTACTGAAGTGGCTGGAGGAAACCATTGGGGGGCTGGCTCGGATGGAAGCACGGAATCGGGAGAAGGCGGATCTCCTGTACGAAGCCATTGACGCCGACCCCTTCTACCGTGGGACGGCTGAAACGGATAGCCGTTCGGTCATGAACGTGACCTTCCGGCTTTCGGAAGAATCCCTGGAAAGCCGGTTCGTTCAAGAGGCCCTGGAAAACGGGATGGGAGGGCTCAAGGGACATCGTTCCGTAGGTGGGTGTCGTGCCTCGATCTATAATTCCACCTCTCTGGATGCAGTGAAGGCGTTGGTCGATTTTATGAAGACTTTCGCCCAAAAGTACGGGTAACCGGTCACGGGGGGGGTGAGTCTGGAAATTGGGAAGGATTCTGCATCCGGTGTCAATCAAAGTACCAACTGTTGGCATTAGTTTTCTCTTTTCTCTGGTTTTCCCAAAACTAACCTGTTGAAAACACGGCGCTTGCAGGCTCGCATGGTTTTTGCTTGCGCATAAATCATGAGTCAACCAGCAGGAAAGAAACCGCTACAGCGAATTCGGATGCCAGAGGAGCCAATGAAGGATAGACGGCAGCACCAGCGATTTAAAGTTGAAGGTCGGGTCTTTGCTTACTATGAGACACACTCTCCAAAGATTGCGGAAATTGCCGACATCGGTAAGGGAGGGGTCGCCTTTTCTTATACCGGGGTGCCCGAAGCGCTCAACCAGAGTTTAGATTTAGAGATGATATTGCCCGACAGCACTCGGTTTATGGAAAAACTGCCTTGCCGAACCGTTTCGGACGCAGAGATCGTCTCCGGTTCCGATGAGCTGCGAACCCGGCGATGCAGTGTTCGCTTTGAAGGTCTGACCGAGAGTCAAAAAGCCAAGATCGACTGTTTCATCGACGATTATTGTTGGCACGTCCCCAAAATGAACGTGGGTGATCGGTAATAGAAAAAACCGGCGAACCGCTTTTGCGGTTCACCGGCTCCTTCCGTATTGTACCGGTATTAATTATTACGCGTCGATAATCTTCAAGGCCTCGTCTCGATATGCATCCATGATATAGGGAATGCCGGTAATCTTGGTGGCCTCTTCGGTAAGTGAGGCGAGATCATTTCTCGAAATTAGATCCACCCGCCACTTCCGAGCGCCTGCCATGAGCTGTTGGAGGCCCACACGGATCTTCTCTCCGGCGCTGTATATGCCGACGGCGCCCAAGGGGAATTTATCAGCCTCTTTGCCGAATTTTTCTCGCAATTCTTCATAACATACAAAGATCTCTTCCTTGGTCGTACCGAACTTGGAGATGGTGTTCGGTAAGCCGCCGTCCTGGCCGTCGATCCATCGTTGGATGTTCTTTCCGACCATCCCCGGGATCATGAGTGCCCGTCCCATGCAGACCGCCTTGCAGTAAGGCGCACCCAGGGCCAGGGCCTTGAAGATGTGGTCTTCCGATGAAAATCCGCCCGCAAAAGCGATGTCCGGTACCCATTTGCCCTTTTCAGCCAATCGCCGACACAATTCGTAAGCCATGGAATGCAGGTAGATGGACGGAATGCCCCATTCCGCCATCATCCGCCACGGACTCATCCCAGTGCCGCCGGGGGCGCCGTCAATGGTCAACAGGTCTATCTTGGCATCGGAGGACCACCGGATGGCCATGGCCAGCTCCCGCATGGGATATGCGCCCGTCTTGAGAGTGACCCGCTTGGCGCCTAACTGTCGCAAGCGCAATACTTCGGCCATGAAGCTTTCCCGATCGACAAAGCCGAGGCGGGAGTGACGCTCGAACTCTTTTATAGCTCCCGCTTTGAAGGCGGCTTGATTGGCCTTGCTTTCCGGATCCGGGGTGACGATGTAGCCCCGCTTTTTGAGTTCCAAGGCCCGTTCCAGAGAAGAGACCTTGATCTCTCCGCCGATGCACTTGGCACCTTGCCCCCATTTCAACTCGATGGTTTCCACCCCGAGCTTGTCGATGACGTGTTCAGCCACCCCAAGTCGGGTGTCCTCAACGTTCAACTGGACCAGGATGTCTCCATATCCCTGGTGGTAGCGGCGATATTCTTCGATTCGCCGCTTCATGTCCGGCGCCTCTTTAACCATGCCGTTCTTGTCAAACTTCAATTTGGGGTCGATACCACAGACGTTTTCACCACAAACCAGGGTAATGCCGGTAATCGCAGCCCCAATGGCGAAATGCTCCCAATTGGCCCGGGCGATCTCCGTACTCCCGAGAGCGCCCGTAAACATGGGAATCTTCATCTTGACTTTGTCGGTGACCCCGAAGGCGGTTTCCGTGCTTACCGCCGGAAACGTGGCGTAATCGGGATCCGCTGCTGCTCCTTGCGCGCCCAACGCGTATCCCATGATGTTGAGGTGGGAATAATCGACCGGATAGTCCTTATCGGCACCTGCCGTCACTTCACCGAAAGGCGCCGGGTAGAGCAGCTCACGGCTCCGAAACGTGGCGTTGAACAAATCGCAGTTGCCTTTACATCCATCCAGGCAACGGCTGCAAATCCCGGACTGGGGAGCAACGCTACGAGATCGGTTTTTCGTCCGCAAGGCCTCGTTGGCATTGGGTTGGTGTAAATTCATACGCTTAGTCCCTCCTTTAATCGGATTGTCGTGTAAATAAAAAAGTCCGACCTCCCTTGAGGGGAGTGACGGACTCCTTTGTCATTACCTAAAAAACACGCCGTTGTGTTTTTGAAATCTGTCCAACCGAAGTCTCCTACAAGACAGGTCCGGAAAAGTCAAGCCTTTTCGGGGGGCGCACCTTCCTCATGATGCCGTATATCCCAACTCGAAGGCCTCAAGATTGGCATCCACAAACTGCTCTCGGGTCTTGTTGCGGATTGTTTCCTGAAAGGCCTCTTTGGGAATGGGAAGGATGTGACTTCGGGCCAGCGCACCCAGCATGGCGATGTTGGCGGACAATGCCGCCCCTGCTTTCATGGCTAAGGCTTGCGCGTTCAATGTGCTTAACTGTCGCACCTGTTTTCGGATCAAATCAAAAAGGGGGGGGATGTCCGGGTACGTGGATTTCCCGATCGCCACGCTGAACGGCATGACGGGGACGTTGTTGGAGATGACCACCGAATCTTTGGAACACTTTGCCATGGCCCGATAGGTCTCCAATGGTTCGAATCCCAACAAGACGTCTGCCTCTCCGTCCGATATGATCGGACTGCCCACGTCTCCCACCAGGACCGTCGATTCGACGATGCCCCCCCGTTGGGCCATCCCATGTACTTCGCTGGCAACCGTATGGTGGCCCGCATGGATGGCGGCTTCGGCAAGGATCTTGGTAGCCAGGAGCGTTCCTTGTCCACCCACGCCGGTGAGATATACCCGATATTCGGCCATGTTTCATTTCCTCCTACACTGGTTCAACCGATAACCCGTTGACATTGGGGCTTACGCCTTCTTCGGCCTGATCTTGTTACAGATTTGAATACATACCCCGCATCCGATGCACAACTGTTGGTCGATGGTCATTGTGGTCTCGACGTCGGGGTCGGTGTTTCTGTAGAGTGCCGGGCAACCGAAAGAATCGACACACATGGTGCAATCGGTGTTGCATTCGGGTCCGACCACAAACTTGCGTTTTGGCTTCGATCCAAGGATCCGCCTTTCGTACAAGGGACAGGGGGCCTTGGCCAGGATGACGGAAAGCGCTTTCGACGAAACGGCCTGCCGAACAGCGGCCTTCATTTTACCGAGGTTGATGGGATTGACCACCGCAACATTATCCACCCCGCAGGCCCGGACGATCGCTTCGATGGAAACCGTGGGTTTGTCCCATCCCTTCGGGGTGAGTGAGACTCCGGGATGGGGTTGATGCCCCGTCATGGCGGTGGTGCCGTTGTCCAAGATGATCAGCACAAAGCGATGTTGGTTGTGAACGGCGTTCACCAGTCCGGTAATGCCGGAGTGAAAAAACGTAGAGTCTCCCACAAAAGCGATGACGGTCTTGGCCGTGGCCCTGGAAATACCCGCTGCCGACGAGACACTGGAGCCCATACAGATGACGAAATCGGCTGTCTGTAAGGGTGGCAAGAGTCCCAAGGTGTAACAGCCGATGTCCGTGGGAAAAACGGCTTCCGTTTCCATTTCCGCCAAGGCACTGTTGACTGCGTAATAGCTGGCACGGTGAG
The DNA here is from genome assembly GCA_964440795.1 of uncultured Desulfobacterales bacterium. Lineage (GTDB taxonomy): Bacteria > Desulfobacterota > Desulfobacteria > Desulfobacterales. The sequence continues at coordinate 5,722 of CAYTTQ010000005.1, read as the reverse complement.
GACAGCCCGCACAAAGGTTTGGCGGACGGATAGGCAACGGTATGGGGTCGGCCCCTTCGGTGACGTCCACCGGCTGTGGCGGGGTATAGTCGATGTCAAAAAACCGGGCGATAACGTCCCGCACCAGCCCGGGGTGGTATTCGTAGAGCCGGGAGAAAAGATCCGGTCTTTTCCCGGCAATGAGTGTGGTAAGGCCATGCGTCTGGGCCAGGGCTTTCAGGCCGTCTTCTAACAGCGGTTCAAGCTCTTCCACCACCAGGATTTTTTGAGTGGATCGAATAAACTCCAAGGCCAGGGTGTCGGGGAGGGGGAACGAAAACCCCAATTTCAACAGTTGTACCCGACCTTCCATATTGAGGTCTTTCAAAGCGTCTTTTACGTAGGTATAGGCCATTCCGCTGGTGGCAATCCCATATGAACCGGTACCGCCAAGACGGTTCAAGTCGGATTGACATGACATCTCTTTGGCCTTCTCGGCCTGGTCTAAGAGGATCTTATGACGGGTCCTGGCCACTGACGGTACGGTGACGAACCGACTGCTTTCTTTCTCAAACCGGCCTTGGGTCTGAGGAACCACCAGCGGTCCCAGGGTTACCGTTCCCCGGGCATGGCTAAGGCGTGTCGTGGTGCGCAACAGTACGGGCAGCTCCAGCTCCTCGGAGATACGGAACGCCTCTCTCGTCATCTCCTTGGCTTCTTGGACCGACGACGGTTCCAGCATGGGAAGGCTGGAAAACCGGGCATAATATCGATTGTCTTGCTCGTTTTGGCTGGAAAACATGGAGGGATCATCAGCGGTCACAATGACCAGACCACTGCGGACCCCTACATAGGCGAGGGTCATCAAAGGGTCCGCTGCTACGTTCAATCCCACGTGTTTCATGCTGCAAATGCTGCGTATTCCGGAAACTGCGGCGCCGGCGGCCGTTTCCAGGGCAACCTTCTCATTGGTGGAATACTCGAAATAGAGTTCCGACTCTTGGGCGATGCGGAAAAAATTCTCGGCAATTTCGGAGGAGGGTGTCCCCGGATAGGTGGTGGCAAATGCCACCCCCGCCTCCAAGGCGCCTCGGACGATTGCTTCGTTTCCCAGCAGGAGCACCGTCTTGCCGGTTTCTTCGGTCAAAAGCGGATGCATCGATTAACCTCCATAAACAGGGTTCCCGGTTCAAGGTTCAAGGTTCAAAGGTTCAAGGTTCAAAGGTTCGAAGGGTTAAACCGTTAAACCGGCTTTTCACAGTTCTTCAGTCAACAGGACCGCCTCGGCCACTTCTCGCATCGATTTTCTCACGTCCATACTTCGCTTTTGCATCCATCGAAAGGCATCCTGGCCCGACATGCCCCGGCGGGCCATGAGGACATCTTTGGCCCGCTCAATCAATTTGCGTGTCTCCAATTCTTCTTGAATCACCTTGCTTTTGACCATGAGTTCCGTATTTTCTATGGCTACCGCCGCCTCGTTGGCTACCGTGACGAGGACGTTTTGCTCGGTTTCCGTAAATTCATGGGGTCGGGAGGTGTAGCAATTGACCACGCCCAGCACCCGATCCTTCACCACCATGGGAACACTCAACATGGAGACCAACCCTTCTTTCTTGGCCAGTTCCTTTTCTTTGTAGGCGTCGTTTTCCAGCACATTGATGACCGAGCAGGGTTTCCGGGTGAGTGCCACCTTGCCCACGATACCCTCTCCCATTTTTAAAGACCGTTCCTGCAGGTAGTCTTCACTGATACTCTGGGTGGCCCGTAACTTGAGAATTCTCTCTGTTTCATCCAATAACCAGAGGGAGCAGATCTTAGAGTGCATCGCTTCGGCGGTAACCGTTACGATAAGCCGCAGAATGTCTTCAATATATCGATCGGACGTGATTGCCTTGCTGATCCGGGTCAACGCTTCAATATGCTTTTCAAAGATTTGCTCTTCCTTCATGGGCGTTCCGTGGCTATCCGATGTCACCGTGATACTGCTGTAGCGATTTTACCCGGCCGTGACCTTGTCTGAACGCGCTGATACCCTTGGCGGCGGCGATAGCGGCCGCCGTGGTGGTCACGTAGGGTATTTTATGCTTGATGGCCGCTTTCCGAATGTAGGAATCATCATGCTTGCTCAGCCTGCCGCTGGGGGTATTGATAACCAGCTGGATTTCGCCATTCTTTATTCCGTCCACGATGTTGGGCCGTCCTTCGTGCATCTTACGGACCACCTCGGCTTCAATCCCGTGGCCGGCCAAAAAGGCATGGGTGCCGCCGGTGGCTAGAATGTTAAACCCCAATTCCTTGAATCGCTTGGCTACCTCCAGGCCGGCCGATCGGTCTTTTTCCGCTACGGTGATCAGTACCGTTCCCTCCGAAGGCAGTACCTGTTGCGTTGCTTCTTGGGCTTTGTAAAAGGCCAGGCCAAACGAGTCCGCCAGCCCCAGGACCTCACCGGTGCTTCGCATTTCCGGGCCCAAGAGCGGGTCTACTTCGGGAAACATATTAAAGGGGAAAACCGCTTCCTTCACGCCGAAGTGCGGAACGGATTTAGGACCTATGTCCAGGTCCGCCAGTCGCTTGCCCAGCATGAGCTGAGTGGCCAGGCGGGCCATAGAGATATTGCATACCTTAGAGACCAAGGGGACTGTCCGGGAAGCACGCGGGTTGGCTTCCAGGATGTAAACCACATCATCGGCGATGGCGTACTGTATGTTCATGAGGCCCACCACGTTGAGCTCCATGGCTATGCGCCGGGTATATTCGCAAATGGTGTCCACATGTTTGGCTGGGATGCTGATCGGCGGGATGACGCAGGCCGAGTCACCCGAGTGGACCCCGGCCCGTTCGATATGTTCCATCACCGCCGGTACGAAGGCGTCCGAACCGTCGGCTATGGCGTCGGCTTCCACCTCGATGGCATCTTCTAAAAATTTGTCGATCAGGATCGGCCGTTGCGGTGACACCCCCACGGCCGCCGTCACATATTCCCTGAGCATCTCTTCATCATGAACGATCTCCATGGCCCGTCCTCCCAGGACGTAGGATGGCCGAACCATCAGGGGATAGCCGATGTCGGCGGCAATATCCAAGGCCTCTTCCAGTCGGCTGGCCATGCCCGATTCGGGCTGTGCAATTCCCAGCTTGCGCATCTTTTGACGAAATTGGTCCCGATCTTCCGCCAGGTCGATGGTTTCCGGAGACGTGCCGATGATCCGAACCCCCGTTTCAGCCAGTTCGTTGGCGATGTTTAACGGAGTTTGCCCGCCGAATTGGACGATAACCCCCTCGGGTTGTTCCTTTTCGTAAATACTGAGGACATCCTCCACGGTGAGGGGCTCGAAGTAGAGCTTGTCGGCGGTATCGTAGTCGGTGGATACGGTTTCGGGATTGCAGTTCACCATAATGGATTCGAATCCTTCATCCCGCAAGGCGAAGGCGGCGTGGACGCAACAATAATCGAACTCAATGCCTTGTCCGATGCGGTTGGGCCCCCCGCCCAAGACCATGATCTTACGTTTCGAACTGGTGGCTACGGCGTCGGGTGCGTTGTAGGTGGAAAAATAATAGGCTGCGTCTTCCACCCCGCTTACGGGTACCGGTTCCCATGATTCCACCACCTTCAGGGCCGTGCGGTGTTGCCGGACATCCCGTTCCGGAATATCCAAAATCTTTGATAGATAGGCGTCTGCGAATCCGTCCCGTTTGGCTCGGGTAAGAAGCGGTTCCGGCGGAACCTGTCCGCGGTAGGCCAGTATCTCTTCTTCCAAGTCCACCAGTTCCTTCATCTGTTCCACAAACCATTTCTTGATGTGCGTCTTTTTGCTTAACGTATCGACTCTGGCTCCTTTCCGTAGGGCCTCGTACATAACAAACTGCCGTTCACTGGTCGGTTCCGCCAGCTGTTCCATCAGTTCGTCCACTGTTTGTGTATGGAAGTTTTCGGCGAATCCCAGCCCGTGGCGGCCGTTTTCGAGTGACCGGATGGCTTTTTGAAAGGCCTCTTTGTACGTTTTGCCGATACTCATGACCTCGCCCACCGCCCGCATCTGGGTGCCCAGTTTGTCCTGGGCGCCGTGAAACTTTTCAAAGGCCCATCGAGCGAACTTAACCACCACATAATCGCCCCACGGTGTGTACTTGTCCAAGGTCCCCGCTCGCCAGTATGGGATTTCGTCCAATGTCATGCCTCCGGCCAGCATGGCGGAGACCAAAGCGATGGGAAATCCGGTGGCCTTGGACGCCAGGGCCGAAGACCTGGAGGTTCTGGGATTTATCTCGATGACGACGACCCGTCCGGTTCTCGGGTCATGGGCGAACTGAATGTTGGTCCCCCCGATTACCTGTATCGCTTCCACGATGTCGTACGCGGATTTTTGCAAACGGTCCTGTAATTCCTGGGTAATGGTCAGCATGGGGGCCGTACAATAGGAGTCGCCCGTATGGACACCCATGGCGTCCACGTTTTCGATGAAACAGACCGTGATCATCTGGTTCTTGGCGTCACGGACCACCTCCAGTTCCAACTCTTCCCAACCCAGTACCGATTCCTCCACCAATATCTGTCCGACAAAACTGGCTGAAATGCCCCGACCGGCGATGACTCGTAGTTCCTCCACATTGTAGACCAACCCGCCGCCGGTGCCGCCCATCGTATACGCCGGCCGGATCACCACCGGATATCCCAACCGATCGGCGACCTTCTCGGCATCCGTTACGCTGAAGACCGCCTCGCTCTTGGGCATTTCGATGCCGAGGCGGTCCATGGTTTCCTTGAAAGCCGTGCGATCTTCTCCCCGTTTGATGGCATCCACCTCCACGCCGATAATCTTGACGCCGTACTTGTCCAGAACGCCGGCCTGAGCCAGCTCCGAAGAAAGGTTCAACCCCGACTGACCCCCCAAGTTGGGCAATAAGGCATCCGGCCGTTCCGCCTCAATGATTTCCACCATGGTTTGGAAGTTTAACGGTTCGATGTACGTCACATCGGCCATTTCGGGGTCCGTCATGATGGTGGCCGGATTTGAGTTGACCAGTACGATTTTGTATCCCAGCTTCCTGAGTGCTTTACATGCCTGGGTACCCGAATAGTCAAATTCGCAGGCCTGGCCGATGATAATCGGGCCGGAGCTGATAATCATTACCTTACGAATGTCGTCGCGTTTCGGCATGATGTTTCCTGTCCTTTCTATGTTTTGACGGACCGACCGTAGGTGAGACGCCGCAATTGAGAAAACGGGTCATTTATGAATGGCATCTAACTAGCAGATGGACTGAAAAACGTCAACTTAGGGTTCGCGCAAAAATAACTTCACAGAATGGGCGCTCGGATTTAGTTCGGATTTGGCCGATCCGATTGAGCAAAATCGCAGGCATAGCAGGCTATGTCGAGGTTTTGCGAGTGAGGTATCGGGCAAAGACGGGCGGAAGCCGAGATGGCAAAATGTGAAGTTATTTTTGCGCGAACCCTAAGTGCGAGGGCGGTTTTCTTCAAGTGGTTCACTCGCCAATGGAGCCCTCTGGATGGGGTTATGTGAATCGGTTATGCCTGTGTGCGTTCCAGGGTGGTGCGGAGTCGGGTTGCCGTCTCTTCCGAAATGTTTCCCTTTTCCAGGGAGAGGTCAACCGCATGCATGCCCAAACTCCGGTACATGGGCAAAAACCGGGGCACGTGTTCCCTGATCGATGCCACATGGCCGGCGACCGTTTCAACATCCCCCCTGGCAATTGGGCCGGTTAAGGCTTGGGG
>CAYTTQ010000004.1:0-72040 GCA_964440795.1 uncultured Desulfobacterales bacterium | reverse complement strand
AATATTAAACTTCGACTGCTGCTTGTACTCACCGCCCATCTTCCGGTACCGCCGAATGGTAAATCGATCCGGACTATAGGCCTCTTTTCCCCGCTCCCATTGCCGATACCGGAACAGGACCGTCGCCCACGCCCCCTTGGAGAGTACGACTTTATCGAGTTCCTTTACAATAACGACCCCATCTTCTTCGTACTGTATGGTGATATCATTCACGTCTGACGCCATGCGCTATCCTCTCCGTACTGTTTGCCGTCCCCCGGGTAACTCCCCTATCAAAAGCGGCAGACACTTCCGATAACTCCGGGCCCATATAGTGTTCACCCCGGCCACGATATTACTCCTGAACCCGCCAGAGACGAGCGCCCAGGCCGGCCATCTTTTTGGCGATTCGTTCATACCCGCGATCAATGTGATATATCCTCGAAATTTCCGTCGTACCCGTTGCCGCCAACCCGGCAAGTATGAGGGAGGCGCTGGCCCGCAGATCGGTGGCCATAACCGGCGCTCCGGTCAGACTACTGCCCCCTTGGACCACGGCCGTATTACCGGAGACCTTTATAGTCGCCCCCATGCGGCGGAGCTCGCTGACGTGGATAAACCGATTCTCAAAAATCGACTCGGAAACCACACTCAACCCGTTGGCAAAACACATGAGCACCATGAACTGGGCCTGCATGTCCGTCGGAAAGCCCGGGTAGGGAAGGGTCTTTACATCGACACTCTTTATCTGTCCATCCCCGACCACGCGGAGGCCGCCCGTCTCCCGTTCCACATGAACCCCGGCCTGTCGGATCTTGTGAATGACCGCCTCCATGTGAGCAGGCTCACATCCGACAATCTTGACATCGCCGCCGGTTACCGCTGCGGCAATGATGAATGTTCCTGTTTCGATTCGGTCCGGTATGATCGTCACCGAGGCCGGCTTAAGCTCATCGACGCCTCGGATGGTAATTTGCGGGGTTCCCGCCCCGGTAATTCGAGCCCCCATCTGGTTCAAGGTCTCCGCCAAAGCAATGATTTCGGGCTCTCGAGCGGCGTTTCGGAGCGTGGTTTTACCGTTCGCCAGCGTCGCCGCCATCATGAGGTTCTCCGTTCCGGTAACGGTCACCAGATCGAAATAGATGTCCGCCCCGGAAAGACGTTCCGCCCGGGCATCGATGTATCCATGTTCCAGGGTTACCACAGCCCCCATGCGCTCCAAGCCCTTTAGGTGCAAATCGATAGGCCGTGCCCCGATGGCACACCCACCGGGCAAAGATACCCTGGCCCGCCCCGACCGAGCAATCAAAGGCCCCAGGACCAACACCGAAGCCCGCATGGTCTTGACCAATTCATACGAGGCCTCGAAATTGCTGATCACATCCGCACGGACCTGAACGGCTTCTCCCGACGTCTCCACCGTAGCCCCCAGGTCGACGAGAAGGCGTTGGATGGTTCGGACATCTCTGAGATCCGGAACATTATAATAGACATTGCCGCCCGTGGTAAGCAAGCTTGAGGCCAAGATCGGAAGGGCGGCGTTCTTGGCGCCACTGATGACAACGGTTCCTTCCAAACGATGTCCGCCCTCCACAATAAGCTTTTCCATTCATTCCTCCTCTTGTTTTGCGAGGATTCCCCGGCACCCGGCGCCTGTCGGAAAGGCCAGCCTTGCCTATAGCACAAAATAGATTGACAGCAAGGGATAAAAGGTAACAAACTGTTTCGTTATCACGATGTGGCTTCCCGGGTAAACGAATTTCACAGGAGTCCACCGAACATGGGAAATGGTACGGGCCGTTTGACAACCAAAATGCTGGCAGACTATGTTCGGGCGCACAACTCCGCCAATCGGCAGACGAGGGAACTGTTCACCCGCATCCAGGCCACGGTCTCGTTGATGATGACCACTATCAACTCAGATCACCCTTACGCCGCCCATCTTTCCCGCATAGAACAGATGGCCCAACGGGGGATCGCGCTGGCCAAGGCGACGCCCTCACTCCCGGTTATGGTCAAGAAACGTCCCACAACCAAAAAGGCGCCCCCTACCGCTCCCCCGACATCCCCGACTTCCCCCCGGGCCGACCAGGCAACGGAATGGGTCCTTTTGGCTGACGGCGACGATATGTTCCTGGGCATTGGGAAACAGATGTTACAGGCCACGGGATATCAGGTAATGACGGCCCGGACCGGGGAAGAGATCCTACGGACCTACCGGAAAAAGAAAGCCGATATTGCTTTGGTCATGTTGGGGCTGGTCACCCCCGAACCGGCGGGAACGGTAAGCATTTATCGCGAGTTGAGACGTCTCGATCCCCACGTGGCGGTGCTGATTTCAAACGGATACGGCATGGATGGAGAAACACGGCAGGTCCTGACCGACAGCAGAAACGCCTTTATCGAAAGGCCCTTTTCGATTCAAGAACTGTCCCAAAAGATTCGCACCCTATTGGATCATCACTCACCCTCACGGACCATCAACTGATCCCCGACAGGGTCCAAGAAATGAACCTCGATGATCACGCACGCCCCCTCATGGGGGGCATCCTTCCCGGCTCCACCCCCGCAAGCGGTAATAGTCCGACAGCATGTGCTGCAATTGTCTTTCGGTAATCCGATGCCCCCCCTTCAAGGCCTCCCGATGGATCCGCTTCGGAAGCCTGTCGTCTTCGGCCGTCAGCCCCTCCCGGATGTTGAACCGTCTCACCGTATCACAGATCCGGGAACCGACGGCCTTAAGCCCGGCCCTTTCAAACCGATGTCCCGTAGCGTAAGCCACAATCTCAGCAAGGGTTTCCCAAGGGTAGAGGTCTCTGTAAAACCGGCACAGAATCAGGGCATCAAACAGGGTGAGGCGATCCTCAAAATCGATATAGAGCGCCGCCTTACCCTCGGTGGTCTCCCGATCGATCATCCCTGAGAGCTCAGGCTTGTAAAACGTGGCTCTCAGATGACACGCCCCCCGACCCGCGGTGGCATATCCGAGGCCGACCCCTTTGAGCAGACGGGGGTCATAGCCCGCCGGCTCCAGACCCTTGACGTGAACCGCTATGTCTTCGAGGCCCCATTCGACAGCGGCGGCCCGGATACCTCGGGCCAGGACTTTACCCAAGCCTTTTCGATAGGCAATATCCCCGAGAAGAGAGGCAATGGCGTCCACGTGGCCGTAATCAAGATCCCCGGAGATTTTCCCCCGACGGGTGGCCTCGATGGCCAGGCCGCACAAATTTCCCGCCGTAATCGTGTCCATGCCCAAGCGGTCACAAAGGTCGTTCAGGTAGGCAATCTCCTCAATGCGATCGATGGCACAAAGCCCGCCAAAGGCATATATGGTTTCATACTCGGGACCTTCCAACTTGAGCCCGGCATGACGCCCGTATCTCACGGTGGTCAACCGGCCACAGGCCATAAAGCACTTCAAGCACGCCCGGGGTTTTACGTGGCATCGCTCATGAAGCGCGTCGCTGCCGATCGCTTCCCACCGATCGTAGGTACCTTCGGACCAATATCGGGTGGGGAACCCACCCGCCTCATTCATGATCTTCACCATCATGGCCGTACCTTTGCTCTTGTAGGCAGCGACTTGCGTGTCGTTTTTACTCGCCCGGGCCATCGCCTTGGCAAAGGTACGAAGGCCGTTTCCGTCGGCAGGCATACGCCTTCGGTCCCCTCGAAAGACGACGGCTTTTATCTGCTTGCTCCCCAACACCGCCCCGATCCCGGTTCGACCGGCAGACCGCCAGTAATCGTTTTCGATGACCGAAAAACAGACCTTGTTTTCGCCGGCCGGACCGATGACCAACGCCCCCGTTTTCACCCGGCCCTTCCCTGGCACTGAAAAGCGTTTCAGGACCTCTCTTTCCGTCTGATGTGTATCCATTCCCCAGAGCTTATCGGCCTGATGAAACGTCACCCCGTCAGGGTCGATTTCCAAAACCGTCGGGACGTTACTTTGTCCATGGATGACCACGGCATCATATCCGGCGGCGTCCATGGCCTCAGGAGCACGCCCGCCGGCGTACGATTCGGCATAGAACCCCGTCTGCGGGGACTTGGAAAAAACGCCGTACCGGGATCCTCCCCACGCCAGACTGCCGCAGAGGGGCCCGGTGGCCAAAATGACATGATTGTCGGGACTGAAGGGATCGACGTGAGGTGGGTTCCGAGTCCACAGGAGATGTGACCCCAGGCCCTTGCCTCCGAGGAACGCCCCGAGGATGGCATCATCCACGGTTTCCATGGAGAATCGTTTGGCCGTGAGATCAACGACCAGAATTCGGCCGTAAAAACCATACATATCGCACTCGCCCTGCTATACAGAAACCGGGGGTTTTCTTTAAACCCGACACCGAAGGTTCCCGCTTGTCGAAGTAACTCTCCTGAAAGTTCTCGCACAGGCTTTTAGGCGAAAATCCACTGCTTTATTCTTGGGACCACCCGGTTTTGCCAATCATCGGAAAGTCGTATCTCCACGAAAGCCTTGAAAAGGGTGTCGACAATCTGAATAACCATGTCACAAAGATATACCTTCTCCAACACGGCTCCTTCCAAATCGGCCTTGGTCTCCACCGCCCCCGTAGGTGGGCACCGGAGGCCGGTCATGTGAAGACTTTCCCCCTTTAACGTGAGCTGCCACTCTTGTTCTCCCCGTCGACACACGATATTGATCTCCGTCACCGCCGCCCCTTTTCTCAATGCCAGGCGACCTTCTTCAAGACCGGCGTCATCCCCCTTGATGGTAACGGTCTCCACGGCCTCTCGCTGCCGATTCTCAAGGACCATACGATTGCCGACATCCACTGATGTCGGATCCTCAAAGAGACCTTCCAGCCCTTGGTGATCAGTATCGACGGCAAACCACAACCACGTCAAAAACTCCCGACCGATGAACTTGTATCGATTATAGGAAACGGACACATCAAGCATGAGTTACTCCGAAAAGCTGGTGGCGTTCAGGTTGTGTAATATGTCTCGGTCCGTGTCGGACAGCCCGAGTTCCAAGTCTGCCAAGGTATACGGAAAGAGCTTCACCAGCGGTACCTTGAAGCTTTTCAGAAACAGTGTTTCCAGTTCCTCGTTGGCAGCCTTGAGCGTGGTAAAAAACCATACGGTTGACCGCTCGTAGTTCCATACCAAATCATAGACATTGGGTACTGAGGGAACCCGCATCATGAGCGTATTTACCACCTGATCTTCGATCATTTCTCTTTCTTGTCGTGACAAATATTCCCGGCCGCTTTCATTGAGGCGCTTGGCTTCTTCAATCGCACAATATTTTTTGACGGTCTTCGGCGGCAGGTTCTTCTTATCGATTCGCAATGCAAAGACCAAGTATTCGCCGATAACAAAAGACGATCCGTCAAAATTGGGCTGAAAAGGGGCATCGAAGGACGTCCACCCCGCAAGCTTCTCTGACGCCTCGTCCGCCATTTCAGAGACGGCATACCGTTTCAGCCGTTCGGACGCCGTTTCGATGATCGGTTGCTCAAGTTTGCCGTCCACCCGGTATCGTGTCACCGATACGGACGTCGATAGTATTCCCATAGATATCCCACCTCTTTCCGGTTCGGTACCGGCATCTTGATCTTCACAGGCAACCAAACCATTAGCTCCGATTCTCCTTTTTTACAACGAAATAGAGCCGCCCTTTTTGCTGCATATGACCGGCCGCCGTCCGGGCATACGCACCGTTTCCCCAGAACAGGTCTACCCGTCCGGCCCCTCGAATCGCCCCACCCCTATCCTGATTCAAGACAAATCGGGTGAACGGGCGCCACGAATCGACGGCATCATCCGCCGCTGTCACCGGCTTCTCACTTTCAACGAACGCCAGAGCGCCCGGGGGAAACAGGTCGAGATCGGTGGCGATACAACGCCCACCGGTCAAGGGAACCTCCAAAGCCCCCAACGGACCGGCATCCACCAACCGAAAGAAGACATAACTGGGATTGTGGTTTAGAATCCCATCCATTTCTTCCGGATGGCGTTTCAGATAAGCCCGTATGCGCTGTGCAGACATATCTTCCCGGGCAATCTTTCCCTCTTCGATCAGCAGCTTCCCGATACTCCGATAGGGCCGCCCGTTGCCACAGGCATAATTGACATGTAAAACCGTACCATCTTCCAGCACCACGCGTCCGGAGCCTTGTATCTGGAGGAAGAACACGTCGATCCGACTGGAGATCCAGACAAGCTCGTCCCCCCTGTTGTCTAATCGTCGTGCCGAATCAATGGCTTCCCGGTCAAAGTAAGGGACCACGGTCTGTCCGGTTTTCCGGCCCACCAAACGGTCAGACCCGTACCTGGAATCAAACAGCCCCAAATCAACGGTGACCAAATCATCGGGACACCGATATATCGGATAGGGAAACTGAGGAGACGGTGCCAGGCTACCCTTAAGAACCGGCTCGTAGTACCCTGTGAAAAGCACCTCCCCGTCACCATCATACCCGACGGACCGGTACACCCGGTAATCATCGCGAATCGCTCGCGCGAGTGTTTCATCGGATATCTGCCGGTCAATGAGGCGGGAAAAATCGACTATCGAGTCAATCAGGTGGCCGGCCGTGTAGGTGTCCGGCCCGAATCGAAACTCGGCAGCCGGATCGAGGCGACGAAGGTAGGTCAGGCTTTGATCCAGGGCCGGTTTTAAGGACTCGTAGGTCATGTCGTCCGAAAAATCCGGATATTGGGAAGGGCGGAGCCGGACCAGAGCCCGTTCGGCCGTTATGGGACCCTCCTCTTGAGACACACAACCGACAAAACCGACGAGCAACGGACACAACACCACCCAAAACCAGAGTTTATTCCGCAACCGCATTACGTCCATTATCCGCTAGACCCTAAGCGTGATGCCCTCGTAAAAAGCCGGGTTAAGCCACATCGCAGCCTCCTGTCAGAAACGAACTTGATCACAGTTTTGTCAGGTAACACCTAGCGGTGTGACCTGACCTACGAGCTTACGCCCGGCCGACCAACGTTGGGACCGTTTCAAATTTGAAAAAAACTGCTTTTCAACCTCACGCGTCCCGGGATAAGATGCCGGTATGGACCAACACATAGTAAACGCGCTAAGTACTGTAACCGCCAAGCGGATTGAAAATAGCCAACGGGTCCCCTCCGCCGTACTTTTGCCCCTTCTCAAGGACAAAACCGGACACCATGTCCTATTCGTCAAAAGATCAAACACCGTTAAACACCATCGGGGGGAAATCTCTTTTCCAGGAGGCGTGGTCGAGTCCGGCGACACCGCACTTCTGGATACGGCCCTTCGGGAATCCCATGAAGAAATCGGCCTGGCACCGGCGGACGTGACTATTCTGGGACAACTCGACGACATGGAAACGGCCAGTACCGGCTATGTAATTACCCCGTTTGTCGGTCTCATCGCCTATCCCTATGCCTTCCGGATCAACACCGACGAAGTCGAAACCCTTGTCATCGTCCCCTTGGACATCCTAATGAACCGACTGTTCGGGGGATCCTACACGACAAAAAATGGAAAGCAACCCCTCCCACCCATATTTTCCTACAACGAGCACCTCATCTGGGGAGCCACCGCTCGCATCTTGCTTCAACTTATCAACCTGATCGCCGAGCCCGCTCCGCCTCGCCGCATGGATATGATGGACACTAACATAAAAAAACGGTAGCCTGTTTAGACATACTGTCTATCATGTGCACCACAACAACGTCCACGACCGTCTCCAGACGCTCGCACAACCGAAGGCGTTTTTCAAGACCCGGATGAGCCGGACGAACCGGATGAACAGGACCAACACGTCATTTCAGCGCGCCCGCCGCCTTATCGGAGAACACCGATCCATAGAATGGGTCCGCACCCGGTATCACCGTCCGCAGGGCCTCGTCTTCATCCCGCCCCTTATCGGCGGTGATCTATGTCAACAAATCAGTGACTTTCGGTGGCTCATCAAGCAGCATTACGACCTGGTATCTTTCAACTATTCCGGGCACGGAAAATCAACGAACCTTTTTTCCATCGGGGCCAGCCTTCGGGACACCCAACACATGTTATCTTATACAGGATCCGCTGCCACCCGAGAGGCGGTGCCCCTCTTCGGCATCGCCTCATGTTATGGGGCTATCCCCCTTCTCTCCGCCGTTCATCGCCTGAAGCAATCCCTGGCAGGCATTGTTTTGATCAATGCCGTTCCCGGATTTTTCCCGGAAGTCATGTTGACCGCTTTTCTGTCCCATTATCGTCAGGCGTTTTACAGGCGAAACACCTTTACCGGTTTCCCCGCCGCCTTGAAACAATATACCGATCGATTGTTTCCGGGCATCACCAAGGGAAAAGACCACTTCGGCACGTTGAAACGACGCCGAGCCGCTCTGGCCAAAATCATTTTCGAGTTCTTGACCCTCGAGCCCCTGGAAGGTGTTCGTGTGGATGACATACCGGTATTGTGCCTCCACGCCCAGAAGGATTCCATCCTTAATATCTATAACGACTACCGCCAGAACATCCGGGCCGTTTGCCCGCAGGCCCGTTTCCACTGCCTCAAAGCGGATCACTTTTTGTCGCACGCCAAAGTCCGTCGGGAAGCAACCCACCTGATCTCGAATTTCTTATGCAGTCCGCATTCCTGACCAGCTACAGGCCCACTACAGGCCCAACTCGTCACTCATGCCCTGCATGGCCTGAAGGGCGACACCCAGAAAGGCCTCTAACGCTAAACCGGTGTTTTCAATTTCCCGAATAAAGGCGCGGTCGCAATTTTTCGCGAAGGCCTTGCTTTTAAACTTCTTCTTGAGCGATTTCACCGTTACGTTGGCCAGCTTCTTTTCAGGGTTCATCAGTGCCGTCGCGTAGATCAGGCCGGTCACGGTTTCACCCGCCACCAGCACATGTTCGATATGCCGGGCCCGTTTTTTGTCTTGTACGTCGCCACCGCCGCAACTGGTGCCCCAGGCATGAGAACAAATAACACCAATGGCCTCTTCGGACATCCCCGCCTCCGCCAAGATGTCTCTGGCCAGGACACAATGGCTTACCGGATCACTCTTTGTCCGATCAAAATCAATATCGTGAAGCAACCCCAAAATACCCCACTGCTCCTCATCTTGCCCGAAGTGCCTGGCCAGCGCCCGCATGACCTCCTCCGATTCTCTACAATGCATGCGAACGCCCACATCTTGGACGTAATCATCGAATAGCTTTTTGGCCCGCTCATAGGTTAGACCGGTATCTATTGGTTCAAACCGCCCGTTCATGGGTCCTCCTTGTTCCGCCTCAATTTTTTCCTCCATGGGTGAGAAATTCCCGATATGTCCGGCCCATCAGGGACCATGCCTTCAGCCCCAGCCCAAAGGCCTCGGTAATCGGCACCGATGTCACCTTTCCTTCTCAAAGTGGGCACTTTATTTCCCAGGATAGGAGATTAATTACCCAATTCACTCCCTCGTAAACACGGACCACATCTAATATAAGCATCTTGTATTATTACATAAACTGCCACCATGGCCGCTTTGGCACGATGCTTTCATAATTGAATGCGCATGAATAAGGATTTTTGGGACATAACATGTTTATCGACCACTGAAAAGGTTAGGCTTCATATCCTTTACATGTCGTGCATCCGTTTTATCGTTGAAAAACATGGTGGCACCATGGAAACGGACCGCAGCACGTGCCTTGCCAGCATCAAAATTCCCAAGGCTCACACGGCGGCATGCTTTTATGAGTTGAAACGCCTGAACCTAATCAAGGCCGACACGACCGAACCGGGACAGCTGTCACCGGGGCTGTAAGGATTCCGACTATTGAGCCGCCCATTACCCCGGGGCCAGACGTTGTGTAGGCCCCTTTGAGGTGCCCGAGCGCACAGCGGGAAGGACGGACAGGGCCGGACAGCCCTAAGCGGACAGACCTGACCGGTTCCGTGCATACGGGCTGAGGTCGGCAGGCGGTGTTCCCTCGGTGTCTCATCGCCGCACCAAAGCGAATTGATCCACTCTATTTTCTCCCCCCAAACCCCCTAAAGGTTTTAACGGGAACAACCGAAGGATAATCAGAGGTATTTATCAGTTACCCCTGAAATGCATAGGCAGGTCATGAGCCCGGATTCATGGCAACGGTGTCCCGAAGATGACAGTAGCGGCAAGCGCCGTAAGGCCTGCGGATCTTTTGGACCCTTCCCGGTTTTCGGGATACTCAACAGGATTGACATCTTAGACAAGCTGTCGTAGAGTGACACCGGGTTTTCGCCAATTCATTCCACTATCTCGGTGTACATAGGAGTTTACATGGGCTTTGACCGGAACAATGGGGTCCAACTCGTGTGGGCCGCTCTACTGACGGCAATGGGCATTTTGTTGTTGTTCAAGACCCCCTATGCGATTCGTGCGGGAAACGACAGTGGTTTTTTGAACTTTGCCCGTTATTTCATCGGCGCGTTCTTGATCGTCGGGGGGATACGCAAATTCTTTTCCCTTTATATGGCAAGCAAAAAGACCACTGCCCCCGACGACGAAGAAGACGAAACGTAACTTAAATCGTAGAGAATTGAATCCCCATGGTCGTTTTGGACATGCAAAAGAAACAGGCCGCAGCCAGCGAGGGCAACGAATCTGCGGGGCTTAAGGAAGAAGTCGCATACCGAGAAAAGCTCCTGCAGATTACGAACCGGGTCCATGCCGCCAATGACATCGACGAGATACTCATCGATCTAAAAGACGATGTGGTGGAGCTTTTTCACGCCCAGCGGCTGACGGTGTACGTGGTA
Source organism: uncultured Desulfobacterales bacterium (assembly GCA_964440795.1). Taxonomy (GTDB): domain Bacteria; phylum Desulfobacterota; class Desulfobacteria; order Desulfobacterales. The sequence goes on along the minus strand of CAYTTQ010000004.1, from coordinate 61,313 downwards.
GACGGCATCAAAAAAGAACTGGTCTCTCGGGTCAAATCGGGAGACGAAATTAACGAGATACGGGTGCCGATCTCTACCAATAGTTTGGTGGGACATGTCGCCACCAAGGGGTTATTGCTCAACATCAAGGATGTCTACGACAGCCAGGAACTTCAGGCGATTGACCCGTCCCTTTCATTCGATGATCAATGGGATAAAAAGAGCGGTTTCCGAACCCGCCAAGTCTTGGCCGCCCCCATCAGTTTTCAAAAATACCTCCTTGGGGCCATCCAGATCATCAACCGTCAAGACAATGCCCCGTTTCAAGAACGTGACGAAGCGTCTATTCAGGAATTGGCCAAGATTCTGGGGATTGCCATCTATAATCAGAAACGGATGGCAAAGGCACGGCCGGGGAAGTTTGATTACCTGGTAGAAAACAGCATTTTGACTCAAAAAGAGTTGGATAAGGCCGTCTCCGACGCTCGAAATACCAAAAAAGACGTCGAAGCGGTATTGATCCAAAACTTTAAGGTTGCCAAGGCGGATGTGGGCAAAGCCTTGAGTCAATATTATCGAACGCCGTTCATCGAATATAGTGACACCACGCCCATCCCGGGGGAACTCCTTACCGGACTCAAAGTACCGTTCATGAAGCGCAACCATTGGGTGCCCATTCGAAAAGAAGACGACGCCATCGTCATCGCCATCGACAACCCATTTCATCTCCAAAAGATAGACATGATCAAGCCCTTGTTCGCCGGCCAGAAACTGGCTTTTCACGTGGCTTTGAGGGATGATATCGCCAGCTTTATCAAACTGTTCTATCAAGAGGAGAAAGAACAAAAGGACATCGACGAAATCCTCGGTCAGCTGACGGTTGAAGACGAGGAAATCGAAGAAGCCGAAAAAAACGTCAGCGACGAGGACAGCGCCATCGTTCAGTTGGTAAATAAGATTGTTTTGGACGCCTATGCCCGTGATGCCTCGGACATTCACGTAGAACCCTATCCGGGCAAAAAGAACACGGAAATCCGCTTCCGAATCGATGGGACATGCCAGCTTTACCAGACGGTTCCGTACAGCTATCGTGCCGCCATCGTGTCCCGGCTCAAGATCATGTCGGATCTCGATATTGCTGAACGACGTAAACCCCAGGATGGAAAGATTAAGTTCAAGAAGTACGGGGGGAAAAACATAGAACTGCGTGTGGCGACGGTACCCACCGCAGGGGGATTGGAAGACGTGGTACTGCGTATTCTGCACAGCGGAGATCCCCTTCCCTTGGATAAGATCGGGTTTTCGACCCGGAATTTCGAAAACTTTACCAAGATGGTCACCCAGCCCTATGGCCTCATCTTTGTGTGCGGGCCTACCGGGTCCGGTAAGACCACCACCCTGCATTCCGCACTGGCCTACATCAACAAGCCGGACATCAAAATCTGGACGGCGGAAGACCCCGTGGAAATCACCCAGGTCGGATTACGCCAGGTTCAAACGCACCATAAGATCGGTTTTGATTTTGCCGCGGCCATGCGTTCGTTTTTGAGGGCGGACCCCGATGTCATCATGGTAGGGGAGATGCGGGACAAGGAAACGACCCACATCGGCATCGAGGCGTCACTGACCGGGCATCTCGTCTTTTCCACACTCCATACCAACAGCGCGCCGGAAAGTATCACCCGACTTCTGGACATGGGAATGGATCCGTTCAATTTTGCCGACGCCATTCTCGGCATCATGGCCCAACGGTTGCTCCGAACTCTGTGTAAAAAATGTAAAACGCCTTATAACCCCTCGCGGGAAGAATATGACGAACTGGTTCGCGAATACGGTCCGGAAGAATTCGAAAAACTCAATATCTCCTATTCCAAAGACCTAACGCTTTATAAGGCCAACGGATGTCCCGAATGTAACAATACCGGATACCGGGGAAGAATGGGAATTCATGAACTCTTGGTGGGAACCGATGAGATGAAAAAACTGATTCAGGAAAAGGCCAAGATGCAAGACATTCGGAAACAAGCCCTCACGGATGGTATGGCGACGCTTAAACAAGACGGAATTGAGAAGATATTCGGGGGAAACGCCGACCTTCTGGAAGTAAGAAAAGTCTGCATTAAGTAGATACGTCCTATCCCTGGCTTTCTTGCCTCGCCGCCCGCCGAAACCTCCTCATCTGCCGCCGATAGTAATCTTTCTCCGCCGGTTCTCTCGCCACTGCTTCTTCGATGACCTCCACGGCTTTTGAGTACTTGCCGTTGGCATAATAACTCTCCGCCAAGGTATCCAAGACATGGGGCTCCGGCCTGAGTTGAGCCGCCTTTCGGGCATATAGAAGAGCTTTTTCAGCCTTTCGATATCTCTCGTCGTCACATGTGGCATAAAGCCATGCCAGGTTGTTGAGCGCCTCTACATTCGTCGACGACAATCGAATGACCCGCTCATAAAAAGCGATGGCCCGTTCATAGGCACCCCGTTGATAATACAAAGACGCCAATGCGTTGTAAAGTTTGGGATTTTTTGGTTCTTTCTCAATTTCGGCCAACAGGGCCCTTTCGAAGAAACGGCTGTTCAGGGTCTTTCCCATCTCACCGAAATTCGTGGTATACCCGACATAACCGATCAAGAGCAATCCCGCCGCAAATGCCGACATACTCCCCCACAATTTGCGATCGTGACGTCGGATCCGCCGCCGGTCTTTTTCACATTGGTCCAAAAATGCCACCCGCTGACTGATACTGAAGTGGTGCCAACTGGGTCGGTTCCGAACCTGACCGCTGTATGCGGCCACTTTTTCCAAGGCGGAAACCAGAGACCGACTGTCGCCCAGTAGGGAAAACGCATAGAGGTCGGCCTGCCGTTCACAGTTTCGCATAAAATACCCAAAAATATATCGGAAGTAGACGAACATGAAAACGGCCATTAGAACCGTAAAGAAGACAGACGTGATAACGGGCAGTCTCGTTGACAAAAGCCCACTGATCGGCAATTCCACACTGGCGTACAACACCGCGTAGGCAATCAGATCGAACAGGGTATAGGACAACACCATGAACCCAAAAATGAAAAGGAGATAAAAGGACAGGTGCCGCCTTTTGATATGTCCGATCTCATGGGCCATGACGGCCTTCAGCTCGTCGTCGTCAAGAATCTTCAACAGACCATCCGTAACCAGGATATATCGAAATTTTCTGACCAGCCCCATTACCCCGGCCGTAAGAAGCCTGCCCTCAAAAATCGGCCAATCTAAAATATCCCGATAACCCAGGCGTGCGCGTCTACATAAGGCCTCTATCTGATGGCGTTTGTGACCGGGAGACAACGACCGACATTGCCAAAAGAACTTAATCATGGCGGGGGCCACCACTGCAAGGGCCACAAAGAACCCCGCAAAAAAGAGCAACTGTCCTTCCGGCCGTGCCAGAAAGCGCTTGGGCGCCTGGAACGGCAAAACATCAATGAGGTCTATTCCCAAGGAAATGACGAGCCACGGCAGAACGACGGGAAGGTGAAACCGGAGGTTGGATAACAGATAGGCCCGCTTGGAAATCGGGCTGTTGAAAAGATAGACGTAAGCCGCATGGGCGCAGGCCCAAATGATGGCCAGATAGCCGGCATAGAGGCCAATGAAGAAAGCGGCGGTCAAGGTGGGGGAATGGGAAAAAAGCGGCAAGTCACTCACCCGGCCCTTGAGATTCAACAAATAGAGATCGACAGCAAAGAGCCCGATGGCCATGATCGCCTGCCGGGCGAACAGGCGATCAAATTGCCCATGCAACCCTTCGGGCCCTCTTTGCTTAACCTTGATCAAAAGGCGATTAAAGGCCCGTCGCGTAACGACAATGAATATGAAGAGCAAAAGAAAAAAAAGGACACCCGCCTCGGCCGCCTCAAAATAAGGTGCTTCCGGCGGGTAGTAGGTGGAATAAATGAGCAGTATCAAAATAAAATAAATCAAATGCCCATACATATAAACACGCCCCCTGTGCGCACGGTGTACCCTTTAATGGGTAACCCCGTAGCCGCACCGTGATGGTAAAGGCCGGAGTCACCCTATGTCATAGTAATCGCAAGAAAAGCCTTTTCGCAACAAGAATCCAATGATGGGGGGATCGCCATGTTGACCTGTGACGCCTGCCCTTGTTATGATAGGGCTACCAACACAAACAGCGTGCAATCCATGATAAGTGCCGTCAATTTGACAAAAGGGTTTGGGGACCAGCTCCTTTTCCGGGAGGCAAACTTTACGGTGGGCCCCCGGGAACGGGTCGGGCTGGTGGGGAGGAACGGCCACGGGAAGACGACGCTGTTTCGCCTTATTATCGGCGACGAACTGCCCGATGGCGGCAGGATCAACCGGCCCAAAGGATATAGAATCGGCTATGTCCGACAACAGCTTGCCTTTTCCGAATCGACTCTCCTGGAGGAAGGGGCGAAGGGTCTTCCGGAAGGACAGGAAACCGATCATTGGAAGGTGGAAAAAATTCTTTTCGGCCTCGGTTTCACGGAAGCCGACATGGCGTTGCCGCCCGGCCGGTTCTCGGGCGGCTATCAGGTAAGGTTAAATCTGGCCAAGGTTTTGGTCTCTGAACCGGATCTGTTGTTACTCGATGAACCCACCAATTACCTGGACATTACATCCATTCGCTGGATAGAAAACTTCCTCATTGGGTGGCCGCATGAAGTCATGCTCATCACCCATGACAGAACCTTTATGGACAAGATCGTCACTCACACGATGGGTATTCATCGTAAAGTGATACGAAAGATCGCCGGGGATACGGAAAAGCTTTACACGCAAATCGCCCAGGAAGAAGAAATCCACGAAAAGACCCGGGCAAATGACGAGCGGCGGCGTAAGAAACTGGAAATCTTTATCAGTCGCTTCAGGGCCAAAGCCCGCTTGGCGAACCTGGTTCAATCCAGGATCAAGACCTTGGAAAAGACACATAAGCCCGAGAAACTGGAGCAAATAAAAAACCTTGATTTCTCCTTTCGAAGCCAACCGACCCGGGGCAAACAGTGTCTCGGAGTCAGAGATATTTCTTTTTCATACAACGGTCATCCGCCCCTGATCCGAAACCTGAATATTTCCATCACCGCCGGGGACCGCCTCTGCGTGATCGGCAGCAATGGAAGAGGCAAGACGACACTGTTAAAACTCATGGCGGGAATTCTTCAGCCCCAATCCGGCGAAGTCGTTTTCTCTCCCGGCATAAGGGGTGGGGTATTTGAACAAACGAATCTTTCCACCCTAAACAACGACCGAACGGTGGAAGAAGAGATCTTGTACAGCCATCCGGATCTGGACAGGCAAGCAGCCCGTAATATTTGCGGAAACATGATGTTTGAAGGCGATGACGCCCTCAAAAAGATCGCCGTTCTCTCCGGGGGAGAGAAGAGCCGGGTGATGCTGGGCAAACTCCTGGCGACACCGGTGAACCTGCTTTTACTAGACGAACCGACCAATCACCTGGACATGTACACCTGTGACGCCCTGCTGGAGGCCTTGGACAGCTTTGACGGAACCGTCGTCATGGTGACCCACAACGAGATGTTTCTCCACGCACTCGCAGAAAGACTCATCGTGTTTCAACACGGAGCCATTCGTATATTCGAGGGCGGTTATCAACGGTTTGTCGAATGCGGCGGGTGGGAAGAGGATGAAATAGTCTATTCCCCGAGTGAAGAAAAACGGTTATCCGAGCCGTCAGAGCCGGCAACAAGGCTTACCAAGAAAGCACGTCGACAAAAACGCTCTGAAATTATTTCCGAGCGGGGTTCCGTCTTGGGTCCTCTGCAAAAACGCATTTCCAAAGTGGAAGATGAGATTGAAGCTCAAGAAAAGCGGCTTGCCGAACTTAGTGAAGAGATGGTCGAGGCCTCCCAGACACAGGACGCCGCGCGGATTGAAAAACTCTCTTATGCCATACATACCGGAAGACCCGTTGTCGATGAACTCTTCGAGGAACTGGAAAACTTGACGACGGAATTGGATGGCGCCGAAGCCCGTTTTGAACAACGGCTCCGGGCTTTGGAGATCGACGGATCGTGACGAGCTTCCAACGAGGGAGGTCAACAGACCAATCGATGATGAGCCGAAGGACCTGTCAAAGACCCTTTCTCGGGGTGACGTTCGACCTCGACGGCACGCTCTTATACACCCTGAAGGACATCGCGTATTCTGCCAACCACGCCCTGGCGGCACACGGTTTTTCGGGGCACAGTTTGGAAACCTATCGGTGGTTGGTAGGCGATGGGACGCGGACCCTCATCGAACGGGCGCTTCCCGTTGGAACAAGAAGTGAGGAGACGGTTTCCGCATGTGTCCACACGTATCTCGATTATTATAGCCGAAATTGGGCCGCCCATACCTGCCGATATGCGGGAATCGAAACCGTATTGAACCGGTTGGCCGATATGGATATGTCTTTGGCCGTTTTGTCAAACAAACCCCACCGCTTTACGAGACTATGCGTTCAGACCTTTCTGAACCAGTGGCATTTTGATCCGATCTTGGGCCAAAGAGGGGGCACCCCCAAAAAGCCGAGCCCGGTACTTGCTCAACAGATTATCGATCGTTTCGGAACGGATCCCGGACGTATCCTGTACGTCGGAGACAGTGGCATCGACATGAAAACAGCCGTAAATGCCGGCATGTACCCCGTGGGCGCCCTGTGGGGGTTTCGTTCAGCCGACGAGCTGGTGGACGCCGGGGCAAGAAGCCTCCTCAACCGACCGTCGGATCTTTTGCCGCTGATCGAGCCGTAATCACCTCATGGAAGACAACCATACCGCCAGCTTTTTTTCTTGACAGCCACGATATGTTGTGCACAATGGCATCAAGAAAACTACATATAGTATAGTAACCACCATATAGTAACCATATAGTAATAGTAACAGGGGGGGCATCAATGAAGAAAAAGAACGGATATGGTCTGGATCAGGTCGCCCATTATTTCCTGTCCGATACGAACCAATCCGATACGAATCAGTCCAATCCAAACCAGAAGGCGGACGGACATATTCAGGCCCGGATACCCCCATCTCAGTGTGAGGAAACTGAATCGCCCCAGTGCCAAGAGACAACGGACATGTTAAGAATCGCCTGTCAAGTCGATCAAGCCGGCGTTCAACGCAAGGCCCTGGTGGATGCCGCCGGAGACTTCCTGCTTCATTACCTGGGCACTCCCGAAGTTGAATCCATACGGGGCATTGCCTCGCCCGATTTCGGCACTGCCGATCTGGCTTTTGCCGGTAAACCGAGACACCGCGTCATCTTGGCCAGACTAAACACCGGCAAAGAAAGTGACACCTTCGTCATCACGTCCGTCGCCTATTATTTGTGGGTGAGAGACCTCCTTTCGGCCGGTCGGTCTGTTTTGAATGCAGAACCCCAAACCGAGCTTTTTTGCTTTTGTCCGCACTTTTCGAAGGCCCTTTGTCACACCGTTGCCGCCCATCGGCGAACAGGGATAGCCGTGCACCTCTTTCGATACCGCCTCTTTCGGGTGGAAGGACTGGGTGAACCGGTGATTCATTTTCACCCCGTTCTTGCCCCACGCAAGACACCGGCGGATAAAAGCGCCGCGGCATCCCCTCGCTCGGCATCCGGGTCCGGAACCGGTCCCGATTCCGAAAGCAGCTCCGAAAGCAGTGCCGAAAACAGCGCTGGGCCTCCGCCTTACCAAGGCGTTCAGGAAGGGCAAGAACACAGTCGATTCATGCAATTACGGCAGCACCTGGACGATTGACATCGTCGGCCGACCGCTTGTAAAGCCACCACTTGCCTTATTGGGAAGGCCCTTGCATGCGATAGCCGGTGTCCGGGACCTCTTCGCTTTCAGCAGGCACATTGTCTTCAAAGATGGATGCATCCACGATAGCCTCAAAGTGGTTATCGGGTCGTCTCCACACCTCATCGGCAGTACTCAGTACATCAGCCGCATCACCCAAACCCTCCGACCGGGAACCAACAATCTCTTCGGCCAGATTCACATAGTCTTTGTACCCGATGGCATGCTTGTCGTAATCCCCCACAGGCAGACCATGGTCTACCGTCTCCCGGAGACGGATGTTATACCGAATCACCGTGGAGAACACACCTTCCCCAAACTGCTCCTTTACTTTTTCCAACACATGACTGGAATAGCGCGTCCGGTAGTCATACATCGTCACCAGCGCTCGGGGGTTGGTTACATGTCCCGAGCGTTCTTTGAGCAGCAAAATCAGCTCAGACAGTCTCGCCACACCTCGGAGAGAAAAAAGACTCATATCAATCGGAATGATCACCTCTTGGGAGGCACGCAAGGCGTTAAAACAGAGATGACCGATGCTGGGAGGACAGTCGATAACCACATAATCATACGCATCCTCAAGCGTGTTTACCACTTGGGCAAGCCGGGTTTCCCGGCCTTCCAAACTGGTGAACTCCTGCTCCACCGCACTCAACGTCACGTTGGAAGGCACGAGATCCAAGTTCTCCTTAACGGAAACCGTCACATCCTCGATTCCCACTTGCTCGCTTTCTCTGGGGGTCATGACGCCATAGAGACTTCGCCGATGCTCCGGGTCCACCCCCAACCCCATCGTCGCATGGGCCTGGGGATCACAATCGACAAGCAGGACTGTTTGATCCATTTGTGCCAAGCAGGATGACAAATTGATCGCCGTCGTCGTTTTTCCACACCCACCTTTTTGATTTGCAATCGCAATCGTTTTCATACTCCCTCCCTCTTGATCTCTTCGCGAATTTGGCATGTCAGCCTAAAGAAGAATCCCGCCTATACCAAACCCACAGGGCGCCGTCAAGCAAACATATACCACATATGCCATTTTTTTTTGACCGACACACAATTTATTGAAAACTGTTGCAGCGGGATTCCCTTTGTGGGGAAGCGAAAGGTGTGTGTTTGCGCGAAGGCTATACGTTAAACCTGATATTCAAGACGTCTCCATCTCTCACCACGTAGTCTTTTCCCTCCAACCGGAGTAAACCGAGTTCGGTCACCTTTTTGGCGGATCCACAACGGACCAGATCTTCATATGACATACACTCCGCTTTTATAAATCCCCGGGCCAGGTCCGAATGGATCGTATCCGCCGCTGCCAGGGCGGATTGCCCGGCTTGAATACTCCAAGCCCGGACCTCGTCGGGGCCTACCGTAAAAAAACTGATATACCCCAACAGGCGGTAGGCGGCGCCGGAAAGCCTGTCCCTTGCCGACGCTTCAATACCCATGTCTTGCATGAACAAAGCGATTTCCTTTTGATAGGTAAGCTGCGACAGCTCCATCTCGAACTGGCCGGCAAACTCGATAACCGTATACTGTTTCCCGATTTTTTCCAACAAGGCGTCATCTTTGCCGAATCGACCTTCATCGGAGTTCACCACCACCATCATCGGCTTTTGGGTAAGGAATTGAAACCCCCGGATCATCTTTTCAGACTCGCCGTCTAGCGCCAGATCGCGGATGGGCGTTTCGTTACTCAACGCCTCAACGATCGTTTGGAGTGTGCGCTCTTCTCGTTCAAGCAGACTCGTCTTTTTTCCCCGTTGGCATGCCTTTTCAATTCGCTCCAATCGCGTCTCCGCCACCACCAAATCCGAAATCAGGAGTTCTTCTTCCAGTTTCTCAAGATCGGCCCATGGCGTTGGGTCCCCCATCAGCGCATCGTAAAAATTGCGCAGTACCAAACAAACGGCATCGGTATTACGAATCAATGCCATCGAGCTGCCGGGAAAGAGTCCGCCTCTAGCGGAGCCTTGTGTTAAAGCAACGAAATCAATCAACTCAATAACCGCATATGTGATCTTTTTCGGTTTATACATCTCAGCGAGCGGCGCCACGCGGCGATCACCCACCTCAAACATTCCACGGTTCGGTTCCGAGTCGACGTTCACGTAGGAGGTAACCGCCATATCAGACTTCGTGAGCACGTTAAACACCGTTGTCTTTCCCGAATTCGCCAGTCCTACCAGCCCGATATTCACCCTATCACCCCGTTTCCATTTCCACCTGGCAGGTGCACTGTCTCATCAATCCGCTCAACTTTTATCTCCTGGGAGTCTATAACCAGAAATGAGGCACTGACCCGGACTCCGGTTACTGCCGCCGGCAGCCTCCTAGGCGAGGACCTTGAGCATCAGCGGAATGGCCACAAAGGTCCCCAAAGCACTCCCCAAATTGGTAAAGACCACGACCAACAGGATGCGGGTCACTTTATTCTTCCAAAACCCTTTGACGGTCAAGATATCTTGGCTGAGGCCTTCGAAGTCTCGGACCTTCGGTCTGCCCAAAAAGACCTCCACGAGACCGGCCACCCACCCTGCGGCAATCATGGGATTGAGCGAGGTGACGGGCGAGGCCACGACTGCCGACAGTATGGTAACCGGGTGGGCCAAGGCCGAACTTGCCCCCAAGCCGGCCGATACGGCATTGGCCAAAATCCACCACGTCAGCATGTCTCGTCCCGCCAGCCCGCCGGCGGCAAAAAACCCCCAGACGATTATGGCCAGCACACATAGGGGAATTGCCCACTTCACCAAACGCATCCCCTTGCTCGGCGGCGGCATTTCTTCCAATGCCTTCATATCGACGGACTTCTCCCAGTACCTTTTTATGCCCGGGACATGACCGGCACCCACAACGGCAACGATACGTCTGCCCGGCGCCGACCGGATTTTGTGAGACAGATATTGATCTCTTTCGTCAATAAGGATGTCCCGAAGGGCGGGTAAAAACTGACCCAACTCCTGCAGCAGGGTTTCCAGGATGTCTTCATTCTTCATACGCTCCACATCTTCTTGTTCAATGGCACCCAACTGTCCGGCGGAAAGCACGATATTGACCATCAACTTGAGTTTCGACCAGAGGCCCATAGCGCGCCATACCCGTGCCAACGTGGTTCGAATGTCCCGGTCTGCCAGATGAATGTGAGCGCCCACGGCCTGGGCTGCGTCAATACCCCGGATCATTTCCTCTCCCGGGTTGATGCCCAATTTATCCCCAATCCGCTTCTGAAAAGAAGTCAACATCAAGTTGGACAGCAACACGAAGGCTTTTTTTTCCTTGATCACCTTGAACAGGTCGGTGTTCCGCCATCGATCCTTCTCGGTCAAAGACTTGTACCTGGAAGCACAAAGCTCGATGCAAACCGTTTCCGGTGTTTCTTCGCGAATAACCCGGGAAACCAGGTCGGCACTTTCCCGCGATACATGAGCGGTGGCCACGATCGTAATGTCTTTGTCGTTGAAATTTAAACGATGAAGGGCTTTGTCATTCATTATGTTGCGTTGAACTCCCTATTGCCTGGGCTTGAAACCACGGTCGGTGTTTTGGCGGAGAGGCAGTGTCCTCCGACAGACGGCAGACGGGGAAGCATCCATCTGCCGGTCCGGGTTCATTTATTCCCCGCCCTCCGGTTGTTGAGAGGTAGCGGTGCATTTGCCATCAAACACAACGCCTTCGTCAATAAGCACCACCGGGGCGTGGAGATCCCCGTACACCCTGGCCGGCACGTGCAATTCAATGCGATCGGTGGCCCGGATGTTACCCTTCACCTCACCGCTCACCGTTGCCGTTCGGACGGTGACATCGGCATTGATCACCGCGTGGGGGCCGACGACCATGGTCCCGCCGTCACTTTCTATCGTGCCGGCGAAATGCCCATCCAGGCGAACGGTACCGGTAAAGGTCAAGGTGCCTTCCAGCGTGGTTTGGGGCCCCAGAAAGGTTTGTATTTCAGAGCTTGACTGTTTGGTCATATGGATCTTTCCCCCTACACGTATTTCATGGCGGTGGGCCGGGCGTTTCTTACCGAGAAAAAAACGGGTGCATGGAAGAACGCCGATTCTGTGAAATTATTTTTGCGCGAGCCCTTACACCTTTTGATTTGCGGAAACATCCCGCGCAGTCTAATTTTGGCCGCCCCCCGGGTCAAGATATTTCATCTCCGGGAAATCGTTTGTGTCCCGAGTCCTTTTGGTATTTAACGAAAACCTTGCATCCCGCCGACTCCGCCTGCCTCACCAGGCTGGAAACCCACAGCCGTGGAGGTACAAATGCCGGCTGGGTTCGGCTCTTGGCTCTATCACCTACGACCAGCCAATCGATACAGGCCAGCGTCGGGAACTGGAGCCATTCCAATAAAGGGTCACACCAGAAAAAGCGCACGACGCCCTTATAGTCAGTGAAAAACTCAACAGCCGGCTTTATTTCCTGCTGTTTATCTACCTTGATACCCAACCAGATATTGGCAGGCAAAGAAAATTGTGAGCAGCGCGTTGGGGTTTTCGTAAGAATAATATAGTTCCACTGAGGCGTATCTGCGACAATTTTCAGAATTTCCTCTATATGTTCCCGCTCCACCCAAGGACCGAACAGATCTCCCAAACGGTTTAAAAAGACGTTTCTGCTCCCTGCGGCACCACTTCTGGGTATCGGGGTCTCGTACGGGGCGTCGAAGCGCTCCGGCCAAAGCCGAGGACTGAAGCTATTAAAGCCCTCCGCGTGCGTTTGGGCATAAAGTTTTTGAATCTTGGCCAACGCGGCACAGGATTCGCAATCGTGTTCACAGCCCGTGAGTGGATCCCAAGACCACTTGCACCATGGGCGAATCGTTTTGTCGTCTTGTCTATAGAACACGGACATAGCCACCCTGACACAAAACGGTCCTCTCTTCGTCGAGCATCTTTCGGGGGGACAGACACCCTTTGAAACCGGCGCTTTTATTGACCCCGGTCAATGAATAGGATAAAATTTGGATATTCGTTTAACTGTTTGAACCCAGGCCAATGATGTCATCTTACGACAAAAAGGATAAAAACTCAAAAACATGAACAAGACCCAGGCTATCACCTATTCCGGTTTGTTTCTTGTCCTCGTAGGCCTGGGTTTCGGCCTTTGGTTCTACCGGTATGCAACGACAAGACCAACAGGGACTCAGGAAAAGACCGTAACCCTGTGGATCAAGCCCGGCCAAAGTTTTTTTACCACCATCGATCAGCTCAAATCGGCGGGACTCGTCAAGCACCCGGACCGTTTCCGATGGCTTGCGTATCTACAGGGATATGAAAGACAGATTCGGGCAGGCGAATACGCGCTTTCTTCCTCCATGTCTCCGGCCACCATTTTGCACACTCTGGTCCACGGCCGGCCGGTGTTGCACAAAGTCGTCTTCCCCGAGGGTATGACCATGGCACAGATCGCCGACCTGCTCGAAGACCTTGATCTCGTTGATCGGGACCGGTTTTTAGACTATGCCACGGACACCGATTTTGTGACGCAACTCGGAATTCAGGCCGACTCGGTGGAGGGCTACCTTTTTCCCGAAACCTACCATTTTCCCAAAGGCATGTCAGAGGGGGAAATCGTTACGAAAATGGTGGGTCAGTTCTATACCGTCTTCACGCCAGCCTGGCGGGACCGGGCCGAAGCATCCGGCCTGAGCGTTCACGAGGTCGTCACTCTGGCCTCTATCGTTGAAAAAGAAACCGGGAAGGCTGCTGAACGTTCCTTAATCGCCGCCGTTTTTTTGAACCGGTTGAAACGCAACATGCGACTCGAAAGCGATCCCACGGTTATCTACGGCCTCCAGGAATTCACCGGAAATCTGACGCGAAGGGACCTCAAATCCCCTACGGCGTACAATACATATACGTTCAAAGGACTTCCCGCCGGGCCTATCGCCAACCCCGGAAAGGCCTCTCTGGAAGCCGTCCTGTTTCCGGCCGAAAAAGCGTACCTCTATTTTGTCTCCAAAAATGACGGCTCCCACCATTTTTCCCACACCTTTGCAGAACACAAAAAAATGGTCCGTAAGTACCAGCTTTCCCGATAAATCTTCGGCTACGTCGCGTCCCTCATAAACGGCGGGCTCCACCCCGAATGCACCGAAAATCGGACCCGTCCGCCCGAGGGCTCGCAGCCCCCTACCCACTACATCACGGTCTCCGCTATTCGGGAACCCAACCCATTGTGCACCACCCCGGCACGTGCCTCTTTAATGACTGTGAAATACAGGAAAAATTCAAGACTCGTCTGCCTTTTTTTCTTGACATTAAAAAAGGGCGACTATAGGGTGGAGGAAAGTGGGGGAAAGTGGAGCCAGGGATTGAGAATGATGGCAAAGGAAAACTTTAGGGCATGACCATGTTCCGTGGCAACTCGTTTCATACGCTGGACGAAAAAGGGCGGTTGATCGTGCCGGCACGATTCCGAAACGTACTCGGCCAGAGTAATGTAGACGGCGTCATGGCATCCAAGATGGATGGGGCCATCTTCTGCTATACGTTTGAACAGTGGCAGGAAATCGAACAGCGCATTCTCAACCTGGCCACCAAGAGCGAACACATGCGGCGCTTTCGAAGAATCTTCATCGGGGGAGCTTTTGAATGTCTTCTGGATAAACAAGCCCGCATTCTAATCCCCCCCGCCCTGCGGGAAGACGCCGGTCTCAACAAAGAAATCGTCCTGGTCGGCGTCTTAGACCATTTTGAGATATGGAGCCGAGAAAACTGGGCTCAAGAGGGCGCGAAATTGGAGAAAGACTTGAAAGATGAAGCCATGAGAAACGAGATCGCGGCCTTGGGGTTATAAAGTTTTCTCGAGAACCGCTTTTTGTGCCGACCCTTAGCAACGACGCGCCGATGCACTACCATCATGTTCCGGTCATGGTCGAAGAGGTTCTTTACTATCTTGACTGTAAGCCGGGCCAAACGTTTGTGGACGGTACCTTGGGGGGAGGGGGCCATACCAAGGCTATCTTACGACGGATCGAACCAAACGGCTTCTTGGTGGGAATCGACAAAGATCCGGACGCTATTGCCTCTACCGGGAAGTCCCTCCGGGGATTCACTTCCCAACTCCGACTCCTTCACGCCGACTTTGCCGATACCGGCCGAATCCGCACCGAACTGGGCGAAAGATCGGCAGACGGCATTTTGCTCGACCTGGGACTTTCCCTGTATCACCTGGCGGGTAGCGGTCGGGGCTTCAGTTTCAAGCTGGACGAACCTTTGGACATGCGCATGAATCCGAAAGAAGACATGACGGCCCGAGACGTTGTCAATGATTTCACCCAAGATCGGCTGGCGGCAATCATCTCGGACTACGGCGAAGAACGCTGGGCGGGCCGTATCGCCGCATCCATCGTTAAAACCCGCCGCAAGGAACCGATTGCCTCCAGCCTGACATTGGCTGAAATCGTCAAGCAGGCCATCCCTGCCAAGTATCAGCCTCGTCACATTCACCCGGCCACCCGGACATTTCAGGCAATCCGCATAGCAGTCAACCAGGAACTCGACAGCCTCAAGCACTTCCTGAATTGCGCCCCTGAGCTTTTACGTCCCGGCGGACGACTTTGTGTTATCTCCTTTCACTCCCTGGAAGACCGGATGGTGAAGCAACGATTCAAAGAAATGGCCGATCCCTGTCGGTGTCCGCCTCAATTTCCCGTTTGTACATGCGGCAAAAAACCTCAAGCTCGTATCTTGACGAAAAAACCCGTGAGACCCAACCCTGACGCCGTAAATGTCAACCCGATGGCCCGCAGCGCCAAACTGAGAGCAGTCGAAAAGCTACGGGGGGAATGATCATGAAAAAGCGCGCCGTGACAGGTCGGAAACCTTCTCGGGTATTGCCGTGGTTTGCATTGACGATATTCTTAATGGCCGAATTGCTGATCTATAGCTGGTGTCGCGTCGAATACGTACAAACGGGATACGAACTGAACGAGGCCAGACAAGAATATCAGCGCCTCATGGCACTCAACCAAAAATTGAAAGTCGAGCACGCACAACTCAAATCGCCCGAGCGGATTAAGGATTTGGCTCGAAAGCAAGGGCTCGTGATGCCCACCCCTGGACAGGTCGTGGTACTTCCATGAAACGCTATCGCAAGATACGGGCAAATCACATGAAATGGGTCCGTTTCCGGGTCGGCGTGGTCGGCATTGGGCTGGGTCTTTGTTTTGGCATCGTCTTGGCCCGAGCCGTACAACTTAACGTCATCGACCACGGCGAACTTTCGGAAAAGGCCGCCAATCAGTACAAGCGGGCAATCCGAAAGGCCCCGAGACGAGGGACGATTTATGACAAGAATCGTACCGAGTTGGCGGTGAGCGTAACCGTGACTTCCATCTGCGCCCGGCCCAAAGAGGTTACGGCACCGGGTAAGGCGGCCAAGATGTTGGCAAAGACGCTCGGTATCGACCGGCAAGACCTTTTGCAAAACCTCCAGTCAGACAAGAACTTCGTATGGGTCAAGCGACACGCGACACCGGAAGAGGTCTCCGGGACACGGCAGCTGGAAATCTCCGGGCTGGATTTCATAAGCGAAAGTAAGCGATATTATCCGATGAAGACGCTGGCTGCCCAAGTGATCGGCTTTTGCGGAACCGACGGGGAAGGCCTGGAAGGCCTGGAATACTACTATAACCCGGTTCTGAGTGGCCGTATCAGTAATTGGACCGTTTTCAGGGATGCCTTGGGGCGGTCCTTTCAAACGGAGTCGACACCGACCATCGGTCAAGACGGCTATGATCTGATCCTCACCATAGACAAAAACATTCAGCATACCGCCCAAACCGCTTTACGGGAAACCGTGGCGCAATATGCAGCTAGTTCAGGCATTGCCGTCGTTATGGAAAGGGCAACCGGGGCCGTTTTGGCCGTGGCGCACGTTCCGGAATTCAATCCGAACACGTTTTCAAACTATGAACCGTGGTGGCGAAGAAACCGGACGGTTACGGACTCTTTTGAACCGGGCTCCACATTTAAGATCTTTTTGGCGGCGACTGCGATCGAGTCCGGAATATGCACCCGACATACCCGATTTGACTGTGAAGACGGCCGGTACCAAATCGGCAACAACGTTGTCCATGATGTTCACCCCTATGGCACCCTCTCCCTTCAGGATATCTTGAAGTTTTCCAGCAACATCGGCGCGGTTAAAATCGGCCAACGCCTGGGAAGACAATACCTGGCGGAAAAATTAAAGGCCTTCGGCTTTGGCGTCCGTACCGGTGTGGATTGTCCTGGAGAAACCCCCGGGTCCCCGATCCATCCTGATCGCTGGTCCGATATGGATGCCTTGGCCGTTTGCTTTGGTCAGGGAATATCGACATCCGCCTTACAGCTCACGGCAGCCGTAAACGCCATCGCCAATGAGGGCGTGGTAATGAAGCCTTACATGGTCGAAGCCATGACGAATGGCCACGGACACGTAATCAAGGCCTTTCGACCGGAACCAAAAGACCGGGCGGTTTCTTCCGAAACGGCCCGGGCGCTTCGCCTCATGCTGGAACGGGTGGTTGCAAAGGGTGGAACGGGCCAAAAGGCGGCCGTAAGTGGGTACCGCATTGCCGGGAAAACCGGAACGGCCCAAAAGGTGGATCCGGGCAAGGCCGGGTATGCGCCCGGCAAGTACGTCGCCGTTTTCGCCGGATTTGCCCCGGCTCGAAATCCTGCAGTGACCATCCTGGTAATGGTAGACGAGCCCCGCAAACATCATTACGGCGGTGTGGTCGCCGCACCGGCGTTTAGTCGAATTGCCAAAGAGACCCTCCAGTATCTGAATATCGCCCCCGAACTGGTAACCCCGGGAAAAGAACCGGGTATCCGAGCGTCCAAGGAGATACCACAATGGGCGGGGTAAAGCTGAGCGCTCTTATCGATGCCGTACCGGTACTGTCTTTTTCCGGCCCAGGTGATCGGGAAATTCGCTCCATCCATTACGATTCGCGTACCGTCAAACCGGGCGGGTTGTTCGTGGCCATCAAGGGACTCCAAACAGACGGCTCTCGATTCATTGAGGATGCCGTCCGTCGTGGTGCGTCGGCTGTCATAACGGCGCCACCGATCTTGCAAACATTAAAGGAAATCTCGCTAATTCAGGTTGAGGATGCCAGGCGGGCTTTGGCCCTTGTGTCCTCTGCCTTTTGGGGCCATCCGTCCAGACAGCTCTTTATGGTGGGTATCACCGGAACAAACGGCAAAACGACGACGGCCTATTTGATCGAAGCCGTCCTGAAAAGCGCAGGGATCCCCGTAGGGGTCATCGGCACTATCGACCACCGGTTCGCCGGCAAGCATTTTGCGAGTTCCGTGACCACTCCGGAATCAGCCGATTTAATGCGTATCCTCCGAGACATGGTGGACCATGACGCCACCCACGTGGTGTTGGAAGTTTCCTCCCACGCTATCGACCTGGATCGCGTTGCCGCCTGTGATTTTGATATCGCTGTTTTCACGAACCTTTCCCAGGACCACCTGGACTACCACAAAGACATGGCCACCTATTGGGCATGTAAAAAACGGTTCTTCGTTGATCACCTGTCCCGAGGATCCAAGTCCGATCGTGCCGTATCCGTTATCAACTGGGAAGACAGCTACGGGAGAGAGCTTGGCCGGGACACCCCGGTTAAGACGTTGCGAACGGGGTTTTCTCCGGAATGTGAGATTCGTGCCGAAAACGTTCAGGTGGCTGTCGGGAAAACGACAGGTACGATTCGAACCCCCAAAGGGGTCTTCCGGTTTGGTTCTCCCCTTGTGGGACACCATAACGTACTCAATATCTTGTCGGCCACCGCGGCCGGCGTCGCTATGGGGATACCCCTATCAAAAATAGGGGAAGGAATCAGCAGCCTGCCCCACGTTCCGGGCCGTCTGGAATCCATTCCCAATCGGGAAGACCTGACCGTACTGGTCGACTATGCCCACACACCGGAAGCCCTGCAAAATGTACTGACCGCCCTGAGGGGCATCATCTCCGGCCGGCTGATAACCGTATTCGGCTGTGGGGGGAATCGAGACAAAATGAAGCGCCCCCTCATGGGTAAAATCGCTGCCCGGTTGAGTGACCTGTGTGTGCTGACCACGGACAACCCTCGAACGGAATCACCACTCGATATTCTGGCGGACATAGAAGCCGGCACGACATCGGTGGCAGGTATCGTCAAGCATGAATCCGACAGACTCATGTTAAACTGTAACGGGAAAGCCTACACCGTGGAGCCGGATCGCAGGCGGGCGATTGAATTGGGAATTCAGGTGGCCGAACCCGGGGATTGCGTCCTAATCGCAGGAAAGGGACATGAACCGTATCAAATTGTGGGAACCCAAGTCCTGCCCTTCGACGATCGTCTCGAGGCAACCAAGGTCCTTGGGGAACATCCGGATACACAGCGGGGGACAGGAGTCAACGGTGACCGGTAACCGGGAAATGTGGTCGGCAAAAGATATTCTCCAGGCAACAGGCGGACGGCTGGTGGCAGGAGAAGAATCCGCCTCTTGTGCGGGCGTCTCAACCGACTCCAGAACCACTCAGCCGGGGGATCTCTTTATCGCCCTCTCCGGAGACACATATGACGGACATACCTTTATCCCAAAGGCACTGAATCGAGGTGCAACAGGGCTCATCGTCCGTGAGTCATACCTGTCCACGCAGCCGATCGACTTTGCTCAGAAGCCTTGCATTATCGCCGTTTCCGATACGCTCAAGGCGCTGGGCGATCTGGCGATGTTTCATCGCCGACGGTCCCCGGCCTCCGTAATCGCCGTTACCGGAACGAACGGAAAGACGACGACCAAAGAAATGACGGCCGGTATCTTGGAACGCTCCTATTGCGTCTTAAAAACGCAGGGAAACTTTAACAATCTGATCGGCGTGCCACTTACGCTACTCGGCCTAACGCCCACCCACGAATGGGCGGTGGTCGAACTCGCGATGAATCATCCGGGAGAAATCGAGCGGCTCGCCCGCATCTGCAATCCTCAACTGGGTATCATCACCAACGTTGCCGCCGGACATTTAGAAGGCGTAAAGGACTTGGACGGCGTCATGCAAGCAAAAGGGGAACTGCTCGACGTTTTGGGCAAGAAGGGAACCGCCGTGTTGAACATCGATGATCCGAAGGTCTGCCGGCTGGCCAAGCAGTTTCCAGGGCGGGTCCTGAGTTTCGGGATCCAAAACGCCGCCGAGGTATGGGCCGTTCCATTTAGTCAAACCGCCGTCGCTTGTTCATTCGATCTGCATTGGCATGATGTGACGACCCGCATACGGCTTCAAACCCCGGGGAAAGGGGCTATCTACAATGCCCTGGCTGCCGCAGCCACAGGATATTGGCTGGGACTTTCCATGGACGAGGTCAAGGAGGGATTGGAAGCGACCCCTTCGGTACCCGGCCGTATGACCGTTGTCGACTTGCCGGGAGGGGTCCGCCTCATTGACGACACCTACAATGCCAACCCCGGATCGATGGTCCAGGCAATTGAAACACTGATCCAGTTAAAAGGCAAAAGCCGGGGAATTTTGATCATTGGAGACATGTTGGAACTGGGAGACCATAGTGTGACCGCCCATAAAGAACTGGGCACCCTGGCAGCGGGCAGCGACATCAGCCACTTGTATGCCACCGGGGATTACGCGAAGGTCGTGGCTGGATCGGCAAAAAAGGCCGGCATGAACGGCAAGTGCGTCTTTGTATATAAGCCGGAGGAAATCGTAAAGGAAGTGACAAAGCGTCTGGCTCCGGGCGACTGGATACTGGTTAAAGGATCCCGGCTGATGGCGATGGAAAAAATCGTAGACGCATTGTGCGCCAAATCTATCAAAAAAAAGTAGATCTCGACTAATCATGCTTTATCATTTGCTATATCCGCTCCATACGGTCATTTCGGGGTTCAACGTATTTCGATATATTACGTTTCGCACCATCTATGCGTCCATTACGGCTTTGCTGATATCGCTGTTTCTCGGTCCCTGGATCATCCGGAAACTTACGGCCTATCAAATCGGGCAGTATGTACGGGATGACGGGCCACCCACCCATGCCATGAAGACCGGCACCCCGACCATGGGAGGACTCTTAATCCTTTTTTCCATTGTTGTCTCCACGTGCCTCTGGGGTGATTTAACCAATGTCTTTGTCTGGATGGTTCTATTGGTGGGCATCAGTTACGGGATTATCGGATTTGTCGATGATTACCTGATGCAAGTCAGGAAAAAGAGCAAAGGGCTCAAAGCCCGCAGTAAGCTGCTCATGCAAAGTGTCATCGGCTTAACGGTCGGATTGTTCCTTTGGCATCATCCCGAGTTTGACACCCACATCAGCATCCCGTTTCTCAAAGGAATTAATCCCGATCTCGGTTGGACGTATGTCTTATTCGCCGCATTCATCATCGTCGGGACTTCTAACGCGGTCAATTTAACGGACGGTCTTGACGGCTTGGCGATTGGTCCCGTGACGGTAGCCGCCGCCACCTATGTGCTCTTGTCCTATGTGGCAGGCCATGTAAAGATCGCCGAATACCTTCAGATTCACTACGTGCCCGGAAGCGGAGAACTGGCTGTGCTGGCGGGCGCCATAGTGGGAGCGGGCATGGGATTTCTCTGGTACAATACCTATCCGGCGCAGGTCTTCATGGGCGATGTGGGCTCCTTACCTCTGGGCGGGTTCCTCGGTACCATCGCCGTCGTCACCAAACATGAGATTCTTTTGGCATTGGTCGGGGGAATTTTCGTACTCGAGGCCCTGTCCGTCATCTTTCAGGTGGGCTTCTTCAAAGTCTCCCGGGGGCGCCGCATGTTTAGAATGGCCCCCCTCCACCATCATTTCGAACTCAAAGGTTGGCCGGAGCCGAAGGTCATCGTCCGGTTTTGGATCATTGCTATCGTTCTGGGATTACTCTCTCTGAGTACGTTGAAGTTGCGATAATGACATTCGACTTGACAAATAAGCCTGTCATGGTGGTCGGAATCGCCAGTACCGGCCTTGCCGTGGCCCGTTTTCTGAGCGACCGGGGCGCCTGCGTGACCATGTCGGATGTAATGACGGAACACCAATTAGGGGACAAAGTCGATGAGGCCGTTTCGTTGGGAGTAACCTTGAAACTTGGCAGGCATGATGTCGGCGATTTCACCTCGCAATCCCTCGTGGTGATTAGTCCCGGAGTCCCCCACACGATTGAAGCCATCAAAAAGACAATGGAAGCAGGCATTCCGGTTATCGGGGAAATAGAGCTTGCCACCCAGTATATATCGGATCCGATTGTCGCCGTCACGGGCACAAACGGAAAGACTACCACGACGGAACTTGTCGGACAAATGCTGGCACGTTCCGGGCTCGAGGTATTCGTGGGCGGTAACATCGGTAATCCCCTCATAGATTATGTCAACGCCGGAATGGACAAGGATGTGATTGTCGCTGAAATCAGCAGCTTTCAGCTTGATACCACTTCTACGTTCAAGCCCAAGGTCAGCCTCCTTCTCAATGTAACGCCGGACCACTTGGACCGTTACAGGGATTTTGGTGAATATACGGCGTCGAAAGGAAAGATTTTCCAAAACCAGGATCCGCACGACTATGCCATATTAAACAAGGCGGATCGGGCCACCGAAATCCTGGCCCCTGAAATAGCGGCGACCCGACTCTATTTCAATGCGGGCCGGAACAGCGAAAATGGTGCCTGGCTGGACGGACAGGGCCTACACTGTCATTTGCCCGGACAAGATCCCCACACATTTGATTTGTCCTGCTTACAGGTAACGGGCAAACACAATGTGGAAAATGTCGCCGCCGCCTCATTGGCGGCTCTGGCCGTGGGTGCTTCTCCCTCGGGAATAAGAGAAACCCTGTGCAGATTTACCGGCCTTCGCCATCGGCTGGAATATGTCACCACGGTGGACGGCACCCATTATTATAACGATTCGAAAGGCACCAACGTGGATGCGGTCGCACGGGCATTGGAAAGTTTCGAGGTTCCCGTCATCCTGATTATGGGAGGGCGTGACAAGGGCGGGGACTATGGGATCCTTGAGAACCTGGTTCGCACTCGAGTAAAGGTGCTTGTCGTTATCGGTGAGGCACAAAACCGGATCGCAGACGCCCTGGGCAAATATGCCCGGACCGAAAAGGCGGCCGGTCTTCCGGAGGCGGTCCAAGCGGCACGCTTGGCGGCAAACCCGGGAGAGGTCGTATTGCTTTCACCCGGATGCTCGAGCTTTGACATGTTCAAGGATTATGCACACCGAGGCGAGATCTTTTGCCGGTCTGTGAGACAATTGCAATGAGTGGGAAAGACCGCACCCAAAGGGTCAAAGGGTATGACCCGTTCCTTTTCATCAGCACCCTGCTGTTGCTGAGCGTCGGCATTATCATGGTCTACAGTGCGAGTTCAACGATAGCAATGAAGCGCTTCGACAACCACACATACTTCTTCGGCAAGCAGGTGATTCATGCCCTGATAGCGATTGCCGCCATGAGCGGCATCCGGTACGTGCCCTATTCGCTTTACAAGTACTGTGCCTATCCGCTCCTCGCTATCGCCTTTGTATTGCTGGCCCTTCTTTACGTACCCGAGATCGGACGCACCGTAGGCGGGGCACGACGGTGGATGAGCTTATTGGGCATATCCTTCCAGCCCTCCGAGTTGGCCCGCCTTGCCCTGGTCATATATCTGGCGGAGTCCATGAGCAAAAAGGAAGAAAGAATGAAGACCTTCAGCATTGGAATTCTTCCGCATTCCATATTGTTCGCTGTCTTTGCCACACTCATTTTGTTCCAGCCCGATTTCGGGATGGTGGTGATGATCGCCCTCATTGGGTGGATCATGCTGTTCGTCGGCGGCGCCCGAATAAGCTACTTAGGCGGGGCGCTGGTCGTCCTTTTCCCGGTGGCCTACTACGTCTTGAGCCAGGCCGGATACCGAATGCAACGGCTGGCAAGTTTTATCGACCCCTGGAAACACCAAAATGATGCCGGCTATCAAATTGTGCATTCCCTCATGGCTTTCGGCTCCGGCGGGATCTTTGGGTCAGGCCTTGGGAATGGGTACCAGAAATTGTTTTATCTCCCGGAGCCCCACACCGATTTCATATTCTCCGTCATTGGTGAAGAACTGGGGCTTGTGGGTATAAGTGTTGTGATAAGCCTTTACTGTGTCCTCCTTTGGAGAGGCACAATCATCGCCGTAACGGCCAAGGACCTATTTGCGACGTTTCTGGCCACCGGACTTACAGCCATGCTGGGATTACAGGCATCAATTAATGTCGCAGTGGCCATGGGTCTTCTGCCGACCAAAGGGCTTACCCTTCCCTTTGTCAGCTACGGCGGTACATCTATGATTATCAACGCAGTGGCCGTCGGAATATTGATGAACATCTCGGCGCAACATATGTCTGCCCGGCGGCGCAAGGCGCGGAAATAGGTGGGACCCGAATGAGGATCCTTGTGGCCGGGGGCGGAACCGGGGGACATATATTCCCTGCAATCGCCTTGGCGGAAACGTTTAAAGGTCAGGAACCGGACACCCGAATCTTGTTTGTCGGAACACGCAATAAACTTGAAATATCAACACTGGCAAGAAGGGGATTTAAGCACATGAGTATTGCAGCGGCCGGCCTAAAAGGACGTTCCCTATGGCAACAACTCTTGGCAATACTTCGTATACCCAAGGGCTTTTTCCAGGCGGTGGGCATCATCCGGCGTTTCAATCCGGACATTGTCATAGGCGTGGGGGGCTACGCCTCCGGCCCGGTGGTTCTGGCCGCCAAACTGATGAGAAAACGGGTGGTCATTCATGAACAAAATGTGATTCCGGGATTTACAAATCGATTGCTGGGACGAATCTCCGATCGCATATTTCTCTCCTTCCCTGACAAGCTGGGCATATTCGACAAGGCCAAGACGGTGCTCACAGGCAATCCGGTTCGGGAAGAGATTCTGGCGACCCAGCAGAGAGAAAACCGGACAGAAGATCGGAGAGGAAAGAAGACCACCCGCCTGTTTAACCTTCTGATTGTGGGCGGCAGTCAGGGCGCCCATGCGATTAATCGGGCAATTATCGAGGCACTTGACCACCTGAATGAACCGGAAAGAATCGAATTTACCCACCAAACAGGGGCCAATGACTTGGAATGGGTGGAAGCCGCCTATTCTCGTCATGGCACGAACGCCGATGTGCGACCGTTTTTCGAAGACATGGCGACTGCATACAAGAATGCGGACCTGGTCGTCTGCAGGGCGGGAGCAACGACGGTGGCCGAATTGACCGCCTTGGGGAAGCCGGCCATATACATTCCATTTCCTTTTGCCGTGCACAACCATCAGGCGCTCAATGCCGGCCGGGTGACGGAGGCGTCGGGCGGGGAGTTGCTTCTGGAGGCCGATTTAGACGGACAGACGTTAGCCGAGAAAATCGACGGATACCTTTCCAATCCGGCGGACTTGCGGGCCATGGCGACTCGGGCGAAGGCCTTGGGCCAACCCAATGCCTCCCAACACATGGTAACGGAATGCAAACGGTTGGTCCTCATCGGCCGATAGCGGCTCAAGGGAACCGTATATACCGGGCGAATCAAAGGCCCGAAAAAAGATATAACATAGGTCAAGGATTTAGACCCCTCTAATGTACAAGAAGAAATATCATATTCACTTTGTGGGAATCGGCGGCATCGGTATGAGCGGCATGGCTGAACTGCTCCTGAACTTGGGATATACGGTGAGCGGATCGGACATCAAATCGACGGAGATTACCCGACGGCTGGCGGACCTAGGCGGGCAGGTCTTTGAAGGCCACGAACCGCAGCACGTAAAAGGTGCGGATGTGGTGGTTGTCTCTTCTGCCGTATCGCCGTCCAATCCGGAATGTACAACGGCGAGACAGGAGATGATTCCGGTCATACCCAGGGGAGAAATGTTGGCGGAACTGATGCGCCTAAAATATGGGATTGCCGTGGCCGGCGCCCACGGAAAGACCACCACCACCTGGCTTATCAGTTACGTGACCCAACAGGGCGGACTGGACCCGACCATGGTTATCGGCGGCAAGTTGGCCAGTCTCGGCAGCAACGCCCGCCTGGGACAAGGAGAGTTTCTCGTGGCGGAGGCCGATGAAAGTGACGGCTCCTTTCTTAGACTTTCGCCCACCATAGCGGTGGTCACCAATATCGATGCCGAACACCTCGATTTCTATGATGACATAGACACAATCAAGAAGGTTTTCTTGGACTTCATCAACAAAGTCCCCTTCTACGGGGTATCGGTGCTCTGCTTGGACAATAGCCGAATTCAGGAAATCATCCCGGATGTGGAAAAGCGATTCATCACCTACGGTTTGAGCTCTCAGGCCGACGTTCAGGCGCGGGAAGTTCGTTTCACGGGTCTCACCAGCTGTTTTCAAATCGTCCATCAGGGCATCCCCTTGGGGGAGGTTTGTTTGAATCTTCCGGGACTACACAACGTGTATAACGCCATGGCCAGTGTTGTCGTCGCCTTGGAATTGGGGATTCCCTTCGAAAAAACGGCCGAGGCACTTAACCGGATTGAGGGCGTTCAAAGGAGAATGGAGGTCAAAGGCACTCGGGAGGACGTCATCGTTGTGGATGACTATGGTCACCATCCCACGGAAATCAAGATGACCCTGGAGGCGGTGCGACACTCCTGGCCGGAACGACGTCTTGTCGTTGTGTTTCAACCTCACCGATACTCCCGAACGTCGGCCCTTTTTGAAGACTTTACCCGGTCGTTTTATCAAGCCGACGATCTGATTGTTCTCCCCATATATGCGGCCGGGGAACAACCGGTCGAAAACATCAGCAGCGAATCCCTCTATGAAGGTATTCGTCGACATGGGCACAGACAGGTAACATTTCACGACAGTCACGCTTCGGCCCTTGCGTATCTGCAGAAAAACACCCGAACCGGGGATATCGTCCTGACTCTGGGAGCGGGAGATGTATGGAAGGTGGGAAAGGGCTTTCTGGAAGCATGAAAAAAGAGCACAAAACATGGCTTGAACATCGCTTTGGATCGATGGTGCGCTTTGGTGAACCCATGTCCGCCTACACCACGTTCCGTATCGGCGGACCGGCGAACATCGTCACGGTGAAAACGGATCAACAACTTCAAGAGTTGGTCCGGTGGTCCCGAGAAAACGGCCTGCCGGTTATGATTCTGGGAGCCGGAAGTAACCTGTTGGTCAAAGACGGAGGGGTTTGCGGAATCGTCGTCCGCCTGGCCAACGGCTTTACCTCGATTGAAAGAATCGATGGACAGACTGAAGGAAAACACGTTCGGCTGGTCGTTGGCGCAGGGGTTTTTCTGTCCAAACTTTGCCGGTATGCCCTCAGTGAAGGTTTGGCCGGTCTTAATTTCGCGTTGGGCATTCCCGGCACCGTGGGTGGCGCCATAAGAATGAATGCGGGGGCCTGGGGAACCTGTATGGCCGAACGCCTAACAGCCATCACCGTACTCAACGTGGCGGGGCAAATCGAAACCATTCCCGGAAAAGACCTGCCATTCGCTTATCGACGGCTCGATTTAAAGGAGGGCACGGTTATACTACGCGGCGAATTTCTGCTTACGCCTTCGGATGCTTGGCTCTTGCACGAAGATGCCACACAACTGCTCAAGCAAAGGAAGCGCCGGCAACCGTCACCGATTGGCACGGCGGGCTGCTTTTTCAAGAATCCAACTGACGGACCGTCGGCGGGAGAACTGATTGAAAAGGCCGGGTTGAAGGGAACCAGACAAGGCAATGCAGAAATATCCGGAAGGCATGCCAATTTTGTAGTCAACAGAGGCGGTGCCACAGCCGCTGATGTCATTTCGCTCACCCGGCGGGCGCAACGGGTTGTTTACGAAAAATTCGGAATCGAGTTAAAGCGGGAGGTAATCGTTGTCGGCCAAGAAACGACCTCGAAAGAACCATTACAAGAATAGTCGAAAACAGAGAAACGAACGGGTCCTCAACCGGTTTGTGTTTTCGCTTAAAGCCTCGGTCTTTTTGGCTATCACCCTCGGGGTGAGTCTTGTCTTTATTCTCGCTCATGACGCGTTGACGCAAAGCCCTTACTTTAGTGCAAAGGGCATTACCGTTAAAGGCAACGTGCGGGTAACCCCGGAGGCGATCCTGAAACTGGCCCGAATCAGCATCGGTGATAATGTTTTGGCCATGAACCTTACGGAGTTACAAAACAGGATATCGGCCAATCCGTGGATTGCCGAAGTCGGTTTAGAGCGAGACCTGCCGGACACCATTCGCATCTTCGTAACAGAATATACCCCGGCGGCGGTGGTTCGATTCGATCGGGACTATTATGTCAGCACCACCGGGGAAATTATTAAGCCTGTTGAGGGTCCCGAAGACATAACCGTCCCCCGCCTCTCCGGTCTCACACTGGCTGATTTCGCCGGGGATTGGACAAGCCCCTCACCCGGGACAAAGGTGTTCTTAAAACTCGTTGAATTGAGCCGGCTCCACGGGAGCGTGTTACCGCTGCGTGACATAGAACAGATTGATATCGATCCCCAAATCGGCATCACCCTTTCGGCTTTTGACAACAGCATCACCATAAAGTTGGGACGAGACGGATATACTCAAAAATTCAATCGTATTCGGGACATGGTTGCCTATCTTCGACAGGGGAAACATTTAAAACACGTTGCATCCATCGATGTCAATGATCTTGACAGAGTGGTCATCGGCGCCGTAGGGAAGCAGCCGCTCCTTGGCGTGTGTTACCGAAAGGAGACATAATGGGGCAAGGCGAGGGAGAACTCATTGTCGGTTTGGACATTGGCACCACCAAGATCTGTGCCGTGGTGGGCGAGGTCAACCCGGAAGGAATTGATATTGTGGGCATTGGGACGCATGCCTCCGTTGGCCTTCGAAAAGGGGTGGTAGTCAATATTGAAGCTACGGTGGATTCAATAAAAAAGGCCATAGAGGAAGCGGAGCTTATGGCGGGCTGTGAAATAACATCGGTCTACGCGGGTATCGCCGGTGGACATATCATGGGATTTAACAGCCATGGCATCGTAGCCGTAAAAGGCAACGAAATCGTTCAAAAGGATATCGACCGCGTAATCGACGCCGCACGGGCCGTAGCCATCCCCCCGGACCGAGAGGTCATTCATATCCTCCCCCAGGAGTTTATCGTAGATGAGCAGGCGGGAATTCAGGACCCGAAGGGTATGTCGGGGGTTCGCCTGGAAGCCAAAATCCACATCGTCACCGGCGCCGTCACTTCCGCTCACAACCTGATAAAATGTGCCAACCGGGCCGGCCTTGATGTGGCCGATATTGTTCTGCAATCTCTGGCATCCAGTGAGACGGTGCTCAACCAGGAAGAACGAAACCTGGGGGGAGCGCTCATCGATTTTGGCGGTGGGACAACGGATTTGGCCATTTTTAAGGGAAAAAGTATTAAACACACGTCCGTCCTGGCGGTCGGGGGGAATAATCTCACCACCGACATATCGGTGGGACTTCGCACCCCGATGGAAGAGGCCGAAAAAATAAAGATTCGTTATGGGACCTGTCTCAAGGATAAGATCGGCAAAGACGAAACGATTGAAGTAGCCGGTGTGGGAGATCGAAAACCCCGCACCCTCTCCCGCCAAATTCTGGGAGAGATCCTGGAACCCCGGGTCGAAGAGATCTTCAACCTTATCGCCCGCGAGATCTATCGGGCCCAGATGGAAGATACGGTTACCGCGGGCATCGTCATAACGGGTGGCTCATCGTTATTGGAAGGGGTTGCCGATATCGCCGAGTCGGTATTCAGCCTTCCCACCAGAATTGGAAGACCGATGGGGATCCGGGGGTTGGTGGACGTCGTCAATAACCCCACTTATGCAACAGCGGTCGGATTGGTTCTTTATGGGGCCCGATCGGAATCCAAGAAAAAATTCAGAATACGGGACAAGAATATCTTCAACCGGGTAATGAGCCGAATGAAGAAATGGTTCAAAGAAATCATATAGGACGAAATCAAAAGCAGCAGGAGGTGGATTATGGTATTTAATTTTGTAGAAAGTGAAAACTCGGCTAAAATCAAAGTGGTCGGTGTCGGCGGTGCGGGCGGAAACGCCGTCAACAACATGATCGAATCCAGACTTCAGGGGGTAAAATTTATGGTGGCCAACACGGACGCCCAAGCCCTGGAAGTATCCCAAGCACCGATCAAACTTCAGATCGGACAGAAATTGACCGAAGGTCTGGGCGCCGGTGCCAACCCGAACATCGGCCAGCAGGCGGCCACAGAAAGCGTCGATGACATTCGCACCGCCCTTCAAGACAGCCACATGGTCTTCATCACCGCCGGACTGGGCGGCGGGACGGGAACCGGTGCGGCCCCGGTCATCGCCCAAGCCAGCAAAGAACTCGGCTCACTTACCGTGGCCGTGGTAACCTTGCCTTTCGGCTTCGAGGGTAAAAAGCGAATGAAACAGGCCAAAGAAGGACTCAAAGCCCTGGCCGACGTTGTGGACACCGTCATTACCATATCCAACGATCGCTTACGCGGGCTGGCTGCCCGCAAGGCGACCATGTTGGACATGTTCAGGCGGGCCGACGAAATTCTCCTCCACTCGGTGAAGGGGGTAACCGACCTCATCATGATGCCCGGCCTGGTGAATCTGGATTTCGCCGATGTGAGGACCATCATGTCCAAGGCCGGCATGGCCCTGATGGGAACGGGCGTGGCATGCGGAGAAAATCGGGCGATAGAAGCGGCCGAACGGGCCATATCCCATCCTCTCTTGGAAGACGTGTCGATTAGCGGTGCGGAAGGGGTATTGATGAACGTCACTTGCGGCTCCGACTTGACCATGGCCGAAATGACCGAGGCCTCCGACCGCATTTACAACGAGGCGGGCGATGACGCGGAGATTATTTGGGGAACCGTCATTGACGATAATATCGGCGAGGAACTTCGAGTCACCGTCATCGCCACGGGCATCCAGTCGGAAACCGACCGAAAGCGGCCCTCGGTCTCCGGGAAGGTACGAGATATTACGGAGGCCGACCTGACAGGGGTCAACAACCTGGACGAACCCACGTTCATCCGGAAAAACAAGGCCGTAGGA
The DNA here is from genome assembly GCA_964440795.1 of uncultured Desulfobacterales bacterium. Classification (GTDB taxonomy): domain Bacteria; phylum Desulfobacterota; class Desulfobacteria; order Desulfobacterales. The sequence continues at coordinate 30,458 of CAYTTQ010000004.1, read as the reverse complement.
GAAGGGACCGGCGCCCACTACAAAGGATATCGGGGGATTATCATGGACCACGACGACCTGGACATCCCCACCTTCATGAGACGCAAGGCGGATTAGCCGGTGACACCGTAAAGGGTAAGACGGGGCGGGACCATGAACGACGGGTTACATGCGGCATAACGCTCGACGAACGGGGAAGGCATTTTTATCGTCTGAAATCGGAACGATAAGAAAGGACTGGCGGAAAAGGACCCGCGTCGCCCTGGTTTACCCAAACCGGTACCATATCGGCATGTCGAACCTGGGATTTCAGGGTGTATACGGCATCATGAACGCCTTTGCCGACGTCGTATGCGAACGGGTCTTTCTCGGAGAACCGGGAAGTTCCGAAAGCCTCGGGCCGACATCCCTGGAATCGAATCAGGCATTGCCCCGATTCGATATCGTTGCCCTTTCCGTCTCTTTCGAAAACGATTATCTTAACGTTTTAACCATTCTCGCTCAGGCGGGACTTCCGCTTTTTTCCTCTCGACGTTCCTCCGATTGCCCGTTGATCATGGCGGGAGGCGTCACCAGTTTTCTCAACCCGGAACCATTGGCGCCTTTCGTGGACTGTTTCGTCATCGGAGAAGCAGAAGCGGTACTGCCGGGATTCTTCGAAACATACAAAACGCATAGCCAAAAAGAGACATTTCTAAAGGCTGTAGCCAAAGACGTCACCGGAATCTACGTCCCCGCACTTTACGAAACGGATTACGGATCGGATGGAACCATCCAGGGCTTTCACGCACGACATGGCGCTCCCAATCCGGTTCAACAGGCCATGGTCCCGGACCTGTCTTCGCCGCCCCTGTGCACAACGATTTTAACCCCCCACACCACATTTGCAAACACCCACCTGATCGAAGTCGCCAGAGGCTGCCCTCACGGATGTCGGTTTTGTGCCGCCGGGTTTGTGTATCGCCCGCCCCGGTTTAGACCGGAATCTCAACTGGAAACCGCGCTGCTCCGGGCTGGAGAAAGGACCTCCAAAGTGGGATTGGTCGCCTCCGACATCGGCGATCTACCCGGTATCCGAACCATTTGTACCACGGCGGCCGCCCAACATCTCCAACTCTCTTTTAGCTCTCTGCGAGCGGACTTATTGTCCCCCGAACTCCTGGCATTATTGAAGCAAGCCGGGACCAAAACGGCAACCATCGCTCCCGATGCAGGATCCGAACGTATGCGGCGTATTATCAATAAAGGCATTTCGGAGGCGGATATCCTCGAAGCGGTTGACAAGTTGGTAGGTACGGGCATTGGAAACATCAAACTCTATTTCATGGTCGGACTGCCGGGAGAGACCATGGATGACGTAGACGCCATCCCCGTCCTCTGTAACAAGATCAAACACCGGTTTCTCAAAGCGAGTCGCCCCAAAGCGCGGATGGGTCACATCGTGGTAAGCCTCAACTCATTTGTTCCCAAGGCATTTACCCCGTTTCAGTGGTCGCCCTTGGAATCGGTTCGCGAGTTGAAGAAGCGAATTCGGCATGTTCGCAAGGAGCTGGGGAAAACAGCCAACGTTCGGGTCCACTCGGACATACCCAAATGGGCGTATGTTCAGGCCCTTCTCTCCCGGGGAGACAGACGTACGGCCCGATTGCTGGTCGAGGCTCTGAACAACGGGGGGAACTGGGCGAAGACATTAAAAGCCTCCTTTATCAACCCCGATTTCTACGTCTACCGGACGCGGTCACGGGACGAAATCCTGCCGTGGGACTTTATCGACAACGGAATCAAAAAGTCTTTCCTGATATCCGAGTACCGAAACGCCATGAGGGAAAGAGAAACGCCGCCGTGCAACCCGGAGACGTGTCATGTATGCGGGGTTTGTCCATGAGGAAACGTTTCATTATTTTAACACCTTCCGAATATTCTCTGAAAGCTCCGTCATATGAAAGGGTTTTTGTATAAACCCGTTACATCCCCGGTCGAGGATCTCCGACGCCTCCCCTTCCAGACTATATCCGCTGGATAAAAGGACCTTAATGTCCGGATTGATTGATTTGACCTCATCATACACATCTCCGCCCTTCATCCCGGGCATCACCATGTCGAGAATGAGCAGGTCAATCGAATCTTTGTTGCTATCGTAAACTTGAACCGCCTCCCGACCGTCTTCGGCGGTAAGCACCGTATATCCCATGGCTTGCAAGAGTTCCTGACCGACCTCGAGGATCATTTGTTCGTCATCGACCAACAGGATCGTTTCATGTCTGCACGGGCCGATCTCCTTACAGGAAGGACGCCGGTGGTCGGAAACCGTTGCGTCCGGGCTGGCCGGAAAATAGACCCTGAACGTGGTGCCGGAACCGGGCTCGGAATCAACTTCTATATAGCCCTCGTGCCCCTTGACAATCCCGTATACGGACGCCAGCCCGAGACCGGTACCCCGACTCATCTCCTGAGTCGTGTAAAAGGGTTCAAATATGCGGTCCATGGTTTTGGCGTCCATCCCCTTGCCGGTGTCCGTAACCTCCATTTCCACGTATGCGCCCTGTCGGGGCTCATATAAATTCGCCGGAATCTCTTTATCCGTTACATTTCGGGTGGCCAGCGTGAGTGTCCCCCCGCCGGGCATGGCGTTGGCTGCGTTGACATACAGATTAAACAAGACTTGTTCAATCTGTCCTTTATCCGCCTTTGCCGGATATAGTTTATCATAGAGCATCTTATGGATGACGATATCTTTTCGGGTCCGTCCAAACGTTTCCGCGGTATCCTGAACCATACGGTTCAAATCAATCGATGTGACTTCATATTTGCCCTTTCTGGCATACCCCAACAATTGGCTCGTTAACCGCGCACCGCTTTCCACCCACTGCTCGATGCTGCTGATCTTTTCGTAAAACGGATGCGTATGGTCCATTTTAAACAACAGCAAGGATACCGTCCCCTGTACGGCCATGAGGAGATTGTTGAAGTCGTGAGCAATGCCTCCGGCCAGCGTACCGATGGCCTCCATTTTTTCCGCCTGCTGTAATTGAGCCTCCATACGTCTTTGCTTTGTCACATCGTTGATCACGACGATGGTTTTGTCCTGTTGGTCTTTAACCGGAGAAACATTCAGCGTGATGTCCCTGCCGTTTAACTCGAAAGTAGAGCGCTTTTCCTCCCGGCGAGGCATCGTATCCGCCCCGTCCAACATCTCCTTGACCCGGGCCCGGGCCCGATTTTGGAAAAACTCGGGGAAACAGGATCCCAGAAGCGCCTCTTCCCGAATCTCCAGAAGCGATAAGGCCTTTGGATTGGCATAAACAACGCGCAACTCATGGTTGAGCTCTACCAGACCTTCCAACATACTCATCATGATGACTTCCAGATGTCGTTTTACGGAAAGCAATTCTTTGGTCACTTCGCGAAGATGGGTATGGTGCCCGTTCCCGTTGTCTCCGCCCGCCGTCCGTAGCACCGACGGATCCTCCGCACCCAATACGCCCAACACCTCCGCGGCCATTTGAGCAAACGGCCCTTTGGTGATATATTTATTCGCCCCGAATTCGCATACCGGCTCCATCTCCGCTTCAGCAATAGCGGACAGTACCACCAAGTAAACTTCCTTGAGACGGGGTATCCCGCGAACCATCTCACATAGCTTACGCCCGTCGATATTGGGCATTACCAAGTCGATGAAGGCCACATCAGGGGTAAAGTCTTTTAGGACCGCCAATGCATCCAGACCGTCTTTTGCGGTTTTGACCTCGTAACCGTGCTTTGACAAGAGCTGCCGCATGAATTTCAAAATGACGGGATGGTTGTCTACAACCAACACCCTCCGCTTATTCGGGTGACTCAAGGCGTCCTCCCACGACCCGATTCCTTCCTAATTCCTTGGCTCGATAAAGGTGTCGGTCGACCTGCCGAATCACATCCTCCGGCGAAATCCGGTCAACGGTGGCCGGATCATAGGTCACCACACCAAAGCTGGCCGTGATATGAAGGTTTTCCATTTCCGGGTCCACGGTTTTTTCGGCCAAAGCCTTTCTCAGTCTCTCCGCTACCACCACCGCTCCTTGGGTGCCCGTTTCAGATAAGACGATCAAAAACTCTTCTCCACCGTACCGGGCCAACCAATCCACATCGTTTCGGATACCGTCGACAAGTAATTGGGAAACACTTTTCAGGACTTCATCTCCCACCAGATGTCCCAATGTATCGTTTACATACTTAAAGTGATCGATGTCACACATGATTACGGACAAGGCATGATTGTATCGCTGCGCCCTGCCAATTTCTTCGGGAAGTCGACTCATGACGTACCCCCGATTATAGACCTGGGTCAAAGGATCGGTAATCGATAATAGCTTGATATCCTCATTCGCCTCTCTTAAGGACCGCTCCAAATCCAAAATCCGCTTTCCGGTTCTTAGCCGGGCCATCAGTTCCGCTTTATGGAAGGGTTTTACGAGATAATCATCCGCGCCGGCACTCAAGGCGGCGATAATGTCGTCCTTGGAATCTTTGGAGGTTAAAAATACGATGTATACATATCCGTCTGACGCATTCCCACGAATGGCCTCGCACAGTTCCAGGCCATTCATTCCGGGCATCATCCAGTCCGTTATGACGATGGGAAAAAAGGTCTGCTTAAAGACGTTTAGGGCTTCCTCCCCGTCCCGGGTGACCACCACTTTGTATCCCGTCTTCTCCAGCGTCTTTTCCAGCAGCCCCCGGGAAACCGGATTGTCTTCGGCGATTAAGACCGAAAAGCCGGTCTCGGAATCAGCAATTGTATCTTTCACGCCAGCCTTCATACCCTCCATATCACCCGCGCGCTAAAGAGTCGGCCTTGAACGCTTGGTTTACGGCATCCCCCATGGGACCGGTCGTATCCATGAACCGACCCTTGACACCTCTTGCGACGCCGAGTCCGCTATCCGACATTCTGACACATTTTAAACGCTTCACTGATGGCCACGAGGTCGCTTTTTATCGCTTCGGCCTGTTTACGACTTCCGTCCAAGACGTTTTGCCGCGCATTCATCTCGATCTCTTTGGCGAGGACTTGGGTATTTTCGAATCCCAGCCCAGCCGCCGCTCCCTTTATGGAGTGGGCGGCTTCGGCGACCTGTTGCGGCGTTTGAGAAGAAAGAGCGGACTCCAGCCTTGCCAAATCCGCATCCGTACTTTCCATAAAGAGTTCGACCAGTTCAAGGTATTCACCGGTTTCCAGACCGAGCGCTGTCGCCTGGCTACTCAAATCCATGCCCATCTCCTCCTTACATTAAACGCCCTGGGAATGTTCCTGTGCCTCTTTTCACCGGATGTGCCTGCGAGGGCCCCGGGATCAAACGGACCACGTCGCTTCATAGGCCGCCCCGGGCCTCGGGTTGGCGGCCCGTCCCACCTCCCGTTCGAGCCAATCCGGTACGGGCAACTTATAGTATTCCAGGACACGAACGGCTTCTTGCGGGGAGATTTTTAGGTTCTGCCCAATGTGAAAGGCTCTCACATGATCCTTTCGGATCCAATTTCTGATCGTTTGTCGCGTCACGCCGAGCAACGAGCCCACCTCTTGGGTAGACAAGTATCGCGTTCCCATACCTATCCCCTTTACAAATTTGCCCGATTTTCCGGATTTTGTGCAATAGCAGTGCCAATCCGTCCCGGCTAAGGGTTCGCGCAAAAATAACTTCACAGAATGGGCGCTCGGATTGGGTTCGGATTTGGCCGATCCGATTGAGCAAAATCGCAGGCATAGCAGGCTATGTCGAGGTTTTGCGAGTGAGGTATCGGGCAAAGACGGGCGGAAGCCGAGATGGCAAAATGTGAAGTTATTTTTGCGCGAGCCCTTAGGCCTGCCCACCGGGCAAACCGGCCACGAGGCGGATTATCTCTCTGTCAACGGCAGCGGGTCTACGGCTTACTTGAGGTGCCTTGGCGAACCGAATTTGTACGCCATCGGACAGGTCACCTATATGCATCGGCAGGCTTTGTCAATTGATTGACACCCACATGGACGCGATTTTGACGTAGTGCCGGCGTCTGATAAAAAAACCCTGCCGGGCGGCCTCGCCCGGCAGGGCTTTAAAGGAGGTGTGAAGGAAGGAAAGGAGGAGAAAACTTCAACCTCACTTGCCTATTTCTGATAGCAAAGGTTATGCCAGAAGATCGTCTCCGTCACTGCACCGCCCCGTCTCGTCGTTTCCGGCCTTCGTGTTAAATTTCTTGACTTTTTAGGCCCCATTGCCGATAACAATTAAAAGTCAAGTAGTTGTACATATATTCAGACAACAAATGCTTCTCGCGCTTTTGAAGATGTAAGGGTATGTTATGTATGTGATTGGTTATTTTCTGCACGCCCTGGGAACGGTACTCGACTACGCCCTCTTCTTTTACATGTGGATCATCATCGCCCGGGCCATCCTTTCCTGGGTGAGTCCCGACCCGTACAATCCGATTGTACGATTCATCCACAACGTCACCGAACCGGTCCTCTATCCGATCCGGAGACAATTTCCCATGGGGTTTGGTGGAATTGATTTTTCGCCCATGATCGTATTGCTGGTCGTCATATTTCTCCGTTCCTTCGTGGTCAACAGCTTGATGAGAATGGCGGCAAGCTTAATGTAAGGGAGCCTGTGAATGGCAAAAATCGACGCATTCTTTAAATTGATGCATGACCAAGGGGCCTCGGACCTCCACCTGGTCGCCGGTCAACCGCCCATGCTGCGAATAGTGGGCGACATTGAACGGATAAAGTATGCGGTCTTGGACAACGACACCCTTCGGGCCATGCTCTATGAAATCACTCCGGAAGACCGCATCAAGGTCTTTGAGGAAACCGGAGACGTTGATTTTGGCTACGAAATTCCCGGATTGGCCAGATACCGGGCCAATTTCTTCATGCAAAAAAACGGGGTGGGTGCCGTCTTTCGGGAAATCCCGGATAAGATCACCACGGCTGAAGAATTGGGGTTGCCTACAGTCGTATCCAAGCTGGCGTCTTTGCCCCGCGGCCTGGTCATTGTCACCGGCCCCACGGGAAGCGGTAAGTCGACAACCCTCGCCGCTATTATCGACAAGGCCAATGCTTCACGGAAAGACCATATCATTACCATTGAAGATCCCATCGAATTCGTCCATCAAAGCCAGGGGTGTGTGGTAAACCAACGGGAAATAGGGGAACATACTCAGTCCTTTTCAACGGCCTTGAGGGGTGCCCTCCGGGAAGACCCGGATGTTATCCTGGTGGGAGAGATGAGAGATCTTGAGACAATCTCCTTGGCCATTGAAGCCGCCTCCACGGGCCATCTGGTATTCGCCACCTTGCACACCACCAGTGCCGTCAATACGGTCGACCGAATCGTGGAGGTCTTCCCGGCGGATCAACAGGCTCAAATACGCTCCACCTTGGCAGACGGACTCCGGGCGGTACTGGCACAAGTCCTGTTTAAGCGAATCGACCGAAAAGGCCGGTGTGTCGCACTGGAGATTCTCATTGCCACACCGGCGATACGCAATCTGGTCAGAGAGCGCAAAACCCACCAAATCCCGTCTATGATCCAGACAGGCAAAAAGTATGGCATGCAACTTCTCGATGACGCGGTCATGGACCTATTCAATAAAGGCTGGATAAGTGCCGATGAAGCCTATGCCAAGTCGAACGACAAGGCCCGGTTTCGCCCGTTGCTCAAATCACCACCTTCAGACTTTACGGAAGCATGAGAAAGCAAGAAATCGAACATATCATGACCCGGATGTTGGATTCCCACAGCAACGTATCCGATCTCAACGTGACTGTGGGAAAACCGTTCCAAGTGGAAAGCGACGGCGTCCTTTACCCGGTCGAACTGAATCCGCCCTTCCGTGCCTTGACACCTTTTCAAACCGAGGTCTTTGCCCTTAACTTGCTGAATCGGGACCGCCGTCTTACCGAGGCCCTCATTCGGGAAGGCTCGTGTGACTTGTCCTATCAACTTCCCGGCAAGGCGCGGTTCCGGGCGGACATCTTCTCTCAAAAGAGTAACCATTCAGTGGTCCTGAGAAAGCTGGAAACCAAGATTCCCACATGCAGGGAACTTAAACTACCGGAAGCCTTCTTTGAAATCGCTCAGGAAAGAAACGGTCTGGTTCTGGCCACCGGAGCCACCGGCACCGGAAAATCGACGTCGCTGGCCGCATTGCTTAACGAAATCAATGAGAAAGACTCTGTTCATATCATCACCCTGGAAGACCCGATCGAATACGAGCATCCGCATAAGCAGGCCACATTCAACCAGCGAGAAATGGGGACCAACTTCGATAGTTTCGCCAACGGTCTTCGTGCTGCGTTGAGACAAGCGCCAAAGGTAATCATGGTGGGGGAAATGCGTGACCGGGAAACGGTGGAGATCGCCCTGAATGCGGCTGAAACCGGCCATTTGGTGGTATCCACTCTTCACACCGTCGATGCGGGGCAGACAATCAACCGGTTGTTGGGCATGTTTAACACGGAGGAAGAAAATCAGATCCGTATCCGGTTAGCCGATACCATCCGTTGGATCGTGTCTCAGCGGCTTCTTCCCAAAGAAGGGGGCGGCGGACGGGTTGCCGCTTTCGAGGTCCTGAGAACCAGCCTTAGAGTGAAGGATTCCATCTTGCACGGCGAGTCGGAAGGAAAAACCTTCTATGAAATCATCGAGGCCGGCCAGGCCTTCGGGATGACCACCTTCGACCAATATATCGTCAGGCTCTTTGAACAGGGCCTGATCAGCGCCAAGACAGCCTTGACATACGCCTCCCGAAAGGCCGTAGCGGCCCGAGGGATTGATCACATCAAAGCCCAACGGGGAGAAAAAACCACGGATATCGAAGACCTGGAGATTGACGCCGAATATGATAAGGGCCTGGAGAAACGGCAGGGACACCCGTAATGGAAATCACGTGCCGACATTGCGGAGTTAAGCTCAAAGTGGCGGACGGAAAATTGCCGTCAGTTCGGCCGGCCACCTTAAAGTGCACCAAATGCCAGGGGAAGGTACAAATCGATCCCCGCAAAGCGGTGACGGAGGAATCTCAACCCAATGCATCCAACCCCGACGGGCTGCAGACCATGGTCCGGGAAGTGGAATCAAAGGCCTATGACCCTTCGGAAAAGCCGTTTGACTATCTCTTAAAAGGAGAAAAGACGGCCCTTCTTTGCCATCAAGACGAACAGACCAAAGGCAAGATCGCTCAGACCCTCAACGACATGGGATACCGGGTGGCGGAAGCCGCTTCGGCCCGAAATGCCCTCAAGTACATGCGCTTTCAATCCTACGACATGGTCATCGTCAACGAAATTTTCGAAGCCCCAAGTGCAGACGCCAACCACGTCCTCCAATACTTAGCCCAACTGCCCATCAGTGCCCGACGACATATTTTCGTCGCCCTTTTGGGCGACAGTTTCAAAACCATGGACAACATGATGGCCTTTAACAGGAGCGTAAACCTCGTGATCAACCTTCAGGACATTGACGAACTGGGAAAGATCCTCTCCGGGGCATTGGCCGACCACGAAAATTTTTATCAAGTCTTTTGGGAGTCCATGAAAAAGGCGGGACGTGTGTAGCTTGTCGTCAATTCTTTTCCGAATAAAGAATCCGCAACCCCTCCAAGGTAAGAAAAGGTTCCACCACTTCGATGGTCTCCGACACTTCGGTCATCAGATCAGCCAAACCGCCGGTGGCCACCACCTTGGGCGACGGAGCCATTTCCCGCTTAATGCGGTTCACGATGCCATCCACCAAGCCAGCATACCCGTAGATGATGCCCGCCCGCATACTACTGACCGTATCTTTGGCAACAACCGCCTCCGGTCGGCCGAAAATCTCTACCCGGGGAAGTTTGGAGGCCTTTTGAAACAGGGCTTCCGACGCAATCAAGATACCCGGACTGATCGCACCCCCCAAGTATACGCCGTCTTTTGAAATACAATCAAACGTAGTGGCCGTACCAAAGTCGACCACCACCAGACTCCCGGCATACTTCCGGAAGGCGGCAACCGCGTTGACCAGCCGATCGGCCCCCACCTCTTTTGGGGATTCGTAGGCAATCGGCATCCGATTCATTGTGGTCGGATCCACCCATAGGGGAGAATGTTGAATATACTTAAGGCAGAAACTGTTAAGACTGTTTACCAACGGGGGAACCACGCAGGAGATGATCGTGGCGGTCACCGCTTTCAGGTCTTTGCCTTGGCCGGAAAACAGGTTGCTCAAAAGTAAATAAAACTCGTCTTCCGTAACCCCTTGCTTCGTTTGCACCCGCCAGTGGCAAACCAGTTCCTCTCCTTCGTATCCACCGATCACGGTGGTCGTATTTCCTACATCAATGGCCAACAGCATAACGATCGAATTCCAGCGGATTTTATTTACCCATTTTCAAAAATCTCTACCTTGAATGTCGTCGGCCGGGTCTCCAAAACCACGATATCCAAGGGCGGTTCAATAATCGCGTGGCGAAAATAGGTTCCCGGTTCGAGCCCTTCAAGATCCACACGAACATCGACTCGGGCATGTGTGCCCAGTTTCCGGAATGCCTTTTCCGGCCCTTTTAACAGGACCGCGATCTGGGAAGGGATCACTTCACATCGACGATCCGTACCGATCGGCTGAACCGACAATGTCAGCCAGTTCTCAACGATTTTTTCCTCTATTTCAATGTCGACTTCGACCAGGCCGTCTCCGGGAACCTGAACTTCCGCCCTATCACTCAGGCTGACCGCAACGTTTCTTGTGGTCGATTCTTTCAACCCGGCCAGGTCTATAGGGGTTGTCCGCAGTGCCGAAATCCGGCCCAGCATCCTGGCCGGGCCGGTAATCTCGATCCGGTCCGGAGAGGCTTTCAGAGAAGACATCACATACCCTGCCGCCGGCTCGCCTTCAACATCGGGCACGATAGGAACCCACTTTCTCGCCGCTTCGTCCACAGGAACAACAAAAGATGCCGGATCCACAGACACGACGGTAACGTTGTCCGGCACGGCTATTCGTTCTTGGTCTATTTCCAAATACGCTTTACCCGGTTCGACAGAATCCATATCCACTTCATAGAGAAGTTTTGCACCTTTCAGCCCGTTGAGCACCCTAACCGGCCCCTTCACGAGGCCCTCCACGGGTGGAACCTTCCCGGCGATCACCAGTCCCTCGGAAAGATTGGAAAACTGAACGGAGACCGGCAAAGTCATTTCGCTCGTCCTAAAGAAGAGAAAACCGACACCTGCCGCCGAAAACGCCACCATCACAACCAGGATGCGCTTAAACAGCCCCACTTTGAACCATGGCACAGCACCCATTTTACGAACGACCCGCCGATCTAACGGCATCGATAATTCCCAAGGTTTGCTTTGTTCTCGCCACGTCGTGAACACGCACCATATGCACCCCCTGGTATGCCGCAACAGCCAGCGCCGCCTGCGTTCCCACTTCTCGTCGTTCTTCCGGTCCGGATCCCAAGATTTTGGTAATAAACGATTTCCTGGACGGGCCGATCAATATGGGAACGCCCAAATTGTGGAACATGGAAAGATGTTTTATGAGAAGCAAGTTATGGGTCACCGTCTTTCCAAAACCGATCCCGGGATCGATAATCACTTTGTCTCGGCCGATCCCCGCCTGCTCGGTTCGCGCAAGCACCTTTCGGAAAAACGCTTTCACCTCCGATGCGACATCTTCGTATGAAGGTTCCACCTGCATGTCCTTGGGCCTTCCCTTCATATGCATGAGGATCACCGGTACATGGGCACCGGCAACCAGGGGGGCCATATCCGGATCCAGACGCATCGCGCCGATATCGTTGATTATGCAAGCCCCTGCATCTATGGCCCGCCGGGCGACGGCGGCCTTGGTGGTATCAATGGATACGGGCACGGAAAGACGTTTTGCAAGACCTTCCACAACGGGAATCACCCGTTGGGTCTCTTCTTCCACGGTCACCGATTCGGAAAAAGGTCGGGAAGATTCTCCCCCCACGTCCACAACATCCGCCCCCGCATCCGCCAAGGCCCGGCCATGTTCGACGGCCTTGACCGCATCGAAAAAGAGTCCCCCGTCGGAGAACGAATCGGGCGTGACGTTCACGATGCCCATAATTCGTGTGCGGTGTCCAAACACGAGCGAAAAGGGTCCCGCTTCGATTTTCATCGTTGAGGTGTGATACATAGGAAAGATCGCCGATCAGGGCCGGTTGACGGATTTGTTTTTCGTTGTCAACCTATCCGCCATCTTCCATGCCCACCCCGGAATCCGGTTCATCGGCATCAGAGACAATGTCTTCCACCCCCTTCTCACCGGCTATGATGGCATCCACGTCACTTTCCACCAGCGTTTCCCGCTCCAGCAGGGCCTGGGCCAAGGCGTGAAGGGTATCTATGTTTCCCCGAAGGATATCTTTGGCTTTCTCATGGGCATCGGATACCAACTGGGCAATCTCCTTGTCGATGAGCATGGCCGTTTCTTCACTGTAATCCCTATGTTGCGCGAACTCTCTTCCCAGAAAGATCTGTTCTTCTTTTTGTCCAAAAGACATGGGACCCAGTTTTTCACTCATACCCCATTCGCAGACCATTTTTCGAGCCGTATCGGTCGCCCGCTCGATGTCGTTTCCAGCGCCGGTGGTCAATTCATCCAAAACCAGCTCTTCGGCGACCCGCCCGCCCATGAGCACCGCCAGGTTATTCAGCAGGTATTTCTTGGGATAGGTATGTTTTTCGTCTATGGGCAGTTGTTGGGTCAACCCCATAGCCCGCCCCCTCGGAATAATCGTCACCTTGTGAACCGGATCCGTACCGGGAAGCATTTTGACCACCAGGGTATGGCCGGCTTCGTGATAGGCCGTATTTCTCTTTTCTTCTTCACTGATGATCATGCTCTTGCGGGCCGTGCCCATCAGCACCTTGTCCTTGGCCTCTTCAAAATCGGACATCTCCAGGAAATCTTTATCCCCCCGGGCCGCCAATAGAGCCGCTTCATTAACCATGTTTTCTATGTCGGCACCTGAAAACCCGGGGGTTCCACGAGCCAATACCGCGAGGTTAACGTCATCGGCCAAAGGCGCTTTTCGGCTGTGGACCTCGAGGATACCTTCCCGGCCCTTTACATCCGGGGCGGGCACCATCACCTGCCGGTCAAAACGGCCCGGCCGGGTAAGAGCGGGATCCAAAATATCCGGACGGTTGGTAGCCGATATCAGGATGACCCCCTCATTCGATTCGAATCCGTCCATTTCCACCAACAGTTGGTTTAATGTCTGCTCCCGTTCATCGTGTCCCCCTCCCAAGCCGGCACCTCTGTGCCGCCCCACTGCATCGATCTCGTCTATGAATATGATACACGGCGCATTCTTTTTGCCCTGAACAAACAGATCCCTCACCCGTGACGCCCCCACACCGACGAACATCTCCACGAAGTCGGAACCGCTGATACTGTAAAAGGGAACCCCCGCCTCACCGGCGATGGCCCTGGCCAAAAGGGTTTTGCCCGTACCCGGTCCTCCCATGAGGAGGACCCCTTTAGGGATTCTCCCCCCTAGACGGGTAAACTTCTTTGGATCCTTGAGAAAGTCAATAATCTCCGTCAACTCCTCCTTTGCCTCGTCGATGCCCGCCACGTCCGCGAAGGTCACCTTGGTCGAGTAATCGGAAAACAGCATGGCCCGACTTTTGCCGAAAGACAGGGCCTTCCCCCCGCCGCCCTGCATTTGCCGCATAAAAAAGATCCACACGGCAATCAGCAGGATCATGGGAAACCACGACACCAGCACGGTCATATACCAGGGAGATTCGGACGGGGGTTTGGCCTTGATTGAGACATCGTGACTTCTCAAGGTCTTGATCATGTCACTGTCTTCCGGCGCAAAGGTCTTAAAACTCAGGCCGTTAACGTCCGTGCCGGTTATTTCCGGGCCTTGAATCGTCACTTGCTTGACGAGACCCTTTTCCACCTGGGCCATAAACTCAGTATAGCTCAGTTCCCTATGTTGAACTTTTGATTGGTTAAACAGATTGAACAACAGGATCATGACCAGACTGATAACCAACCAAAGCGCCAAATTCTTATAAAAAGGATTCAATAACACAACCTCCTTGGATATGGGGTCCGGCTCTGAACCGCACCTTTGTCACACAATGCCGAGATCGGACAAGCATGACCACATCCCCGACATATGATGGACTTGGAAAGGGTTAAATTTGATGAAATGGTCAACATATACGGAGGGAAGATAATACAAGATCCTCCCCTTTTCAATCTTTTATATCACGGTCAATGAGTTCAAGTTTGAGTACTCGCCGAGTGTCTGTCTTCACCTTGGCGGCATCATGAATGCGGTGCCCCGCCACCCAAATCAACATCTCACCACTCCAAATCAAGGGCGTGCGTTGTCGTTGCAGCCACGGAACTTTTTTATTAATGAAGAAGTCCTTCACCTTTTGCGACCCCGCCATACCCAGCGGAATGAAGCGATCGCCCGGCCTGACGTTCCTGACAATCAACGGAAAAGAAACCGCCTGGGCATCAAAACAGGCCACCGAGGCGGGAAATGATTCCAACCGGTAGGCGACCTCCCGAGGCGCACAAATCGACGCGTCGATACTCAATCCCAATTCTTCGATAACCGTCTGACCAAGTCCCCGGATCCGATAGGCAAAGTCGGCGATACCTTCTTGATCCCCCAACGAAAACGTCACCTTGTTGCCATCGCAAGATACCGTCATTCCTCGTGGCAGATTCAGCCGACCGACGGGGCAAGTCCGATTCAGAAATTGCGAGACCAGTGCGACATGTTTTTGTTCCAGCCCTCTCACGTCTCCCTTCAACTCACCGACGGCGTAACGAATCGACCGGCGCAGCAACGCCGGGGGCAATGCTTTCAGGTGCTTGATCGACAGCACAATACGGGTGGCTTCTCTTCCCACCAAGGCATGGCGAAACGCCCGAGCCACCCGCCCGTCCCAGAACGCCTCTTCCTCTCTGAGGGTCTCCGCCAGCCGAGTCAGCACCGGCACCGCCTGAAACCCGTACGATGCGTGCAACATGGGAAACAGTTCATGCCGAATCCGGTTCCTCAGGTACCGGGGGTCTCGGTTTGACGCGTCTTCGACATAGCTAAGTCCGTTTTCCCGAAGAAATTGGATAATCGTCTTTCTGGAAACATCAATCAAGGGTCGAATAATCCACCCATCCCGCGTCGGCGGAATCCCGGTCAGTCCTTTGGGGCCCGTACCCCGTAACAAATGCATCATAATCGATTCGGCATTGTCGTCCGCCTGATGGCCAAGGGCCACCCGTCGGGCATCAACCTCCCGAGCCACGGCACCGTAGAAACGGTAACGCACCTCCCGGGCCCCTTCTTCCAGCGACCGTCCATATTCGCGGCAAAACCGCTTCACATCTTGCGTGTCGGTTTTATAGGCCAGCCCCAGGTCCCCAGCGACCCTTTTCACGAAGTCCGCTTCCTGACCGGCGCTATCTTTTCTAAGTCCATGATTCAAGTGACCCACGATCAATGTGAAGGCCCACTCATCGCGTAACGCGACCAAACAATGAAGAAGTGCGATAGAATCCGGGCCGCCTGAAACCCCGACCACGATCCTATCCCCGTGGGTCACCATATCATACCGTCTTAGGGTCGTGGCAACCGCCGTGATCAGCGGATGGATACCCGGAATGTTGTCCATCTTGCGAACCCTTTTCATACGTGCCGACACACTAGCTAATATACTATAAACATTAGTTTTTTCTTGTGGCCGAAGTCAAGTAAAAAGCACCTGCCCCACCGGCCCGCCCCCTTTTACGGTTGAAATCGCGCCCTCTATCCTTTATACATAGGGGGCTTGGTTGTGCTAGGCGGGAAGTTAGCGGTGTCCTGTTGCCCGAAATCCGCTTATGCGGGGCCGAATTCCCTTTTGAGGGTCTTCGATTCTCGTCCCAAGACTTGTCGCTGGCCGGGCGCCACGCAACGGGAGGTTGCGAACCCCGTCAGGTCCGGGAGGAAGCAGCGGTAAGGAACCAACCCGTGTCGTGGAATGGTTCCGGCCTTAATATGACGATTCGAGGTGCCGAGTAAGGGACTCAAGAAAGGGTGCGCAACCAAGCCTTTGACTATCAGTGCTTTGCCGACACCGTTCGGACAGACCAAAGTCGTCTGATGGCAAGCGCCGATCAAATACCCCACTTCACCCAAATCCACCGCTTTTCGATGAACTCCACTAAGAAACGGTACAACGACTTTAGCACGTATCTAAGAAATGAATTCGGGTGTCGTGTCCAAAAGATTACCGTAGATGGCGGCTTCTCCTGTCCCAATCGTGACGGCACGCTTTCGAAAACGGGGTGTCTTTACTGCAATGGCAAGGGGGCCGGTTCAGGTGCGGCGAACCGGGGGCGATCCATCGAAGCACAAATCCGGGAGGGTAAGGCCCGGATGGCTGCTCGATACAAGGCAAAAAAATTTATTGCTTATTTTCAGGCCTTTACCAACACACATGCCCCGGTTGAAGTCTTAAAGCGTCGCTATGACGAAGCCCTTCAAGACCCGGATATCGTGAGCTTGGCCATTGGAACACGCCCCGATTGTGTAAATCCGACGAAATTGGCACTCATCGAATCCTACACCTCAACCCACATGGTGTGGATCGAATACGGACTCCAGTCCGCCCGTGATGGTACCTTACGGCGAATAAACCGCGGGCACACCGTGCAGGACTTCGTTCACGCCGTCGGCCTCACTCAGGGAAAAAACATCCGCATGTGTGCCCATGTGATACTGGGACTTCCGGGAGAATCGCTTCAAGACATTGTCCGAACCGCCCGGTTACTGGCTCACCTCCGGATGGATGCCGTTAAAATCCATAATTTGTACATCGAAGCCGATGCACCGCTGGCCCCATTGTTTAAAAGCGGGCGGTATTTACCGCTGAGCCAGGACACGTACGTGGACTGGGTCATTCGCTTTTTGGAACACCTTCATCCCGAAACGATCATCCAGCGTCTCACCGGCGATCCGGACCCCCATGCCCTTATCGCGCCTTTCTGGGCCACCCAAAAACGACGGACTTTATCGATGATCAACCGGGGCCTGGAAGACCGGCGGACCTTCCAAGGGCGTCGGTACGGCGCCGAGTCGTGCTCTAACGCCCTCCGGAATGAGTAACCCGTCACACATACCGGAATGAATAGATTTTCGGATCACCGCAAATAGGTATTCTTCACCGGCACGCCCTTGACAAACCCATAGTCGGTTCTTATGTTCCTTGCATATCTTGCAATATTCCGCAAATCAGGAAAGGATAAGAAATCGCATTGACTCGTAACAAGAAAACTGAGACCGATACAACGCTAGAAACACCGGATATGTCACGGGATGATCGACCGAGGCCTGAGAGCGAGGAAAGAGAACCAGTCCAGAGCGCCGAGGAAGGAGAATATCTGGAAGACGAACTGGAAACCGCCAAGGCCAAGGCCCGCGAGAATTACGATCGACTTTTGAGGGTCACGGCAGAATTTGAAAACTACAAGAAACGAAGTCGACGGGAAATGGACGACTTCAGGCGTTTTGCCAATGAAAGCCTGATCAAGGACATTTTGCCGATTGTCGACAACCTGGAACGGGCCTTGTCTGTTGAGCAAACCGGTACGGAGTCAGCGGCTGAAAGCCTTAAAGAGGGGGTGCGAATGACGCTGGAAGGCCTTACCGACACACTGAAGCGATTCGGGGTCACCCCTGTGGAAAGTGAAGGGAAACCTTTTGATCCAAACGTTCATCAAGCGGTCTCACAGGAAGAAACCGAACAGTATCCGGATGACACCGTCTCCAAAGAGCTTCAAAAGGGCTATATGCTTCATAGCCGACTATTGAGGCCCGCCATGGTGATTGTTTCGAAAAAGCCGGAGAATGCCCAAGCGGAGCGGTCGCGCAGCTCATAAATTGTTATAGCCGGTTTTACCGTTTAATATAGAATTTTAAGGAGGGAAACGATGAGTAAGGTAATAGGAATCGATCTAGGAACGACTAATTCGTGTGTGGCGATTATGGAGGGAAAGGAGCCGAAGGTCATTACAAATCCGGAAGGTGGGCGAACTACCCCGTCCATGGTGGCCTGGAACAACAGCGGAGAGCGTCTGGTTGGGCAGGCGGCCAAACGGCAAGCCATCACCAACCCGGAAAATACGGTGTTTGCGGTCAAGCGACTCATCGGCCGAAAGTATGCATCCAAAGAAGCACAGCGGGACAAAGAGATCTGTCCCTACAAAATCGTGCAAGCCTCCAACGGAGACGTCCACATCGAAATTCAGGGGAAAGCCCACAGCCCGGCGGAGATCTCTTCCCATATCCTTCAGGCCATGAAGAAAACGGCGGAAGAATATTTGGGAGAATCGGTCACGGAGGCGGTTATTACCGTTCCGGCTTATTTTAACGACAGCCAACGGCAAGCCACGAAGGATGCCGGGAAGATCGCCGGTCTTAACGTGCAAAGAATCATCAACGAACCCACGGCTGCGTCCCTGGCTTACGGCCTGGACAAGAAAAAGGACGAAAAGATCGCCGTATTCGATTTGGGTGGCGGGACCTTCGATATCTCCATTCTGGAAATCGGGGAAGGGGTCTTTGAGGTCAAGTCAACCCATGGCGACACCCACTTAGGGGGGGAAGACTTTGATCAAAAAGTAATCGACTATTTGGCCGACGAGTTCAAGAAGGATCAGGGCATCGATATCCGTCAAGACAAGATGGCCCTTCAGCGGCTGAAAGAAGCAGCGGAAAAGGCCAAAATGGAGCTTTCCACCTCCATGCAGACGGATGTGAACCTGCCCTTTATTACGGCCGATGCGGGCGGTCCCAAACATTTGAACATCCCGTTGACCCGATCAAAACTCGAATCGCTGTGCGAAGAGTTGTTGGGTCAGTTGGTGCCGCCGTGTGAAACCGCTCTCAAGGATGCAGGCATTAAATCCTCGGAAATCGCCGAAGTGATTTTAGTCGGCGGTATGACACGTATGCCCGCAGTTCAGCAAAAGGTAAAGGATATATTCGGCAAAGAACCTCATAAGGGCGTAAATCCCGACGAGGTGGTCGCTGTCGGTGCCGCGATCCAAGCCGGTGTCTTACAGGGCGATGTCCAGGATGTTCTTCTACTGGACGTAACACCGTTGTCCTTGGGCATTGAAACCCTGGGCGGCGTTTGCACAAAGTTGATTGAAAAGAATACCACCATTCCGACAAAGAAGAGTCAGATATTTTCCACCGCGGCGGACAACCAGTCGGCGGTCTCCATTCATGTCCTTCAAGGGGAACGTGAAATGGCGGAATATAACAAGACATTAGGCCGTTTCGAACTGGTCGGTATTCCGCCCGCACCACGAGGGGTACCTCAAATCGAGGTAACCTTCGACATCGATGCCAACGGTATTGTGCACGTGTCGGCAAAGGATTTGGGGACCGGTAAAGAACAGTCCATACAAATTACCGCTTCCAGCGGACTGTCGGAGGAAGAAATCGAAAAACTGGTAAAAGAAGCGGAAGTACACGCAGAAGAGGACAAGAAACAAAAAGAGCTGGTGGAAGCCAGGAACCACGCGGACAGCCTGATTTACCAGACCGAAAAGTCTATGAAAGAGCTGGGCGACAAGGTGGATCCCACTGTCAAGACCAACATTGAAGGTGCCATCGATAAACTAAAGAAAGCGATGGAAGGGTCTGACACCGAGGCTATCAAAACAGCCAGCGAAGAACTGATGCAAACATCTCACAAACTGGCCGAGACCATGTATTCGCAAGCCTCGGAAGCCGGCCAGGCAGGAGGCCAGGCTGCCGGCGGAGCCGAAGGCGCAGCCGGTGGCGACGCTTCCCAAACCGCTCAGGACGAGGATGTGGTCGATGCGGACTTCGAGGAAGTCCGAGACAACAAATAGCAATGACTCACGCATGACAAAAGCCTGCAGCACACCATGTGCTGCAGGCTTTTTCGTTTCCCCCTCCGCCCCGATGAAAAATGCCCTTAAACCCTGAACTTTCCATATGTATCACAGCCACCTCCAACAGTTTTTCCTTTATTCTCGGATGGCCCTGTGGTACGACATAGACAATGAAACAATACCGGATCGACGAACTCAGAGCCGACGATTATCAAAAGCTTCGGGATTATCTGGACGAAGCGTACGGGCCGAGTCGAGTGGAAGGCCTCTATTGGGTCCCCTTGCAACAAAATCTCTTAAACAAGGTCCAGGCGGCTCATATCAAGTGTCAGCCCTTTTATTTCGCGGTTGAGTTGCAGCCCACGTCGATTTCCTTCGAATTGTTGATTCGGACAACCAACCGGGTTCGTTGCGATTGTATCGATTACGCCAATCCGGCCCAAAGGGACAATATCATCTATTTTGCCGACAAGTTATTCGAACAACTTAAGATCCTCAGCTAGAAACACCCGTTTCTTACCCGGATACTATGGCCTTTAATGCGCAGAGTTATCGTCATCATATGGGTAGTGGTCACCACGGTTCTGACCTCTTTTCTGGCCCTTTTCCTATCTGTGTTTGAACGCGGCGGTCGTTGGATTCACACTGCGGGTAAGCTCTGGGCGAGGGGTATTCTCTTTGTCTCCGGCGTCGCCGTTCGCACCGAAGGGACACACCATATTCAAACGGGTCAAGGCCTGGTTTTCATGGCAAACCACCAGAGCATGGTTGACATCCTGGTCCTTTTTGCCTGTCTCCCCGTAGAGTTTCGATGGCTGGCCAAAAAAGAGCTGTTTCATATTCCGCTCTTCGGACCGGCGTTGGCCCGGGCGGGACACATCCGTATCGACCGTTCCAATCGAAAGTCGGCCCATAAAAGCTTACTGGCCGCTGCCCACAAGGTTGCTTCAGGGGTTTCGGTCATCATTTTTCCCGAGGGGAGCCGGAGCTCGGACGATCGACTGAAACCATTCAAGCCGGGCGGTTTTCACCTGGCCCTCCGGGCCGGGCAACCGATTGTGCCTATTGCGATCTATGGCACTCACCAAGTCTTGCCCAAAGGCAGCATTCATTTTAAACCGGGATGCGTTATCGTCCGCATCGCCCCCCCCGTACCCACCGCCCTTTTCGGTAAGAAGGGAAAGGACCGGTTGATGAGAGAAATACGGGACATCATGCAAACAGACCTAGCAAGGATTAAAAACCGTTGGACACACCACTAAAGATCATCCCTCTCGGCGGATTGGGTGAAATCGGACTCAACATGATGGTGTTTGAGTATGAAGACAACATCATGATCATCGATGCCGGTCTCATGTTCCCGGAAGACTACATGTTGGGCATCGACATCGTTGTGCCGGACATTACCTATCTGAAAGACCGGCGGTCCATGATTCAGGGAATCGTATTGACCCACGGCCACGAAGACCATATCGGGGCGTTACCTTATCTGCTCGGCGACATCAAAGCGCCGATGTACGGCACCCCGTTTACTCTGGCGTTGGTTTGCCACAAATTGCGCTCTCACAACATCGACACCCTCCCCCCTTTAATCGAAATCAAGCCCCGAGAGGAACACGCAATCGGCCCGTTTCAGGTCGAGTTCATCCGAGTCAGCCACAGCGTCGTCGACGGGGTCGGCCTGGCCATTCGAACCCCGGTAGGCCTCATCATTCATTCGGGAGATTTTAAGATTAATCAGGTACCCGTCCAGGGGGAACTCACGGACATAAATCGGTTTGCCGAACACGGGGAACGGGGCGTCCTCACCTTGTTGTCAGACTCGACGAATGTGGAACGGGAAGGATACACCCTGTCGGAAACGGAAATCGGTGCCAAGCTCCACGGCATCTTTGAAGACTGCCGGGGACGAATCATTGTCGCCTTGTTTTCATCCAACATCGCACGTATCCAGCAGATCGTCAAAGCCGCCCGGGCCGAGGGTCGCAAAATCGTCTTTTGCGGACGCAGCATGGTTGCCGGCGTAACCATCGCCAAAAGCCTGGGGCGCCTTGACATCCCCGAACATATGGAAATAACCACCGGAAGGATTAAAGATACGCCGGACCGGGAAATCGTCATTGTCACCACCGGAAGTCAGGGCGAACCCATGTCGGTTCTCCATCGCATCGCCATGGACATGCACAAACAGATCCGAATCAAGGACGGCGATACGGTGATATTGTCGTCCAAATTCATTCCCGGTAATGAGCGAGCCATCACGCATATCATCAATCGCCTCTATAAGGGAGGGGCGACGGTTATTTACGAGAAGGTCTCCGATATCCATGTCTCCGGACACGCTTTTCAGGAAGAGCTAAAGCTGATGATTAACCTCACCAAGCCAAAATACTTCATCCCGATCCATGGCGAGTATCGTCATCTCATCCGGCATACGCATTTGGCTCAAGAAGTGGGCATCTCTCCGGACGATATTCTTCTGGCCCAGGACGGACAAGTCATATGTTTCGACGATACCGGAGGACGTATTGACGGCTCTGTACCGTCCGGGCGGGTACTTATTGACGGCAAGGGTGTGGGAGATGTGGAAAGAAGTATATTGAAAGAGCGGCGGTACCTCTCGCAAGAAGGACTGATCATCGTCACCATCGTCATCGACGGACGGACGGGACACATGATGAAGGAACCCACTTTGGAATCCCATGGGTTTGTGACGGACAGCGATAAAAGCGATACGCTGGAGGCCGCCAAAGAGATAATCGCTGAAACCGTCCGGGATGACCGGACAGAGGGGCCCAGCCGCCCGGACGTACTCCGCAGCAAGATTAAAAAGGCCTTGCAAAAGTATCTCTATTCTGTCATCCAGAGAAGGCCTGTCGTTTTTCCCATTATCTTGGAGGTATGACAACGAACAAGATGCGAAAGGAAATTCTGGGCGTCATCTTCACGTTTGTTCTGATTTTTGTAACGGTCAGCTTGTTGTCCTATCACCCTTCCGATCCCTCCATAAATCGGATTCAAGTCTCCGGTGAACTGCACAATCTCTTTGGCCCCGCCGGTGCCCACACCGCAGGATTTTTAGTTTTTCTATTCGGCCTCGGTGCCTTTTGGATGCCCGTCGTACTGTGTATCGTGACCGTCTACATCTTTAAGGGGTTGCCCAAAAATACCCTTCTTATTTCCCTTGCCGGTGGTGTCTTGTTGATGATAACGACCGGTGCATTTCTGAGCCTGTATCAAACCCATCACACGGTTATGGGAAAACGGTTTTCCAGTGGCGGCATCGTGGGAATTCCTCTGGCGAGAATCGTGGAGTCCTATATCAGCACGACCGGCAGTTTTGTCTTTTTGGTAACCGCGTGGATCATCGCTTTCATTATGACCACGCGCGTATCCCTGGTGGCCTTCGGCAAGGCATGGGCCGGCTGCTGCGTTAAGATGGGAAGCCACATCAAGTCATCCTGGGCAATCTACAAAGAACGCCGCAACCGGGCAAACAAATTGAAAAGCCGGCGACGGGATAAAGGGACCGCTAAAGCCCGTCGCTCAGCACCGAAAATTGTGGAACCGCCCCCCAAACGCCTCAAGGAATCGCCACCTCCCCGACAAGAGGTCTTTGAGTTCATGAATGAGGATAATGGATTCAAACTTCCCTCCATAAGCCTGTTAGACCCGGCAGAAGACGACGACACGCGGATGGATCGGGAAAGTCTTCAAATGCAGTCCAGGCTGCTCGAGAAAAAACTTAACGATTTTGACGTGTCCGGTCAGGTCGTGGCCGTAACGCCGGGGCCGGTTGTTACCATGTATGAATATGAGCCCGCTCCAGGCGTCAAGATCAATCGGATCGTAAACTTAGCCGACGACCTCTCCCTCGCCCTGAGGGCGGCCAGTATTCGTATCGTGGCCCCCATACCCGGAAAATCGGTAATCGGCATTGAAGTGCCCAACGACCGGCGGGCGACGGTAAAGCTCAGGGACGTCATCGCCTCGAATGCCTTCCAGCAGTCCAAGTCAAAGCTGACCTTGGCTTTGGGCAAAGACATCATGGGGGAACCTTTTGTGGCCAATCTCCACAAAATGCCGCACCTGTTGATCGCCGGTGCTACGGGATCCGGGAAAAGCGTGGGATTGAACAGCATGATTTGCAGCATTTTGTACAAGGCCAGCCCCCAGGAAGTCAAGTTGTTGCTCATAGATCCCAAACGGATCGAACTCTCCGCTTACGACGGCATCCCCCATCTGATCGTGCCCGTGGTCACGGACGTAAAAAAAGCCACGAAGGGCCTCATGTGGGCGGTTCAGGAGATGGAAAATCGGTACAGCCTCATGGCGGAAAAAAAGGTCAGGAACATCTTCGAATACAACCAAAAGATCACGAAAGAAACGGGTGCCTCCGATGGGCGGAAAAAGCCCCCGAACGCAGAGGGAACCGAACCCGAGGAGGAAAAAGCAAACGAAACATTGCCCATTGTCTTGATTGTCATTGACGAGTTGGCCGACCTGATGTTGGCGGCCTCCCGGGATGTTGAGTTGGCGCTCACCCGCTTGGCTCAAATGGCTCGAGCCGCGGGAATCCATCTGATCATCGCCACCCAAAGGCCGTCCGTCGACGTCCTGACGGGAACCATCAAGGCAAATTTTCCTACTCGGGTTTCCTTTCAGGTATCCTCGCGTACCGATTCCAGAACCATAATCGATGCAAACGGCGCCGAAGATCTCTTGGGCAGTGGAGATATGCTGCTGCTGCCGCCCGGCACGGCGAAACTCCAACGGATTCATGGCGCCTATGTTTCAGAAGCGGAGATCCATCGAGTCATCGGGTTCCTGAAAAAACAGCGGCGCCCGGTTTACCGGGAAGAGATCCTGAAGACACCCCCCGAAGCGGCGTCTCCGGCCGACGACGATTCGTACGACGAAAAATACGATGAGGCGGTCGCTCTGGTGGCCGAAACGAGACAAGCATCTATTTCCATGATCCAGCGTCGGTTGCGGATCGGATACAATCGGGCCGCCCGTATCATGGAAACGATGGAACGGGAGGGCGTGGTAAGTGCCGGCGAGGGAAGTAAACCCCGAGAAGTTCTGGTAAAGGGCTACGGTCAATGAAGATCAATAGGACGTCTTTTTATATGGCGGTTTTGTTCCTGAGTTTGCTGTCACCGGGCGACCCGATATCCGACCCCATATCCGGGATCGCCTGGGCAGCGACGGATATCACGGCTACGGAAGTGCTTGAAGGAATTCAAGACCGGTATAGTGTAACCGATTTCGAAGCCGACTTCCATCAGGAATCGTATCTGGAAGCAATGGAGATTGTGGATACCGCCCAGGGGCACGTTTGGTTTCGCCCGCCCAGCCAAATGCGGTGGCACTACCAAACGCCGGAAGAATACTTCCTCATCATGAATGAGGAAAAAATATGGATCTATTGGCCTCAAGACAATCAAGTGATGATCGGTAAGCCGGAAGCGTATTTGGGACACGCCGAGATGGGGACCTTTTTTTCCGAACCGGCCCGATTGATGGAGAGTTTCCGGGTGGAAAAGGCCGATGAGACATTCGGGCGAGACAATGTCTATTCACTCAAACTGACCCCCAAAAAGCCTGAACCCAACCTCGACAGGGCGTTCTTGCTGATCTCAACGGACACGTTTTGTATCGTTGAATCGATTATCTACAATGCCTTCGGCGATAAAACCCGAATTCGCTTTTCCAATATCAAATTTAACCAAGGTATCGACACTTCTTTATTCAACTTCGTGGCACCGGAAGGCGCACAAATACTTCAACTCGCACCCCGATGAGCGAGCCCGAAGATAGGTCAAAATAGGCGCATTAGAGAACGTAACAATACGTTACCAAAGCACTGAGGGAAGATCGTGTCCTGTCATATCCTTCAAACGATTATTCGAGGATTGTCATGAAAGAGACCCAGATCAAGGCAATCAAAGCACGCTTGAAGGAAAAGCGGGGCATCCTGCTGGCGCATAATTATCAACCCGCTGAAATTCAGGCGCTTGCCGACCTGACCGGCGATTCTCTCGAACTCAGCCTCAAGGCGGCGCAAACCGACGCCGAATTGATCGTTTTTTGCGGTGTTTTGTTCATGGCGGAAACGGCGTCTATCGTTTCTCCCGACAAAACGGTCCTGCTACCGAGAATCGACGCCGGATGTCCCATGGCGGATATGGTAACCAGTGAATCGTTACAACGACGGCTTGCCCAAGCGGGATCCATGCCGGTGGTCACGTACGTGAATTCTTCCGCGTCGGTTAAAGCCGCATCCACCATTTGTTGTACCTCCGCCAATGTGGCCGCCGTGGTGAACCATCTGACGGAAGAAGAGATTCTTATGGTACCCGACCGGAACCTGGCACAATACGCCGCCACTAAAACCACAAAAAAGATCCACTACTGGGACGGATATTGTCCCATTCATGATGGATTGACACCAAACCACGTCCACCTTGCCAAGGCGGCCCATCCGGAAGCCCTGTTCATGGCTCATCCCGAATGTCGTCCCGAGGTTCTCGCCTTGGCCGACGCGGTGTTGAGCACCTCGGGAATGTTACGTTTTGCCAAAGATTTCAACCGACGTGAATTTATCGTGGGAACGGAAGAAGGCCTGATCCACCCCCTGCAGGAAACAAACCCCCACAAGCAGTTTTATCGGGTCTCAGAAAACATGATCTGCCGAGACATGAAAAAGATATCGCCCGATGATATCCTTGAGGCACTGGAAGGAGAAAAACACGAAATAAGGGTACCCGAAAACATCCGTACGCAGGCCGCCGTGGCGGTCAACCGCATGCTGGAAATAACCAACGGCTAAGGGCTCGCGCAAAAATAACCGGCGTTATAACTTGCCGTCCAGAACATATTCTTCGTAATCATCGGCGGACATCAACCCGCCCAGGTCTTCCGAACTCGACAGCCTGGCTCTAATGATCCATCCTTCTTTGTAGGGCGAATCGTTGATTATGGCGGGATCGTTCAATACATCTTCGTTGATTTCAAAAACCTGTCCGGCAAGCGGGGCATATAAATCGGTCACGATCCGGGAACACTCAATGCTGCCGAAGGGCTCATAGGGAATGATTTCGTCTCCTTCGTTGGGCAATTCCACATAGTCCAGGTTCCCCAATTCCGTCTGAGCGTAATCAGTGATCCCGAGGGTGACGATTTGATCACCGTCACGCCGGACCCAGATGTGTTCTTCCGAATAGCAAAGCTCGTCGAGTATCAACAAAACGCTTCCGGCCCCCCTCTCGCGCCTGGAAATGCCTGCAAGACCGTATAACCCTGAAAACCGGCACCCAGAGGAGCCAGAGGAGCGAGACAAGCGAGAGGACCATGGACACCCTCCAAGCGCCCCCTACTAAGTCTCACCGAACGATTCCAAGGTTTTATCAGAGATGTCAAAGTTTGAATAGACCTTCTGGACGTCATCCGAATCCTCAAGCCCCTCCATCAGCCGGATCATCTGCTCCGCCTCCTTACCCTCCAGCACTACCGTGGTTTGGGGCAACATGGTAATCTCGGAAACCACATACTTCAAGGCGTTTTCATCAAAGGCTTTTTGTACGGAATCGAAATCCCGGGGAGGCGTAACCACTTCAAATGTCGTGCCTTCGTCTCGAACATCATCCGCACCCGCCTCGAGGGCGACCTCCATAAGGGTTTCTTCGTCTACACTCTCTTTTTCGAATACAAAGTATCCCTTTTTTTCAAACATCCATCCTACGCATCCGGCCTCGCCGAGATTACCGCCGGACTTGCTGAAAATGTGCCGAACATCAGCGACGGTACGGTTTTTGTTATCCGTTACCGACTCAACCAAGACAGCCACCCCCCCGGGTCCGTATCCTTCATAAATGACTTCTTCGTAACTAAACCCTTCCAGTTCGCCCGTACCTTTCTTTATCGCCCGTTCAATATTATCCTTGGGCATATTTTCTGCCTTGGCATTGGCGACGGCCGTCCGCAAACGGGGATTGGCATCCACGTCCCCGCCACCAAAACGGGCTGCCACGGTAATCTCTTTAATCAATTTCGTAAAGATCTTACCCCGCTTGGCATCTGTGGCCCCTTTTTTTCGCTTAATCGTGCTCCATTTAGAATGCCCGGACATAACGCCTGCCTCCTTAACTTTTAATCATGGATAGACACCCACAGGTTATCTTTTTCTCCATCCCAACCACATAGATCTCCTTGCTGGCCTTGCGGGTGCTTTTGGGCCGAACGTAAGATATACGAGAAAAGACTTCCCGAACCGCTTTTCCGAATTGATCGAAATCCTCCCCCTGGAATACTTTACACACCAAGGACCCGCCCGGACTCAAAACCGCCGTGGAAACCCATAACGCCTGCCGACACAATGCCAAGGATCGTTGAGCGTCGACGAATTTGTTCCCTGTGCAGGCGGGCGCCATATCACTCAACACCACGTCGATCCCTACACCCAGATAGCCGTCCAGGGCTTCGGGATCCCAGGTGAGGATATCGTCGCAAATCACTCGAGCGTTGGCGGGCACGGAGATGGAAAGCGGATTGAGATCCACCCCGATCACCTCGCCGCGACGGCCGACCACCTTGGATGCAAAAAGCAACCAGGAGCCGGGACAACACCCCAGATCCACAACCCGCGCCCCCTTGCGGATAATTCGGAAGCGCTTTTGAATCTCCTCCAGCTTGTAAACCGAGCGCGCCGGAAATCCTTCCTTACGGGCACGGATCGCATATGTGTCATGCCATTTGTGAGGACTCACCGTCACGCGTATAGCGCACTTGATAAGCCTTTTTCAAGCCTAAACCGACCGTAGCTGGGAACACGCAATCCGGGGCGCTTCAGAAAAGAGCATCCATGGCTTCTGAAACGGTATTCACGCCAACAAGTTCCAGGCCGGCACAGCGCTTGACATGGCTTATGTTCCCCTGGGGAACCAAGCACCGATTGAAGCCCAGTTTTTCAGCCTCGCCCACCCGTTGTTCAATCCGACTGATGGCCCGGACTTCACCGGTCAAGCCGACCTCCCCCAAAACCACCGTGCCGGGCCGGACGGACTTGTCCATAAAACTGGAGGCCATCGCGGAAAGGATCCCCAAGTCGACAGCGGGTTCATCAATTCTCACCCCGCCGGCTACATTCACAAACACATCATCGCTGGTCAATTCCAGGCCGAGCCGCTTTTCCATGACGGCTACCAGTAAAGAGACCCGACTGGGATCCACCCCCAAGACGGCCCGCCTTGGCGTTCCAAAACCGGATCGAGACACCAGACTTTGAATCTCGAGTAATATCGGCCGGGAACCTTCAAGGCTGGCCGTAATCACCGACCCTGAAACACTGTTGCCATGCTCGGGCAGGAAGATGGAAGACGGGTTCTTCACCTGTGTAAGACCGCTGTCCTTCATCTCGAAGACACCGATTTCATTGGTCGATCCAAAACGGTTTTTCACGGCCCGAAGAATCCGTAAGACCCCGTGGCCGCTGCCTTCAAAATAGAGTACCGAGTCGACCATATGTTCCAACAGCCGAGGTCCGGCAATCGCCCCTTCTTTTGTCACGTGGCCCACGAGGAAAACCGTGGCGCCGGTCCGCTTCGCCAGAAACATCAAATGCATGGTGGCTTCACGAACCTGATTTACGCTGCCGGGGGCGGAGGCGACTTCCGGCGAAAACAGGGTTTGAACCGAGTCGACCACCATCGCCGTGGGACGTATATTTTGCGCCATTGAAGTAATAGCGGAGAGATTGATCTCTGAAGCCACCAACAGGTCCTCATTGTCGGCATGCAACCGCTCGCTTCTCAATTTAACCTGCTGAACCGATTCCTCACCCGAAATATAGATCACTTTGTGACCTTGGGAAACAAACGAACTCATCGCCTGTAACATGAGCGTCGATTTGCCGATACCCGGATCACCACCGATCAGAACCAGCGACCCCGGGACGATGCCGCCCCCCAAAACCCGGTCGAATTCTTCGATGCCGGTTGTAATGCGAGCGACATCGGAAACTTCTATACTACCCATGGCAACCGGCTCGACGGAAGGAGCCATGTCGGGCCCGTGCGAGCCCGACAAGGAAGGTGCAGACACCGCCTCTTCGATCAAGGTATTCCACTTACCGCAATCGGGACACCGACCCATCCATTTCGGTGATTGATACCCGCAGTGCTGACAGGAAAATACGGACCGTACGCCCTTTTTAGATTTCATCGATTATCTCCCGAATTCCTCTGTAACCGCACGTACGATGTCACCCCCTCCTGTTCACGGGGACGGGAGGATCATGGAATGCCCACCGCGGCATGATAACGACACCGGGGTTCACGGACCTTTCCCGGACGCGATTTTATAGAACACTCCAAGACTATTCTTGTATAATCTTTTGAAATTTCTGAAAGTACTTAGCCCCTGACAAAACGGTGAAAAACAAGGCGATCCAAATAATGAGGGTGCCAATGGCATGAAAATCGATAGAAAAATAGGGATAGTGAATTAAGAGAGGAATGATGGCTGCGATTTGGAACCCGGTCTTATATTTACCCAGGT